>JAUWZP010000041.1 GCA_030615265.1 Candidatus Bathyarchaeota archaeon
ATCTGGAATAGGCGATTTCGGCTTCTTCGCCAACTTTCTTCATAAAGTCTGAGATATAGTCAGTTACTATGAAGCCTGCGATAAGAAGGATAACCCCGGCGATGAGGCTTGGAATGTATACTACTACCATGCTCATGTACTCGGTGAGAATGGTTATCTGCAGTATGTCAACGGCTGCAAAGATGGCAATCAAGTAGACAAACCATCTGACGATGAGATCGAAAAAGCCTACGGTGGTTATCCCTGAACGTTCAAGGACTCTTCCGAAAATTGTTGGACGCAAGGCGTCGTCAACTCCTACTTTATCAAGAACATTTGAAACAGCTTTGCCTAAGGCTCGGCCTGCAATCCAGCCGATGATTAATGCGATTATTGCTCCGACAACGCGTGGTAACATTTCAACGATTGTTGTCCAAATTTGCGTCAAGAAATCTTGAATCGCCATGTTCTATAGTGATGTTTACAAGCAATATTTAAGCTTAGAGGCTAACGCTCTGCCTAGAGTAGGCAAAAATATTTTAGGTTTATCAGGCTCTCTTATTAGCCAGAAGGAGGATGATGAAAAACAATGCCGGTAGCTTTCGTCTTGATTAACGCAGAGATAGGCTCAGAAGAGGAAGTTCTAAACGAGTTAAATAAGGTTGAAGGAGTAGAAGAAGCTTACATTGTTTACGGCGTCTATGACATAGTGGCCAGAGTTAGAGCTGACACCATGGATAAACTTAAGGACGTTGTCACTTGGAATGTGCGAAGACTAAACAAAGTTCGCTCCACCCTCACAATGATAGTTGTAGAGCCAGCGAAATAACTTCCTCAACCCTCCCTTTTTCTCACAGCTAAAGCCTGAATGCCGCGTTTACCTCGCCTTTTCAAGCAGAAAACTAGTTCAGTTAGAATGAATCATGCTGAAACCTTCTTATCTCAGCAGGCTTTGAATTATTTTGAGTTGACACGAATGCTGACGATGCACATTGGCATCGACGACACCGATTCGCCGAGGATGGGCTGTACCACTTATATAGCCGCGATTCTCGTTGAAAAACTGAATGAATCAGGCGTTTCCTTCATTGACTATCCTAATCTAGTTAGGCTTAATCCTAACGTCCCATGGAAAACCCGGGGTAACGGTGCCCTATGTTTAAGGTTCAGATGCGATGAGCACCTTGCAGAAGAGATTGTGGAACAAGCCATCGATGTAATTGAGGCACATTCTGACATGGACTATGCTGGCACCGAACCGGGCGCTGTGTTTCTTACTGGCAACAATGTTCCAGCCGAGATTAGAGCCTTCGCCAAGCAAGCAATTCAGGGCATTGTCAAGAAGGGGGAGGCTATGAAACTTGTTAAAATGTTTGAGGCTGAGGCCGTAAGCTTTAAAAAAGGAAGAGGCATCATCGGCGCACTGGCAGCAATTGGTGAAACCCTAGAGAGCGACCACACCTACGAACTAATTGCTTATCGGACGCCAAGAAACTGTGGAACTCCACGGAAACTAGATGCATCTTCAGTTTTAGACATGAACAAAAAGACGGTGCCCTTAACCTTTAACAATATAGATCCTGAAACAGAGCGGGTTCTGATAACTCCGCGAGGTCCAGACCCCATTCTCTATGGCATTCGTGGAGAAACAGCCTTTGCGGTTAATCAGGCTCGTGAGATGGTTCGTTCACTTGAACCGATTGAGCGATGGGTGATTTTTCGCACTAATCATGGAACCGACGCTCATTTGCGAAAGGTTAGTTCTATAACTGATGTGAAACCCTATCAGCCCGCAGTTGTCCAAGGAACAGTGATTCAGCAACCTTACATTGTTCCTCGAAGACACGTTATCTTCTCGATAAAAGATGAGAATGACATGATTGATTGCGCCGCATACGCGCCAACTGGAACCCTTCAAAAAGTCGCTAGAACGTTGATTGTTGGAGACATAGTTGAAGCTTATGGAGGTGTTCGCCTTGCATCTGAGAAGCATCCAGTCACAATTAATCTTGAAAAGCTTAAAATCTTGAAGTTGGCTCCAAAAACTGTTTCTTATAATCCTCTTTGTCCTCATTGTGGAAGGCGTATGGAGTCAATGGGGTCTGGTAAAGGCTTAAGATGCGATAAATGTGGTTTTCGAAGCTTGAAGCTGAAGAAAATTGTTGTGGAAGAACAACGGAACGTAAAGGAGGGACTTTATATTACGTCGCCGAGGTCTCAGCGTCATTTAACAAAGCCGCTTTGCCGTTATGGACGCGAGAGGTCGGGCAAGCCAAGGATGATGATTAAGGATTGGCATTTTCCCTGAGTTCATCTTTCTTGCACTTTGAACATTTCGCACAAGAGGTTGTAGAGCTCTTCTCCGCCTTCTACTCCAGTGAACATGTCTTTCTCTGCTTTCAGTACTCTGCCTACAACCTCGTAGGTTCTCCGCCATTCCAGTTCCTTCCACATTATGCGGTAGTTTTTAAGTTCTATCCGTGCGCGAAAGACAAGTACAAGGAACATGGCTAAAGTAACCATCAGATTCAACATGTAGATATTAAACAGCTCGTCCAACAAGCCACCTCCAAAGGTCATTATGCCTAAAACTGAGCGGAAATTAAATTTAAGTTGTTTCGTCGCAACATATAACGCTATTAAGACTTTTAACATTGCTATTATGATAGGAAACTTGAGGAGATGATCAAGATGAAGCTAGAAGGATTACATCTTCTTTTCACTTATCGGTGCATAATGGAATGTGACCACTGCTTCGTTTGGGGTAGTCCTTCCTCTGAGGAGACAATGACTTTGAAACAGATCGGTGAATTGTTACATGAAGCTGAGAAGCTGAGCACGGTTGAGTGGGTTTGGTTTGAAGGAGGAGAACCCTTCCTTTATTATCAAATCATGTTGAAGGGATTAAGCAAGGCGGCTGATATGGCCTTTAAAATAGGGGTGCTCTCCAATGCCTATTGGGCTACGTGCAGGGAAGATGCTTTAGAATGGCTACGTCCCCTAGCTGAACTAGGTGTTGCAAGCCTAGGCTTAAGCAGCGACTCTTATCATGGAGATGACGTAGAAGCGGAAAGAGTGAAAAACGGTGTTGAAGCAGCCTTAAAGTTGGGCATACCTGTAGACGTAATGGCTACATCGAAGCTTCCAGAAAAACTTGCGGGGTTGCCCGGCGGCGTAGGCGAACTAATGTATCGTGGTCGAGCAGCTGAAAAGTTGGTGGAAGAAGCCTCTAGAAAAGCTTGGAATGAGTTTAGAGAGTGCCCTTACGAGGACTTAGTTAATCCTAAAAGAGTACATGTGGATCCATTAGGTTATGTTCATGTTTGCCAAGGTCTAACTATTGGAAATGCCTGGCAAAACTCTTTCTCGGAAATTATCCGTTCCTATGACCATTCCAATCATCCCATTATTCAGCTTCTCGTGGAAGGCGGACCCGCAGCTTTAGCAGAAAAGTTCGGTGTTTCCCAGCAGGAAGAATACGCTGATGCTTGTCATCTTTGCTACATGGTTCGCCTTGCTTTGCGAGAACAGTTTCCAGAATGGCTTACTCCAGACCAGATGTATGGTATCCAAAACACATAAAAATTAACTCTATGAATCATAGAGGGAGGCTGTTTAAAATGAGTGAAATAGCAACTCCTCTTGTGTTCCAGTTAGGCACAGGAGCTGTAGGCGGCTTTGTGGTTGGGTACGCCATTAAAAAGGTTGCAAAGTTGATCGTTGTTCTCATTGGAATTTTCCTAATTGCGTTAATTTACTTGAGTTCACAATACATAATTACTATTGATTATGGAAAATTAATTTCAACAGTTCGTGACTGGTTAGGCGGAACTGCAGGAGTGATTAGCTGGCTAACACCAATTGTGGCTGTTTTGCCCTTTGCTGGAAGCTTTATGGCTGGATTCTTCCTCGGTTTCAAAATGGGCTAGAAACGACCATTGTGCTTTATTTAGGCTTCAAGAATTAAGAGACCAGCAAGCAATAAATCTTTCGTGGGCTTTAGTTTGGAGTTGTTAGCCGCCTGGTGCGCCGTGGAAAGGCACATTTTCCCAGATTATGTCCCACCAGTCTTGGTCGGTTATGGTTTCGCCTTTAACTATGATGCCCATTACCAAGTTTAGGAGGTGGTGGTGCCGTTTTTCATCTGCGAGTATGGATTCAAGTAGGAACTTAACTCTGTCGTTGGCAGTTTTGTTTATTGCCTCTCGTAAGCGCTCCATTAGTTTTTCTTCGTTTTCGATGTGCCACTTTACAACCTCTTCTAGATGCTTGAATTCTCCTTCTGTTAAAGCGGGAGCCACGGCTATTATCTGCGCCGCCGACCTATAGATTTCAGCATGTTTGGAAGAATCGTAGGATATGCCTTTCAGAACAGCCTCTACCACGGGATTCTTGATGGTTTCAAGTGCTTTGCCAACTGACTTAACGATCTCTTCCTCTAATTTCTCTTGTTCATGAAAGAAGGCAACCAGTTCTTTTTCTGTGAAACTCATAAACTTACCTCCAATTCATATTGTCTCAGCAATCTATTAATTTTTTGCGCGCTCGCTTTTATTGACTTCGACTTTGTGCTCTCAAGGGACGCTTAAGAACTGCCTTTTAGTAGCTTCTTGAATTCTTCATAGGCTTTTTTGACTTCTTCAACTGAAGCTTCATCTTCAAGAGTGCTGAGGTCTCCGATTGGCATGTCCATTAAAACAGCCTTTAACACTCTTCTCATGATTTTGCCGCTTCGGGTTTTTGGAAGACTGTGCACGAAATATATCTCCTCTGGCGTTGCTACGGGTCCTATAACTTCGCGTACATGCTTTTTCAGTTCTTGCTTCAATTGCGTAGTGGGTTCGTGGCCCTGCTTCAAGATGGCGAACATTAATATGCTTTCACCCTTCACCTCATGAGGCTTACCTATGGCAGCAGCCTCGTTTACCGCTGGATGAGAAACTAAAGCGCTTTCCAGTTCCATGGTTCCTATTCGGTGACCAGCAATTTTTAACACTTCATCTGCCCGCCCTAACAGCCAGAAGTAGCCATCGGCGTCGCGTATTGCGTAGTCTCCAGTGTAGTAGGAGCCTGGAAACTTCGACCAGTAGACCTCCTTGTATCTTTGCGGGTCTTGGTAAAGCGTCATAAGCATTCCAGGCCAAGGCTTCTTCAACACGAGGTAACCCTTGACACCTGTCGGCACTGACTTACCGTGGTCGTCAACCACTTCAGCTTCGATAGTTGGCAAGGGCAGAGTTGCAGAACCCGGCTTAAGAGGAACAAGCACAAGCCCAGGCGCCGGAGATATCATGAACCCCCCTGTCTCTGTTTGCCACCAAGTATCCACTATTGGACACTTTTCTCCGCCCACGTTTTTGTAGTACCATATCCAAGCTTCAGGGTTGATGGGTTCGCCAACTGAACCTAGGATTTCGAGGCTGGAGAGGTCGTGTTTTTTAAGCCATTTTTCTCCGTACCCCATGAGCATGCGGATGGCAGTTGGTGAAGTGTAGAAGATTGTGACCCCGTATTTTTCGATTATTTCCCACCACCGATCAGGCGTGGGATAGTCGGGTGCGCCTTCATAGAGCACCATGGTCGCTGCGTGGCTTAGCGGTGCATACACTATGGAGCTGTGACCGGTAACCCAGCCTATGTCCGCGGTGCACCAGTATACGGATTCGTCTCGTATGTTGAAAGCCCACTTGTATGCTGCGTGGTTGAAGACCATGTAGGCGCCTGTGTTGTGCACTATTCCTTTCGGTTTACCCGTTGTTCCGGATGTATACAGAATGTAGAGGGGGTCGTTGGATTCCATGGGTACAGGCTCCACGTAATCCCTTGCAGTTTTGAGCAACTCATGATACCAGTAGTCTCTTCCTTTTTGCATGTTAACGTCAACGTTTGCCCTCTTTACAACTATGACGCTTTCCACTGAAGGGCACTTTTCGAGGGCAGCGTCTACAATCTTCTTAAGCGATAAGAGTTTGCCTCTTCTGAAGCTTCCGTCGGCGGTTATCAAAACTTTGGCTTGAGTGTCGTTAACTCTGTCTGCTAAAGCTTGAGAGCTGAAACCGGAAAACACCACAGTATGTATAGCACCTAACCGGGCTGAGGCAAGCAGGGTCATGGGTAACTCGGGAATTAAAGGTAAGTAAACTGCCACTCGGTCGCCCTTTCTAACCCCAAACTTTCTCAGAACTGATGCCAAACGGTTCACCTCCGAGTAGAGCTGAGAATAACTCAACGTTCGTGTGTTGCCCACTTCGTCTTCCCAGTATATGGCTACCTTGCTTCTCCGCCAAGTCTTAACATGCCTATCGAGGCACAGATAGGAAGCGTTAAGAAGACCCCCAACAAACCATCTGGCAAACGGTGGATCCCATTCTAAGACTTTGTTCCAGGTTCTGAACCACTCAAGCTTTCGCGCTTCTCTATCCCAAAACTTCTCCGGGTCTCTAATGGACTCCTCATAAATCTCTAAATACTTCTTGAGATTAGGCGAAAACTTCTGTTTAAAGGGGAGAGCTGTAGACTCCAAGATTTTCACCTTTTGAAGATGCATTTATTCAATTGGACATAGATAAGGATAACGAATGAGCATTCTTGCTGGAAGGAATTGCAGTGACAAATTAGAGAACTTTCTTTTTCGACAATAGGTGAGATTTGTTCGTTATGTGCACTCAGCATTATTCATCTCGTTTTGTTACCGAAAAGCTAGGAATTATTGTGTTGGTGTCTAGGACATCCTTAAGCTTTCTGATTTTTTCAACTACGAATTTCGAGGCCGTCTCTTGAAAAGAGGAAAAAATTTCACGTCCATAAAGTTCGAACTCCAGAACAGCAAGTACATCATACCGACCAGTAATTATGTGACCCTCTATAACCTCATCATATTTTAGAAGTTTTTCCAGAACCTTTTTTTCTTTCCCAAGGGCAACATCGACGAAGACAAAGGCCCTGTGTCTACCCTTCATTTCGTGAGTGCTCATCACAGAATACCTCGCGAGCGTGTCTATACTACTCTCTTTCGGAGGTTTTGTAAAATGTAAGATTTTGGATATAAACTTTCGTGCGCGCTACTTTTTTTTCACCTGTTTAAGAATAGTTCTTAGTTGTTCGTCGTCGATGGCGCCTACCTCATAAAGCCTCTTTGCTGCTTCACCTGCTGTCAGCAAATAATGCAAGCTAATGTTGTCTTCGGCAAGCCTCTGTTTTCCGCCTTCTTCTCTGTCAAGCAAAACCAAAGCATTGTTTACGACGCCTCCTTCGGCACGAATGGCTCTAGCTGCCTTTCTCAACGATCCTCCTGTTGTTATCAAATCGTCAACAAGCAAGACGCGGTCACCTGGCATGATGATGCCTTCGACTCCGCGTTCTCTTCCGTGCAGTCGGGTGCGCTGTCGAATGTAGAGGAAAGGTTTCCTTAGCTGATAGGCCATTAGAGAGGCGAATGGTATACCAGCCGTTGGGATACCAGCGATTCTATCGAAGCCTTCCTCACCCAATTCTTTCTTGATAAGTTTCACGTAGACATCGCATACTCTGTTGAAAGCATCGGGGAAGCTGGGAACTATTCTGAGGTCGATGTAGTAGGGGCTGGTTCTTCCGCTGGTTAGCTTGAAGACTCCGAATTTCAAGGCGCCAATCTTGTGTAAAACACGGCACAGCTCAGTCTTCATCTCTTCCATTTTTTTCCCAGACGCCAAAGCAGTCCCTCATGGATACTTGAAAGGCTTGCCCTGCTCGATGACCATGCAACGAACTTTCGGCGCTTCTCTAGAGAGGAGATCAGCAAATCCCCTTGAATCGGCTGCTGGGGCATGATAGGGAACAGCCATTTTTGGATGAACCATCTTCACGATTTCAACGCCTGTCTCAGGCGAAGCACCAGGGGCGGGTGGTCCCACAGTGCAAAATACGACGTCTGGAGGAGTTTGCTCACCTATTCGTTTCATCTCTGGAAACGGAAGACTATCCCCTGTGTGGTAGACTCTGACACCGTCTTCCGTTGTAATGAGAAAGCTGACAGGAGCAACTGCCGGATGCTTAAAACCCTGTGCCACAACATGGATATCATCTATCTTGAACTCTGAGCCCACACGAGCTTCATACAGCTTATCGGAAGCTACCGCATCCCTCAGTTTTCTCGCAGACGTTTGATCAGCAATCACCTTGCATGCGGTTCGTCTGTGGACATCACTGACAAGGGGTACCTCAAGATGATCGTAATGTTCATGAGTGATGAGAATTGCGTCCACATTCTTGAAAAAATTTGGGTTCACTTCCGCCGGATCAAAAACCAAAGTTTTGCTGGATGTCTTTAAGACAAGACCTGAGCAACGGTTGAACCAAAGAAACCATACCTCACCCTTCTTAGGAACCATGCTCTCAATTGACATATAATTCCCTCATGGGAAGCTTATGCGAGTCTGATTTAAAAGAATTTGCCGTGCAGGCTATCCAGAAGATGGAATCGTTGGAAGCTCTGCAGCCTTAACCACTGGAAGAGTCACATTTCCATGGGGCATAACCCAAACTTTTGCATCTTTACCAGCGATGTTAAAGGCATTGTGCAACGCGTCGTTTACAGCCTTTGCTGTCTTCAATCTGAAAACGTTAGCAGCGTAATAGTCGGGCAATGTGGAGACAAGGATTATCTTTACTTTCTGTAAAGCTTTCAGTAGATAGTAGGCTTTGTGTCCGCCGATCTTAAAGCGCCTTTTTATCTCGGTTTCCATCCGCTTTGATTCCTTAAATTTTGTCATCCACTCGTAGAAGACTTGGTTTCCATGGCCTTCCGGACACTCGGCGACCCAAACGATGACTCCTCCTCTTTTTACAGCTCTGAGGGCGCAGTCAACTCCCTTATAGGCTTGGAAAAGGTCAATGTCGAAAGGGTGACCGCCAGGACTCACAACCACTATCTTGGCTCTGCGTTCAATAGGTACCTTATACATTTCGTCCACGAGTCTTACACCTTCAGCATGAACCTCTTCCAAATCGCCTGCAAAAGCCCGCACCATTTCACCCTTGCTGTTTGTCACAATGTTCAAAATGAAATCAGGCTCAGCAAGCCTCGCAGACTCGACCATATCTTCATGAACCGGGTTGCCCTCCAAAATGCCGGTTCGAGCCTTCGGATGCAAAAGTGATGCATGGTTGTGCCGAATGGTTTCGACGCCAGAAACGGCTGGCAAAACGCTTTTTCTACCGCCGCCATATCCAGCGTAATAGTGAAGCCCCACGTCGCCGGTTAACACCTTAACGTCGGCTTCTGCAAAAACCTTGTTTACATAAACCTTGGTGCCTAAAGTGTTGGTTTTGCCTACGTAAACCAAGTCTTTGGCGCGGCAGTCGTGGCTTATGGTCTTCACCCTTTCAAGTGTTTCCTCGCCTACAAGTGTCTTCATTTCTTCAGGAGTCACAGAACGATGGGTGCCGCAGCCGAAAATCACTGTTATGTCTTCATCTTTCACTCCAGCCTTGTTCAACTCGTCTAAGATTGCGGGAACCATCAGATAGCTGGGAGTAGCACGAGTTGCATCATCTACAACAACAGCAGCTTTGTCGCCAGCCTTAGCAATTTCACGCAGTTTCTTGGTCCCAACAGGTTCATTTAAGGCTCGTTCAACCTCAACTCGGGGGTCTGCAACTCCAGGCTTTTCTTTCGGCTCAATCATGCCGAGAAAATTTCGTGTAGGAATCCGTGTGCAGACTTCGGTTCTTCCGTAGGGAAGCCAAACGTCAACCATGCTGAAGCCTTCTTGAACTTTAGAAGGGCGCTTTAGTTCTTTTAAACGTAACGCTTGTTAAAAACGGCTTAATCGTAAACCCAAAAAATTTAACTTTACGATACGGTTATGTGGATAGCTAGTTGGTTCAGTGAATGATGCAGACAACGTTTACGCTGAGGCAGTTTAAGCCCAAAGACCTCGACGAAGTGATGTATGTAAACAAGATTTGTTTACCTGAAAACTACACTCGATATTTTTTCCTAGACTTGCATGGAAGGTTCCCAAACACCTTTATAGTAGCCGAGGAAATCGGAGACATCGTTGGCTATGTTATGTGCCGAATGGAAACTGGACCACCCGACTGGGGACTGCTTGGAATCGCCAGAAAAGGACACGTGATATCGATAGCTGTTTTGCCAGAACGTCAACGCAGAGGTATTGGACAAGCCCTTATGCATAAAGTCATGCAGGGCATGCGAACCTACAAGGCGAAAGAATGCTACTTAGAAGTTAGAGTTAGCAACACGCCTGGCGTAAACCTCTATAAAAAGCTTGAATTCAAAATCACACGGACTCATCGAGGCTATTACGCGGATGGAGAAGCCGCCTACGTGATGACCCAGAAATTGCGGTGAAATAATAACAACAACTAAAAATATCATTTGCTTCTAAGTTTCTCAGGTGCACATTCTTTGGGGCAATGCCAACTCTGCAATGAAAGTTCACCGTTAATCTCCAGTAAACTTGGGGTCTGTTTAAGATGCATCCGTGAGCAACCAGATAAGGCTCTGAAGGTTACGGACCGTGTGCATAGTGAAAGCCGTGAGATGTTTGGCTTGCCTCCGAAGCCGCCTAGAGACTCAAAAGGTGTTTCCTGTGGTATGTGTGCCAACGATTGCAAGATCAGTATTGGCGGAAAAGGGTTTTGCGGCTTAGTTTTCAACATAGACGGTCGGCTTGTCAGAATGGGTGGGACCTCTGCGAAGGGCGTGCTCCAATGGTATTATGACCTGTTGCCCACTAACTGCGTTGCATGGTGGTTCTGCCCAGGCTGCACAGGCGCGGGCTACCCTAAATATGCCTATAAGCCGACGGGGGAAACAGAACATTCAAATCTAGCCGTGTTCTATGGCGCTTGCAGCTACGACTGCCTCTTCTGCCAAAACTGGCATTACCGAACCCTAGCGGCGGAGCACAAGCCAATCATGACCGCGGAAAGCTTAGCGTCAAAGGCAGGCAGGCACGTTTCATGTGTTTGCTATTTTGGCGGCGACCCATCGGTGCAAATGCCTCATGCTATTAAAACAAGCCAGATCGCTTTGCAGAAGGCTGAAGCGGAGAAGAGAATCCTTAGGATATGCTGGGAGACCAATGGCTACTGGAAAAAGGAACTCGCATTGAAAGCCGCGGAGCTCTCAGATGCCAGCGGAGGCAACATTAAGTTCGACTTCAAAACTTGGGATGAGAACTTAAACTTAGCCTTATGCGGAGTCTCAAATGCGCCTACACGGGAAACTTTTAAGCTGATAGCCGAAAAATTCTTCAAGCAAAGACATGAACTGCCCATCTTAACCGCTAGCACGCTGCTTGTTCCGGGTTATGTGGATGCAGAAGAAGTAAGCAACATAGCCCGCTTCATAGCTGAAATTGACCCCCAAATTCCTTATACACTTCTAGCTTTCTATCCGCAATACGTTATGACCGACTTACCTACCACAAGCAGAGAACAAGCCGACCAATGCTACGAAGCCGCTAAAAGGCATCTGGAAAACGTTAGGATAGGCAACCTGAGTTTATTTAAACATTAGCTTATGTTTCAACTTGCCATTCAAACCCTTTTGTGGAAAAATCCTTGAACATTACCTACAGAATATGCACAAGCAAATCATGTTGTACGTAGCAATTTCATCTGGCTGACAAAATCGTGTTGGTTTCTTCCAGTTTCGAATTCTAGTCTTTGGGTTGAGCCATAGCTTGAGTATATGTCTTCCAAAATTCTCATCTCTATTGGGAAAGCTCCAGATTTTAGTAGTTCTTCGAGTCCCTTTGCGAAGACCTCTATTTTCTCAGCGATGTCGTCTTGCTTAAGTGAGTAGTGGTTTTCTAGGTGCTTGTAGATGATGAGTGTGGCTTCGTCTCCGAAGACCTGTCTGAGAACTTTGTCTACGGCTTTTGAAACTTTGTCATCGCATTTGTCTTTTCGTTTGGTCAGAACACTCATTGCTGAACCCCTCAATGGTGATCGCCTAATCTTCAACAGTAATCGTTTGTCTTGAGACTTAATAAACATTGCCGTAGAATTGTGGAACAAACATACACATTTCTAAACATCAACCAATGATTTCACAGGGAATCCACAAGATTTTACGGTTGAACTGCTTCCGAAACTATTTCTGTCTTCACGATATTAGGTTCTCAGCATTTGGAAACGATGCTGGCCCCCTATAACAGGAGCAGATGTTTCAGCAAGATAACATTCGCCTATTTTCTCAACATCCTGTCCAGCAAGTAGTTCAAAATAGTAATGCAGCTAGCGGCAAGGTACGGCTGCTTCCCAAGGGAAATCTTGCTCCCATAGCGTAAAACGAAGCCCTCAACCTTTCTAGGCAGCCCAATATGATCGCCTAAGACAAAAACAGGATTTTTTCCAAGGTTAACTTCGAAAACGTCTTCTCCGCCTTCTTCAAGCACATAGACCGCTGAGGTAGCTGATTTTTCTTTTAAAAGACTTTCAAAACTGCGCTTATGGACGCTGATGCCCGGATGCGATTTTCCAGAGAGAACTTTTCTGAAGATTCTTTCCCATGAAGCTTGGTCGGTTCTTACATCTACAAGCTGAGACCCATCTATTTTCAAATGTAACGGTGGAGAAGGCGGCCCGCTTAGAATTGTGTGGAAAACAACATCGCGGCGGATTCCATGCGACAAAAATAGGCTTGCCACAATGCATTCGTGAACTACGTCTAGTCTGCCCGCGTCTCTCAAGTTTGAAAATCCTGTGTCTGTTCTACCCTTTCGGGAGTATAAGATAAATTCGCGCACATTTGACACGTGTCTTCTCTCAGGCATAATAATGATGAGATAATTCTTAATATCTTTAATCATTGGCAAAAAGGAAAATGTTCACTGTAACAATGAATGGGTTATCTACACATTTGCTTTTGTGCTACTAACCGCAGCTGATTTTTTCCTGAAGACTTAAACTGCTGAATGTGCAAGCGAAGCTTACTTCGAGCTAGGTCATACAACAAGAATAAATATGACAAGAAATAAATGGGAAAGACAAACATCGGAAAGGATGATTAGATGTCAACTGGTCTTGAAAAACTAAGAACCGACACTCAACTTCAGAACCACTGGATAAGGAGATTAATAGCAGCGGTCATCGACGCTTTGATCGCTGGAATAGTAAGCTGGATTTTCACCTTGATTCTGTCTCTTCCATTCTGGATCGCTGGAATACCATGGGGGTGGGGAGTTACATCTTCCCTTATTTGGGGTGTTATCTGGTTCCTCTACGCTTCATTAACTGAATCCTCGATGGGATGGACCATAGGCAAACAAGTGGTCAACCTCAAAGTTAGAACCGTTGAAGGCAGAATCTCCACACTCGACGTAGCGCTTATCCGAAACATCAGCAAAGCTTTCTGGCCGCTTTATCTTCTCGATGTAATCGTTGGCCTAGCCACGCTTGGAGAGCCAACCCAGAAATACACCGACCGCATTGCAGGCACGATCGTTATATCAGTCACTCCGACCACTGCAACAAGTGTAACTACCACACCAAGCTTTACTCCTATCCCGTAGGCAAATTACAAATCTTTAAGGCTATGACAGACACTGCTATCCAAGAGAAGGCGAAAAAATCAACAGAGCGTCCAGTTCTGAAGTAAAAAAAGGCAATAGTCTGTTTTCACCATGCTGAACGCATTAAGTCACAACTCATCATAGCAGCCAAGCTTTTAGAGAGAACAAGCGCGTTAAGTGGTGATGAACTCCCAGGCGCTTCCAAGCTTTACTCATATTTCCTAGAAGCCGTTGAAGGAGAGATAAACATTGCATTTAATGTTTTGGAAACACAAGACTTCGAGAAAGCTGGCCGAATGGTGGGAGAAGCCGCAGATAAGACTAACTATTTACAGTATGAAGAAGCCATGAACCTTCTTTCAGAAGCGATGTCTTTAACGACATCTAGCGGTCAAAAGGCAGCTGAAGTGTTAAAGGAGAAAAGCTTGCTATAAACAAGCCAAACACGAGTTAAAAGAGGCTTCATTCATTGATTCTGCGATTAAAGCGTCAACATGTTAGATTATTGAAAGAAGAAGCTCGAAAAGTGCATCCAATTGAGGCTTGCGCATTGCTTTTCGGAAGATTAACCCGAAAAGAGGCTTTCGTGAAAAGAGTTGTGGTGACAGCGAATGAGCTGCAGTCCACTGTAAGATTTGAAATAGACCCTGAAACGTTTGTTAAAGCCTTTACCGAAGCAGATGGGGAAGGATTAGAGTTTATTGGTTTGTTTCATTCTCATCCAGCGCCAGCGAAACCTTCGTTAATCGACCTGAAATACATGAAACTTTGGGGAGACGCCCTTTGGCTAATCTTATCTTCAACCAGCGGAAGCTTTGCCGCTTATCAGATGAGACAAGGCCAAGTCAAGGAAATAACCACAAAAGTTGAATAAACTAGTATTTTAGCAGAGAACCCTTCAGGACCAGTTGAACTATATTTAGAAAAGGGATTCCACATAAAAAATGAAGCCAACCCAGAATTCCCAATAGTAAGATTGAACCTGCAATCCTAAAGTTTCTCATCCAAGAAATTTTCAATTGAAGAAGGCTAAAATGTGCACCTTTTAAAATGGTAGAGATATTCTTGGGCGTAACCTACAAACTTGCCGAAATATGTCCTGCCGAACAAACCGATTCTGTTGTATTCTCCATGTGTAATTGACTTCTTGCTCAGAACTTTCTCCACGAAAGAGGGGTTAAAATGGTCGGAGTAATTTTCCATAAAAATTCGTTTCATCCAGACGTCGATTGGAAGAGCTTCTAACTTTTCCAGAGAGAAAAGAAGCACGCAATCTGCGACTTTGGGTCCGACACCGTGCAGTTTTATTAATTCATTCTTTGCTTCCTCGTAGTTTAGTTTCCTCAAGTCTTCCAAATTGGCTTCTCCAGTGCTGACTTTACGGGAAACTTCCAAGACTCGCTCTGCCCGAAACCCAAGCTTACAGGCTCTTAGCCCTTCAATACTTGCGTGGGCTAAGTCTCGAGGCTTCGGAAACGTATAGAATTCTAGCTCATCAAAAAGAAGCCTCTTTCCAAACCTCTTGGACATGTTTAGAATCATGTCTTTGATTGCAGGAATGTTCTTGTTCGTGGCGCAAATATATGAAATCAGGCATTCCCATGGCTCTTGCCTCAGGAGGCGAAGACCCTTAAACCTTTCAACCGCAGCTTGGATATGCTCGTCTTTGAGAATTGAGGAATAGATTTTCGGCAAGTCATCGCTTAAACGAAAGTAGCTTTCTATAAAGTCGGAGTTCAGTTCCTCCGGATATGTTTGAAACTCCAGAACGTCTCCGTTTTGTCTAGCCTTTACGACGTTTTGACGAACAACACCGTACCACCACTTGCCAATTTTCTTCCATCGAAAGGCTTGTCCACACTGTAGGGTGAAATCTAAACTGAAGGGAGTCTTTGACTGGTCTAAGCGCATCTCCATAGGTTTTCCCTTTTCACGAGTTCTATGATGGCTACGGTTTTATATAAGGAAAAACCTGAGTTGCTAAATCCATGAAAAATCCTGCAGGAAGGGATTAGTTCTCCTTTCTTCGCCGATTGTGGATGTGGGACCATGCCCTGGATAAACTTTCATGTGGTCAGGCAATATCATTAGTTTCTTGAGAGATTTTTTTATTTCCTTTAGGGAGCCTCCGGGCAAATCGTATCTGCCAATAGACCCTGCAAACAAAGTATCACCAGTAAGAACCACATCGTTACCCACTAAGCATATGCTGCCTGGACTATGACCCGGCGTATGAAGAACTCGAAGCACAATCTCTCCAACCTGCACGCTGTCGCCGTCACGAAGCACCCTGTCAGCGAATGGTCCCTTCAGCATATGTGCATCGTATTCGTGAATCAGAAGAGGCGCGTCGGTTGCTTTTCTGAAAATTTTGTTGCCTCCAGTATGGTCAGGGTGCCCATGCGTATTTACAATGTACTTGATTTTGAACCCACTAGATTCGATTTCTTTCAGTATTTTCCTTGCTTCGGTTTCGCTGTTGGTTCCAGGGTCTATAACAAGCGCTTCTCTAGTTTCACCTTGTCCCACAAGGTAACAGTTGGTCATCAGCATGCCTGCAGGCCACATTTTAACTATCATTTGCATCACCGGCTTTCAACGTTTGCTAACGATGTTGAAGGGCAAAGTTACAGAGTAGTTTAAGTTATGCTTTTTGGTGAGAAAGCTAAAGTGAGGAATATCATTGAAACCTGCTAACCTTTAACCACGCCCATGGGCAACAGTCTCACAACACGAGTTGCAATGCCAACCTTATCGCTAACCTCAGCCACTTTATCCACATTCTTATACGCGGGATCAGCCTCCTCAGCCAACCCAGCGAAGCTAGCGGCTCTGACAATGATTCCCCGCTGCTCCAAAGCTCGTTTAACATCTTTTCCCCAGAACCTACGTTTAGCAGCAGAGCGACTCATCATTCTGCCTGCTCCGTGCGCTGTAGAACCAAAGGAAACATCCATAGCTTTGTTTGTACCAACGAGCACCCATGAGCTGGTGCCCATGCTTCCAGGAATAATTACTGGCTGTCCAACTGCTCGATAGTCAGCTGGCACTTCAGGGTTATCTGGGCCAAAGGCTCGGGTTGCGCCTTTTCTGTGAATCCAAACTTTCCTCTTACTGTCGCCAACGTTGTGGATTTCAATTTTTGCAATGTTGTGGGCTACGTCATAGATTAGATTTAGTCCGAACGACTCTGCGGGTTTTTTGAACACTTGTTCGAAGCTTTGGCGCACCCAATGGGTTATGGCTTGACGGTTAACGAAGGCATAGTTGACAGCGCAGGCCATGGCTTGATAGTAATCTTGGGCTTCCGGGGTCGTTCCAGGCGCACACGCAAGTTCACGGTCAGGCAGAGCAATCTTGTACTTATGCACTGCTCTCTCCATCACGCGAAGGTAGTCGGAGCATATTTGGTGACCGAAGCCTCTTGAGCCGCAGTGAATCATAACTGTGACTTGTCCTTCATGTTCAATGCCAAAGGTCTTAGCCACCTGCGGATTGTAGATCTTGTCCACTCGCTGAATTTCGAGGAAGTGGTTTCCAGAGCCTAGAGTGCCAACTTGCCGCAAACCCCTGCTTTTGGCCTTAGCTGAAACCTTATCTGAGTTGGCCGCTTTCATGGAGCCTTTTTCTTCGCAATGTTCCGCGTCTCCTGCCCAGCCTAAGCCTTGATCTATCAACCATTGCACACCTTCGACTACAAGTCTGTCAAGTTCATGCGTTGATACACTGAAATCTCTGCGTCGACTGCCGAGACCGCAAGGAACATTATTGAAGATCGCGTTTACGAGTTCAACGAGTCTAGATCGAATGTCCTTTTCGGTTAGATTTGTTGTTAAGAGGCGGACGCCACAGTTAATGTCGTAACCCACGCCTCCCGGGCTGATAACGCCTTCTTCGTAGTCGGTGGCAGCTACGCCGCCGATTGGGAAGCCGTAGCCTTCATGTCCATCGGGCAGAGTGATTGCATACTTGTAGATTCCAGGTAGATGAGCCACGTTAACGCATTGATGAAGAGTTCGGTCGGTTCTCATCTTTTCAAGCAGTGCCTCATCGGCAAGAACTAGTCCGGGCACTCTCATGCCAGACTTGTATTTCTGCGGGATTCTCCAAGTGTAATTGTCAATCTGTTCAAGCGGAATTTTAGGTAATGGTCTCCTCATAATGAGACACCTTGGAAGTAGAGGAGAGACGGCTTAATATAAACAATTTTGGTGTATATGCCAAAAATCTCGCTCTAAGTTGTTAAGTTTTTTCTGGGGGATATCCGAGGTAAAAACCTATATTTTGTCATGCATGCATGCTTTCTATCCTAAGCAGTATGCATATGTTGTAGTGTAAGAAGCTGGTTTCTGAATCTTCAATCTATACTATCGATTCATAAGTCTTTTACGCTCACAGAATGAACGCCTAGAAAAGGGTTGAAAATGAAAAAATTCACTGCCATCTTGTTTAGCATCTCGTTATGCGCTTTGATTTCAATGTTAGCAATTAGCCCAGCGCAAGCATACATCGAAAAGTTCACTTGGCTTCCACCCTACATGAAGAAGGGTTATGA
>JAUWZP010000083.1 GCA_030615265.1 Candidatus Bathyarchaeota archaeon
AAAACGGTATGAGCATGTCAACACAACTTGAAGAACTTCAGAAGAAAAAGGCACAATTGGAAAATGAATTGCGATCATTCGATGAGAAAGAGAAAACCATTGGAACAAGTCTAAAAATAATTGAAGAAAAAGTGGAAGTTCGAGAGTTAGAGAACAAAGTTAGGGCGAAACGAGCAGTTGTAGAACAACTCGAATCTAAGAAAAGGAATCTCGAAAACCAACTCGGAAAACCATCTTCATAGTAAACCAGCTTCTACACTTGCTATAAGATGTAGAAAAGAAGATGAAGTAGGGGGACTCCTTTCTCTCTCCAGACAGTCTGCACTGGTCAGAAACCTTTTTACTGTTTACGGTATTATTTTCTAGAAGTTACTATACTATTTCCTAGACTTTTAGGAGTCAGCACTGCTGGAAGAGAGAGTTTGGATGTCTCTTGAGATTCAAAACCAGCAGTGCCTCATCCGTAAAATAGCTTCTGAAAGACTATGAGCATATTAAGGCTTGTTGTGCACCGATACAAACTATAAAGAATTAACAAAGTGTGAAAACAAGTTGAGCCCTTTCTATTCGATAATACGTTTCTATGGAGTTCTTGAAATGGTTTTAGTTCGATAATAAAAGGAGAAAAACAGTAAAGTCTTCTATTGTTCCAAACAAAAAAGAATTTAGTTAATAACAGAAGAAAAACCCTTATGCTTATAACCAATAGAATGTGTTTAAGGATAAAAACAAATATAGAGTGGGAGGATTCACATGGAGTTAAACTTAAGGATAATGTTACACAAATCCTTAAACTTTAACTTCTGAAACTGCATAGTTTCATTGCACACTGGAGGATATGGCTTGAAAACTTTTCCAGAAAGCGAGTATCATGTTTCCTTCTTTGATGAAAGCGGATACGTTCGAAAGTTGTGTCCGGTCTGTAAGGTGTATTTTTGGACCCAGAATCCAGACCAGAAAACTTGTGAAGAAGCAACTTCTCAGGGTTGTGCACCTCTCACTTTCATAGATAATCCGCCAACCCGCAAGCGTTTTAGCGTTGGTGAAATGCGGGAGGCTTTTCTCTCCTTTTTCGAGAAGCATGGCCATGAAAGAATTAAGCCTTACCCAGTTGTTTCCAGATGGAGAGATGACCTTTACCTGACCAGCGCCAGCATTGTAGATTTTCAGCCTTACGTAACGAATGGAATTGTTCCTCCGCCTGCTAACCCGCTAGTTGTTTGTCAACCCTGCATAAGGTTAGTTGACGTAGACAACGTTGGCCCCACATTTGGACGTCACTTAACGATATTTGAGATGGGTGGACATCACGCCTTCAATTATCCAGACAAAGAAGTCTACTGGAAAGACCAAACCGTTCGGTATCATCATGAGTTTGTCACAAAGGAGTTAGGAGTCAAGTCAGAAGAGGTAATCTACAAAGAAGATGTGTGGTCAGGTGGAGGAAACGCTGGACCTGACCTTGAAACCATTGTTCGGGGACTTGAACTCGCCACGTTGGTGTTCATGAAATTTAAAGTTGTTAACGGCGAATTTGTCGAGTTGCCCATTAAAACCGTTGACACTGGTTATGGAATCGAAAGATATGCATGGCTGTCACAGGGTTCAGTGAGTTGTTTTCACGCAGTGTATGAAACGCTTTTAGACGAGACCTTGAAGATGGCTGGAGTAAATCAGATCGATGAAAAACTGTTGACTAGAATCGCTGAGTTTTCGGGTATGATGAATTTAGAGAAAACTTCAAACCGTAAGAGAGCGCGGCTAAAGATTGCGGAACAAGTCGGCATGAGCGTTGAAGAATTGAACAGGGCTATGCTTCCCATCGAAAATGTCTTTGCAGTTGTTGACCATACAAAATGCTTAGCCTTTATGCTTTCTGAAGGCGTGATTCCATCAAACGTCCGTGAAGGATATTTAGCCAGACTAGTGCTGCGACGAACCCATCGGCTACTTAGAGCGCTGGGCATAGAGGAAAAACTGCTCGACATCGTTGACAAGCAGATCGCTTTTTGGTCCAAAGACTACCCACACCTGAAAGAGATGCGAAACGAAATACTTGAAACGCTCACAGTGGAGCAGAAAAAGTTTAAGCAAACTCTGAAAAGAGGAGGCTCTCTTGTAAAGCGAATGGCTCAAGGACTAAAAGCCAAAGGAATAACTGAAATTCCAACAGACATGCTGATGCAACTTTACGATTCACATGGTCTTCCACCAGAAGTGGTGGCAGAAACAGCAAAAGAAGAAGACTTGACTGTTAACTTGCCCGAAGACTTCTACGGAATGATAGCGAAAAGCCACATTCAAGCGCCTATCAAAGAAGCGGAAACTCACAGTGAATTGGAGGCTAAACTTTCAGGCCTCCCGCCAACAAGAATGCTCTACTACGAGGACCCCTACCTGCAAAAATTTGAAGCCAACGTTCTCCAAGTAGTAGACGACAAGTATGTGGTGCTGAACCAAACAGCGTTCTATCCAGAAGGGGGAGGACAACCCCCAGACCAAGGCTTCATGAAGTTCAAAGGCGGACAAACTGAAGTTACAGATGTTCAAAAAGTCGGCAACATCATTGTTCATGTTGTGAAAGGCACTGTTCCAAAACGGAAAAGCGTAGTAACTGGGACCATAAACTGGGAACGAAGAAACAGCTTAATGAAGCAGCACACGGCGACTCATGTTCTTATGGGAGCTGCAAGACGGGTTCTGGGGCAGCATGTTTGGCAGGCAGGTGCGCAAAAGGACGTGGACAGGTCACGACTCGACTTTTCCCACTTTAGAAGATTAACTCTTGAGGAAATGCACAAAATTGAAGAGCTAGCCAATAAAACCGTGATAAGCAACATACCAGTTGAAACTTCATAGAAACCCCGAACAGAAGCAGAAAAACAATACGGCTTCCGTCTATACCAAGGCGGAGTTATACCTGGCAAAGAAATTCGCGTTGTAAACATTAAAGACTGGGATGTTGAAGCCTGCGGGGGAACCCACTTAAAGAACACGGGCGAGATCGGATTCATAAAGATACTTCGCACAGAGCGCATTCAAGACGGCGTGGAAAGAATCATTTTCAGCGCCGGTCTCCCAGCCTTAAGAGCAGTTCAACAAAAAGAAGCGTTGCTGTGGAAAGTTGCGGAAAAACTGAATGCTCCTCTCGAAAAACTTGAAGCCACTGCCGAGCGTGTTGTTGCAGAGTGGAAGCAGACTCGACGGGAAAGAGAGCATCTTATCCAGGAACTTGCGGAGTACAAGGCTAAGGAACACCTAGAAACGGCCAAAGAAATTCACGAGTTGAAAATGATTATTCAAGAGATTAACGAAGTTGACGTGGACACACTGATTCAAATCGCCAGCGAAACAGTTAGAGTCGAACCTAAAGCTGTCGTGGTGCTTTGCACATCTAACAAAACCGCAAGACTCGTGGTTATGGCTGGAAAAGAAGCGTTGAAGCGTGGCATAAACTCACGTCAAATTGCCGATGAAACAGCATCACTGCTTGGCGGAGGAGGAAGCGGTAGACACGACTTTGCCCAAGGAGGCGGAACCCAAACCGAGAAAGTGCCAGAAGCCTTGCAAAGAGCGGAAGAAATCATAAGGAAACAAGCAGAAACAGATTAATGCAAGTTTCACGCATCTATATTTGGTGCTTCAA
Source organism: Candidatus Bathyarchaeota archaeon (assembly GCA_030615265.1). Taxonomy (GTDB): domain Archaea; phylum Thermoproteota; class Bathyarchaeia; order Bathyarchaeales; family Bathyarchaeaceae. The sequence goes on from JAUWZP010000083.1 coordinate 3,647, forward strand.
ATGAGGGATGGATACCTCAATAGCTAACAAAACATTTAATAACGCATTGCCCAATCCAGAAAACTTCATGGGATTTTTAAGACAGATCGAACGCAAATGGCAGAAGAAATGGGAAGAAGCTAGAATCTTCGAGACTAACCCATATTCAAACAAGCCGAAATATTTCATCACCGTTGCCTATCCATATCCTAACTCCCCTCAACATATAGGCCACGGCAGAACCTACACACTCGCCGACGTACACGCACGATACATGCGCATGCAAGGCTACAACGTGCTCTTGCCAATGGCTTTCCACTACACCGGAACACCAGTCTTGGCAATGTCGAAACGGTTAGCCGCCAACGACGAAGACTTGATCGACACATTCATGCGAATCTACAAAGTACCAGAGAAGCGGTTGAAAGATTTCCATGACCCCCTCAACATGGCGCGATATTTTCACGAAGAAATTAAGGCTGGAATGAAAGAGATAGGCTATTCCATCGACTGGAGACGCGAGTTCACAACCATAGACCCCCAATATAACCGTTTCATCGAATGGCAATTTGAGAAACTACGGCAAAAAGGCTACATTTCCCAAGGAAGCCACCCTGTGGGATGGTGTCCAAACGAAGGCAACCCAGTAGGACAACATGACACGCGGGGCGATGTGGAACCAGAAATCGGAGAGCTCACGCTTATCAAATTCCAATACAACGAGTGGATTTTGCCTGCGGCTACTCTACGTCCCGAAACAGTCTTTGGCGTCACCAACGTATGGTTAAATCCAAAGGTGAAATATGTAAAGGCGAAAGTAGACAACGAACAATGGATAATTAGCAAAGAAGGCGTTGAGAAGCTACGTTATCTGAACCGAAAAGTCGAAGTTATCGAAACCTTCAACGGAAGCCAACTGATAGGAAAACACATTAAGAATCCCGTGACCAACCGGGAAATCCTAATTCTACCAGCAGAATTTGTCGACCCAAAAAGCGCAACTGGCGTAGTCATGTCGGTTCCTGGACACGCGCCCTACGATTATGTCGCATTAGAAAACTTAGGCAAGGCAGAGACGCAGCTTAAAGAATTCGGATTAACGCCAGAAATTGTCGCTGCTATAAAACCAATTTCTATGATTGCAGTTTCAGAGTATGGTGAATTTCCAGCAGGTGATGTTGTCCAAAAAATGGGCATTGTAAGTCAGCTGGACCCGAAACTGGAAGATGCAACAAAAGAAGTTTATAGGCATGAATTTCACACAGGCAAGATGAAGACTAACACTGGCAAGTATGCGGGTTTTGCTGTTGCAGAAGCCAAAGACAAAGTCAAAGAAGACTTAATCGAAGAGAACAAAGCAGAGAGTATGTATGAACTCATGAACAAGCCAGTCTTCTGCAGATGTGGAACCGAATGTATTGTCAAAATCTTTAAAGACCAATGGTTCATCGACTACGGAAAGCCCCAATGGAAAAAACTGGCGCACAAACAGCTTGACAAAATGCGAATCTTCCCAGAAGAATTGCGGGCAGAGTTCAACTATGTCATTGACTGGCTACATGAGAAAGCATGCGCCAGAAAGTCTGGGCTGGGCACCAAACTGCCTTGGGATCCGGAATGGAAAATTGAGGCACTGTCCGACTCCGTTATTTACATGGCATATTACACGACAGTTCTCAGCCTACGAGAACACGGCATACGACCAGAGCAGTTAACCGACGCTGTTCTCGACTACATATTTCTAGGCGTTGGAGACACTAGCGAAGTAGCAGAAAAGGCAGGCTTAGAACCAAGTGTCTTGGAGCAAATGCACGAAGAATTTTCTTACTTCTACCCGCTAGACAGCCGCCACTCTGGACGTGACCTAGTTCCTAATCATTTAACCTTCATGATCTTCAATCACATCGCTATCTTCCCAGAAGAACTGTGGCCGCGCCAAATAGCGGTCAACGGCAGTGTGCTTATGGAAGGCCAAAAGATGAGTAAGTCTTACGGCAATATTATTCCACTGCGAGAAGCCATCGAGATGTTTGGAGCAGACCCCTTAAGGTTAGCGGTTTTGGCCACAGCAGAACTGTTGCAAGATGCTGATTTCAGTCCAACCTTGGCAAAATCTATGCGGGACAGGTTGGAACGTCTCCACCGATTTGCGGTTGAAACCACACAAATGAAGGCCAGCGAAACTGCTGAGGCTCCGGTGTTAACAGCAACTGACAGGTGGATGCTTAGCCGACTGCAGTATCACATAAGAAGGGCAACCGAAGCCATGGACAAACTCGCTGTGCGTAAGGCAATTCACAGTGCCCTATATGAGTTAGAACAAGACTTTCAATGGTATCTGCGTCGAATAGCTGAAGAAAGAAAAAGCCTCAAAGGGAAAGCAGCGATAGCCAAAGTGTTCAGCGAAGTTTTAGACGCTAAGGTGAGAATGCTTGCCCCAGTGACCCCGCATATATGCGAAGAAATATGGGAGAAAATGGGCAGAGAAGGCTTTGTTTCACTAGCTGCTTGGCCAAAACCAGACGAGGCAAAGGTTGACTTCTCTGCAGAGGAAAACGAAACCTTAATACAAAATATGTTAGAAGACACGCTGAACATTTTCAAGGCTACAAGTATTACACCAAAGAAGATATGTTATTACACTGCAGCGTCTTGGAAATGGAAAGTGTACTTAAAAGCATTAAAAAAGTCAGTTTCCGACAAAATAATTCAGAGCGAGCTAATCACGGAGCTAATGAGAGATGCTGAAATGAAAAAAGCAGCAAAGCACGTCGCAAAATTTGCAAGTCAAATTATCGATGAAGTCAATCGGATGCCAAGTGAGAAAAAACGTAGACAATTAAAAATTGGGATCATGGACGAAAATGAAACTTTGAAAGAGGCTGAAGCCTTCTTTAAACGAGAGTTTAATGCAGAGATATGTGTTTACAATGAGGAAGACCCAGATTGCCATGACCCTAAGAAAAGAGCTCAGCTGGCTAGACCCTACCGCCCAGCCATATACATCGAATAAACGCCTACCAGAAAGCAACGAATCAATTTCTTTTGCACATCCAATAGATGAAAGAATTGTATCTCGATGAAGTGGAGATATCTCCAGCAAACTCCCCTTTTTTTGTGGACATCGTTCAGAAAACTGTATGGTGAATTCATAACTTTTTAATATGCTTCCAACAAGTTTTGTTAAACGCCTAACTGATC
>JAUWZP010000009.1 GCA_030615265.1 Candidatus Bathyarchaeota archaeon
CCAATCATCACCGCTTTTTTGTCAAAGTAGGAAAGCCCCGGCGCCACCTTCCGAGTGCATGCCACGCGAGTCTTATAGCCAGCCTTGCGAATTTTTTCCACAAGTCCGTTGACTGCAGTGGCTATTCCACTCATTCTGGACAGTAGATTGAGCAGTGTTCTCTCTATTGAAAGCAAGGTTCGGGCGTCTCCCACAATTTTCAATATGACTGTTTTTTGCTTCATTTTGGAACCGTCGGACACAAGCGGGTTGACTTGAAGCCCGAAGCTTTCTAGAAATATCATTGCTTCTTCAATTCCAGCAATTACTCCGGGTTCTTTCACTAGAACTTTTGCTTCCACAATCGTTCCAGACGGAATAATAAGCGATGTGGTTATGTCGCCTTGGCCCACATCTTCCTCTACAAACTTGAGAAACTTTTCTTCTAGAACTCTTCTAGGAATCACATGGGTTCCCGCCGATTTCTTTCAACACTATCTCGCCGTTGGGAGTTTTCTCCTCGAAAATTATAGCTTGAAAAGTGTATATCTTCGTTTCGTCCAATAGCCATGAGTCGGGGGGCAAACCAGCCTTCATGCAGCATTGGCAGAGAAAGGTTTCTTCGTCCCATTTCCATTCAACTGGCACTTGGGGAAGCAGCAGGCCTTTGCTGAAGCTTCTTTCCACTATTAATCCGTCTTGACCGACTTTTATCTTTGAGCAGTACTCTTTTGGGTTCTGTGCTTCAACTTGCTGGGGCGGTGTTAGAACGCTAACTTCGAAAACCACATGGTTAAGCTCGTCAAGCGAGAGAGATGGAAACCGTGGGTCTTGCGTTGCCGAATTTATAGCTGACTCGATAACCGCTTGGACAAGCAGCGTGGTTGGATAAGGAAAGCCGATGCAGCCTCTCAGTTTCTTCTTGTCATGGCTAGCCTTGTTGATGGTAACGAAAACTCCGCAATGCTCTTTAAGTTTCGAAGAAACATTGGGAGGCACAGTCAAGACTTTCCCGTCTTTTAGATAGTTTTCCACAGCCCTACGCGCAAGTTTAACGAGAAATGTGCCTTCTTCAAGAGTTAACTGAAACTGCATGAAGTTGCCTCTGTTAACCGAAGTCGAACTATAGTTATTAAAACTTTAGACTTACGCTTATTATTATCGAAACAAAAAGTAATGCAGCTTCTGCTGAAGATGTTAGAATTTCATGGATTCTTCTCGCATTCCCTCTTTTGTTAGGATCATGATGTCTACGCCGTCTCCACTCATCACGTCTCGGCTTATCGCTGACTTTACAGCTCTTATCGCGAGGTCTTTTGCCTCGGCTGTGCTTAGTTCCTCCTTGTATTCCTGCTCCAAAACGCCAACGGCAATCTCTGCTCCCGAGCCCACAGCCGCGAACTTGTCGGGTATGACCGAACCTAAAACGTCCAGCACATAGAGCGAAGGTCCTTCGTCGTCCATGCCGCCGACAATGGTTTGAGTTATTAACGGAACCAGTCGCCGACCGAAAAGAAGGTTGGACATCACCTTGGCTACAGACCTCACGGACATCGGGCGTCCAGCATCCATACTGAACAGTTTCGCGTAGGCTCCCACTTCTCGCACAAGAATCTGCATGTCGGAGATTAAACCTGCACAAGCGGCGCCAATGTGGTCTGTAAGCTTAAAAACTTTTTTGCCAACTCGGCTCATCACCATATAGCCGTAGGAAACCCTCTTCTCAGAAGCCAGTATCACACCGTCGGAACAGACTAGACCTATGGTGGTGGCGCCTGGAACAAACATGTAAGGCGATTGTTGGGCTTTCTCCAATTTCATGTTCCCCTTGCTGTTTCAAGCATTATACACTGGGAGACTTTTAAACTTAATTATCAGTTCTTAAAGTTTAACGTCTTGAGCTAGAGTGGCTTTGCTAACAAGTTATATTAGGAATTGGAAATGTTAAGGGTAAACGAGGAGTTTGCATGATTCACATTTACCGCAAAAACATGGGTGAGATGTGGTTTGCAGCCGCCATCAGAGACGAAGCGATAATTGCCACAACCTTCGCGCCAAAAGGAAAGGAGGTTTTAGAGCATCTGTTAAAAAGCCTCCCCTACCGCATGCCTTTTCAGATGGCAAAGAAACTAACACCATTCTCCGAGAAGGTTCTGTCAGCTTTAAAGTCAATCTTTGATGGAAAAAACGCGTCCTCTAACTTCAGGTTAGACATGAAACACCTGTCCGATTATACCCAAAAAGTGCTCAGATGCGTCTCTATGGTCCCAGTTGGCTACGTAACTACATACGGCGCAGTAGCAAAGGTTATGGGCGGTAGCCCTAGGGCTGTGGGACGAGTTATGGCGACTAATCCCTTTCCACCTCTTGTTCCTTGCCACCGTGTTGTGCGGTCAGATTTCACTTTGGGAGGCTTTGGCCTAGGCTTAGCTGTCAAGTGGGAGATTCTTCAGAATGAGAATCGAGGCCACCGGGAAGATATGAAAATTCAAGTGGATGGCAAAAGCTTATCTCTTTTCCCAATCAATTTCCTTCGAAAAGACTGATAACAGCGGTTAAGTCTCTTAGGGAGAAAGCTTGTTATGGTGAAACGTGGTCTCTTCGTTGGCAGGTTTCAGCCAATCCATAAAGGACATGTGAAAGCCATAAAGGACATTCTGAAACAAGTAGACGAGCTGGTAATTGTAATCGGTAGCGCCCAGTACAGCCATGGAGCAGATAATCCCTTCACAACAGGCGAACGCATAACGATGATACGCAGAGCTCTGGAAAGCGAAAACATTCCGTTAACGCGTTGCTGGATTGTGCCCGTGCCCGACCTTCACATACACATGATCTGGGTCTCAGAAGTCACGGGTTACTCGCCGATATTTGACATCGTATACACAAACGAGCCCCTCACGCGAAGACTGTTCATTGAAGCCGGCGTCAAAGTTGAACCCGTGCCTTTCCATAAGCGAAAGATCTACTCATCCACAGAAATCCGAGAACGCATGCTGAAAAACAAGAGCTGGAAAGAGCTAGTTCCAAAAAGCGTAGCACAGTTCATCAAAGAGATCAAAGGCATAGAAAGAATTCAAGACTTAGCTAGAACCGATAAAGTTTAACGACATCAAAAGTCAAGAAAGCGACAATTGAACCGCTTCTCCGATCTCCACTTTAAACTTTCTAGCCGCGTTACCTTGATTAACGGAAATCTCAAGAAAACCGTGGCTTCCAATTAAAGCGAGAGGCTGCTTGGCTCTAACTTCCCCATAGGCATTGCAAAGCTTCAACTTTATTTTGTCTTCTTCAAGCTTGACATGGAGCATGTCGCCCTCTTTCATGCCTATTTTCTCTAGCTCCTTCAATGAAACGTTTGTAATGACATTGCCAAAGTCGTCTATGTGTAGGACTTCTCCCGCCAACACGTTTTTGCTTAAAGTTGGCTTCGCAAATTTAGGAAGCACGTAGTCATTGATTTCTGGACCGAATTCTGACGGAGCATGACCTTTTGCCAAGTGCGCTGCGGTTGGAGCGAATATGTCTCTTCCATGGAAGGTTCGGGAGACTTGTGACAGCATAAATTGCTTGTTTGTAACATGATAAACGTGGCTTAACCCTTGTCTCTGCGCCGAAAGTATGAGGAGTCCATTGTCTGGTCCCACGTAAAATGCACGCTGGGTTACCACGAGAATAGGACGCCTCTTCGTTCCTACACCTGGGTCTACAACAGCAACGTGAACAGTTCCCTCTGGAAAATATGATGCCGCAGAAGCCAGTATAACAGCGCCCATTCGAATGTTGAACTTTTCTATTTCATGGCTTATATCAACTATACGTGCTTCGGGACAAATAGAAAGAATCACCGCTTTCATTTCCGCCACATAAGGGTCTTTCAAACCGAAATCAGAGAGCAACGAAATAACTGTCATGTTTTCTCCCCATAAGATTAAATAAAGAGGGATTTTATGCTTAAATCTACCCTTTAAAACGGAGAGGGTTCAACTTGAAGGAAGAAAGACAACTCATAATGTTGCCGGGGCCAACTAATGTTCCCGACCGCGTTATGCGAGCCATGATGAAACCCATAATCAACCACCGAGGACCAAAATTCGAAGCCTTATACGAGAGTATCATGGAAAACCTAAAATACGTTTTCCAAACCAAAAACGAAGCCTTCGTCCTAACTTCCTCCGGCACCGGCAGCATAGAATGCGCCTTCAGCAATTTAGTGAACTCTGGAGACAAGGTTGTTGTTCCAGTTTTCGGCTTTTTCAGCGAAAGGTTAAGGGAAACAGCAGTTCGTCGAGGCGCAAAGATCATTGAGGTTCCAGTGGAATGGGGCAACGCACCTACAGCGGAGCAGATTAAGCAAGTCATAAAACATGAAGGCAACGTTAAGGCAGTAGCCATCGTTCACAACGAAACATCTACTGGCGTAACCGTGCGCGACCTGCCCAGAATTGGGAAGATAACCAAAGAGAACAATGTACTCTTAATTGTTGACGCCATTTCCATTCTTGGAGGAGACCAGCTGCCAGTTGACGACTGGAACATCGACGTCTGCTTTGCTGGAAGCCAAAAATGCTTAACGGGTCCGCCGGGAGTAGCGGTGATCTCAGTTAGCGACAAAGCATGGGAAGCCATAAAGCGAAATAATAACAGGCCATACTATTTTGACCTGATGAGAATACGAGAGTACAGCGCGAAAAAGGCAACTCCGTTCACACCAGCGATACCCGTTTTTTACGCTTTAGACGAAGCCTTGAAAGTTATTCGTGAAGAAAGCTTAGAAAACAGGTTTAAGCGACATGCAACCTGTGCAAAGGCATTTTACAGTGGATTTGAAGCGTTGAAGTTGACGCCTTATCCGAAAGAGGATGTTCGCTCTAACACGGTGATCGTTGTTAACGTGCCTTCTAAAGTCAATTGCGAAATGGTTAGACAGGTCATGCGAGAACGCTACAGGGTACTCATAGCAGGCGGTCTGGGCAAACTCAAAGGGCAAGTTTTCCGAATTGGGTGCATGGGAATAATCTCACAGGCAGAGACTCTGGCAACAATTAACGCTTTAGAAAACGCATTAGCTGACTCAAACTTTCCAGTTGACTTCAGCGCTGGAGTCGAAGCGGCACGAAAGGGCTTTCAATCATAATTCCATGTATCAAAGTTGCAATGAATTGAGAGGTGCCTTTCAACATTTTACGCTTGTCCTCATGATTATGTGGGAAACCTGTTGCAAAAAAGCGAAACTATTCCTTTAAAACGACTTCTTGAGAAAAAATATGTTGAAATTCTATGTTACCCGCGACATGACGAAAAAGAAGCTGAAAAGCGCCTTCGCGAACTGAAAAAACTCGGCGTCAAAGCACTAGAATTTGCAGGAGAGAAAAAGGCATTTGACGTATGCGTCTTAGGCAAGGGTTACGTTGGCATTGTAATAATAGCCCACACTGACATGGGAAAGGCAGCCCTAAAAATTCGTAGAATAGACGCTGACCGCGCTGGAATGCAACATGAGGCTGAAATGCTGAAAAGGGCAAATGACGTTGGTGTTGGACCGAAACTGCTCGGTGTCACTGGAAACTTTCTCCTAATGCAGTTCATCAAAGGGAAACAGCTCCCGAAATGGGTTGAAACCCTGAAAGGACGCGGAACAAAAACTAGAATTCGCAAAGTCTTGCATGATATTTTGGAACAATGTTATCGGCTTGACAAAGCTCACTTGGACCATGGGGAACTAAGTCATGCCCCCAAGCATATTATCGTCTGTGCTGACAACTCGCCGTACATAGTGGATTTTGAAACCGCCAGCGTCAACCGAAGAGTCTCAAATGTGACATCTATCTGCCAATACGTCTTCATAGGAAGCCAACTCGCAAAAACAATGAAAAAGAGGCTAGAAGAGGTTAACACTGAAACACTAGTACATGCCTTAAAAGCTTACAAGCAAGAACCGACAAAAGAAAACTTTGAAAAAGTCCTTGTTGTATGCGGCTTGCAAAGCTAAGTTAGGCACTTAACATTTCAGAAGTGGCTAATCATGACAGATTCCTTATAGCGGAATATTAATCTCTAAAGGCTAAAAAGTTCTTTTATTTTTCTTTCCTTTTTAACATCTAGGGCTTTTAGTCCTCTCTTCATTGCCAGATCTATGAGCTCTTTATCTGCACTTAAAAACACGTCGCCGCCACAGTATATGCATGTTTGAATCTGCAGAGCATCAGCCTCGTAAATGTGTTGACGCAAGATTAGAGGCCAGGAATCGACAAGAATTGGAGTTACAACGGGAACAACTTCTAGTACCTTTAAACGTGCCATTCTTGCCATTTCACTCGCGAAGTTCTCTAAAGCCGTTTTGAATTCGTCTTCAGCAAGCCAGCCTCTCCTAAGCTTTTCATCTAAGACGCCCAGCACTTCGCCAAAATTCCAGATAGAAGTCGCTAAGCAGATTTCACCTGCTTCGCCTTTATCAAACACGAGGTCAACTGAAGAACTACCGGGTTCACTCACATATCTCTTTACTATGACACTACTATCCAGATAAGGCTTCAGCAATGCGTCTACCTCGCATCTCCCGAATGATGAGCTCTGATGGCAAACCTCGAAGCTTAGGGCGTTCTCGCTTTATCACATCTATAGAAACTGCTTTTGTCTCAATGTCTAGTCTTTCAAAGGCTAACTCAACCTCTTCCCCAACTAAAGAAAATCGAAGTAGATTCTCAACTTCGTCACTTAACTTTCTGAGAGTCCCATACTTTCTTAAAACAGCCTCTTTGAACTTAGCCCACAACTCTTCGTCTAAATACAAGCTTACCTTCAACTATACCACTAAACAAGTTAACCAGTAAACTGGTATTTAAATCTAGTTGAAACTCTTGATGCCAAAAGTGATGCTGTTCTTCGAGGAACTAGTGAATTACACAAAAGGGTTCTGAAAAATTCTGATGACTATCCATGAATTCTTTTCCAGATACCATCTATGTACTATATATCGACCAGCATAGACTATAAGGAACGAATGGTGCTTGAATCATTAAGTCGAGAGGGATAACGCGTTTCTAACCAAAATTAGGCTGCGACCATTTTCATCTCCTTAACAGAAAGGCGTTAAGTCTAACTTTGGTCTTCAGCGCAGTCTTCATTATGGAGTTGCTCGCCCTGTAATAGGCCACATACAAGGTCAGCTTTGGGCTTCGGTTAATCAGGTTCAGCTTCCAAAGTTTCTCTATGCTTTGAATTTGCCGTTCCTGTAATGCCACGATGCTCCAAACATCCATATATGTCATGAAAACGCCTCGTTCTCCAATGGTTAACTGAAATAACATGTATATGATATCTTAATATATCAGTTGTTACGCGGGCTGAAACGTTCCATAAACCACAATATATCTAGAAAAGCCCATATCCTCGGCAATCAATGAAAGCTTTTTGTAAACATCGTTAGCGCCCCCATCCATAGGCAAGAAACAAAAGAAGCATGTGAAGGTGGCTCATGGACTCGCTACATGAAAGGTTTATTGTGAATAATTGTGAATTGTTAAGACCAAAAGGATACAAAACAAATGCAAAGTCAAAAATTCTTACAAGCCCTTCTTGAGCGCTTCCTTTTCCTCCTCTAGTGTTAACGCCTCTAAAACAAGGAATATGTCCTTTCCCTCTTGAAGTAGCCGCCAGATGCGTCCTCCTTGGGCATTCATTCTAGCCAGCTTACGCATGGGCACGCTTTCTATGCGGCTTCGAGTTTTAATATAATCTTTATCGCCAACGCGCTGAACGTAACCTGATCTGCTGATTTTCATTCTAATTTTCTCCGGCATTCGAAACCAGCCCGAGATAGGAATGTACACCTACACTATATAATTCCTTTCGATTAGACAACGCAACAGGCTCTGAAACAACTAGGAATTAAGCGATGAGGAAACTCAGAATAAGGAGTCATAGCTTAATCTTGACTGGTTCACGCAGAAAGTTGAGTGTTTCTTCGTCTAATGCCTTCATTACTTCTTCGTCGCTTTCTCCGCGTCCGATGTCAGCTTTCTTCTCGGTGGGCTCAACATGGTCAACGTTAACTCGTCTGCGCTTGACACCGTTTACCTGCTTCGGTCCAGTTACCAAGAGGAAATTCTTGTCAATAACATCGACGATAATGCATTTCTTTCCAGCTTCTCGTCCGACAATCTTCACGCATATCATGCCTACTTTAAATACTGGCAACTCAGCGACTCCTTTGTGCTTTTTGAAGCATAACAGATTTCACTGAACACACTTATAACTGCATCTCCTTTGCATTTAGCCGCGTTTTGCAAAAACTAAATGGTCAATCACTAGGCAAAGGGTTTGAAAGACTTCTTCAACACCTAGTTGGTTCACGTCGAGAATCAAGTTGAAGGGTGAAAAATCTTCTCCTAGTTCAAAGCCATAAAGTTTACGATAGATTTCTCGGGTTCGTTCATCCTTCTCTTTAACCGCTTTCGTTGCCTCCTCAACGCTTAGACCGTCGCGTTCTTTTAGCCGGCGAACCCTCACTTCAGGTGAAGCCTCCAACCAGATTTTGAAGCCTCTTTCAAACAGCCACGGCATGGTCCAGCTGTCTAAGAGTACATTTCCGCGCTTTGCGCATTTGAGAAGCTGCTCATCCACCTGCTTGTCGAACCTTGGGTCTTTGAGGCGGTATTCCAGAAACTTTGTGCCCTCGCTTGTTTCCCACCAGCCTCTTTCTTGTGACACGTACCCCATCTTAAGGGCTAACTCTTTAAGCGCCATTCCACCCGACAAATATTTCAAGCCATATTTCTCTGCTAGGCGCCTTGCCACAGTGCTCTTTCCGCATCCTGTCAATCCAGCTACACAGATCACAACTTTTCTCTTGTCGTTGCTCATACTGGCCGCTCTCTAACCGCAAGCTTAAGCAAGTCTTTTAGACATGCGTGACAAAGCTGCCCACCATGCATGCGCTGTACTCTCTTTTGGCTGGCTGTCAACTTACCCATTTTAGATTGTGCCAACCCTGGAATACCCGACAAAACTCGACTGCATCGGGCGCATCGAGGAGCACCAGTCTTTTCCTTTTTGTAATGCATAGTAGCGCCGCCACCAGGCAACCGCTTTGGAGAGCGCTTTCTACTTCTTGTACGCTGAGCAGGTCTAGGCATTTCACTCGGTTGCTCCTGGGGTTACGCCTAACGCTCTAGAAATCAGGGTCCCAGACCCAAAGGAACAAAGCAGATACCAATAAAACAAGGGCATTTCAAATGCACCTTCTATCCACGGGATATATGCAACTGTTGTGCCGCCATAGAACCCTATCAAAAGTTGCCATATAAGGAAGAAGGGAACCATGAAGATGAGGGAGACTTTCATCGATTGCCACATCATCTTTGACTGAAGCTTCAGAATGTGACGCTCTTTCTTTTTCACCTTTGCAAGAAGCTTTTTATCACCGCTTTTTCTAGCCTTCTTGGAATCCGCGTTCCATCGAGCAACTTCTTTTCTCCAAGCGTGTAACTGCTTTCTATTGGTGAACAATCTATTGGCTAACGCCGTGAGGAAAGAGAGTGACATGGAGATCAGTAGAATAAACAACGTGGAGTAGGGAATTGGCAGCAACCATTCGGGAAGTGAAGGAAACGCAGGAAACATATCTTGATCTCCTATCCAATAGCTTTAGAGATTATTTTCGTTTCTTTACTTGTTCACATTTAGGCATTTAACCATTTTCATAGATACATACATATTTTCCTCGAGCCTAGTTTACACTAGCCTTAGTCAGCCTCCGAAGAAGCGGCGTATGGCTGGATACATCTCTGCAGCTCGTTCTTGCATTAGAACCTGATAATACTGATAGAGAATTCCAACCGAAAGCAGAATGCCCATTCCAGTTCCAAACACACCGAAGAAGTCTGCAACAGCCGCGATGAGTCCAACTATTGCACCGCCTAAAACCGTAACTACCGGAATGTAACGCTTCAGAACCATTTCAATAGACTTTCCAGACCTTCTGAACCCAGGAATCTGCATACCCGAGTCTACAAGTTGCTTAGCCACAGTGGAAGGACCAAGTCCTCCAACTTCAAGCCAAGTCAAAGAGAAGACAACGCAGAAGGCAACCATTATACCTGTGAACACCAAGGCTTTAAGAGGATCGCTTATTACAGCATCGATGCTTCGAGGCGCTAACACGTAATAAACCAGTCCTCCAATGGGTTCTAACCCCTGCTCGCCTTGGCGGTACATGCCGAGGAGGTTTAGCCAGAAGTTGGTGTTTCCTTGATTGTAATTGCTCCAGAGAATTTGGGTTATGAAGTAGACGTTTGCAAAGAGGGCTGAGGCGAAAATCACGGGCAGGTTGGAAACATAGAGCAGTTTGATTGGATAACGTCCTCTGTATCCACGGTAGCTTGCATGCGAAATGGGGAGTTCAACTCGTATACCCTCAAAATAGATTACAACTAAGAAAACAACGATTGTGGTGAAAAAGCCTAGCAGAGCTGGAAGATGACTTGGCATCCTAACAAAGGCACTCTGCAAGGTAAGTAGCCCATTTAGAGCACTGTAGATCAAATAAGGTATAGCCCCATAATAGTTAGGCGGGCTCTCGCCGGGTGCCGGAAAAATAGGAGACAAAGTGGACCATAAGACGCTTTGAGCCACTCCCGCCAAGATGAACAGGCTGATGCCACTTCCGAATCCCCATCCCTTCTGAATCATTTCGTCTAAAAGCATAAGCACTAAACCAGCGACCAGAAGCTGAGCGAAAACAAAAACTGCTGCTCTCGGATCTAAGGCACCATAGACTCCGCCGATGATGTAAGCTGAAGCTTGAACACCGATCAAGATGATGGTAAAGAACTTGCTGGCTACTGTGAAGAGTTCTCGGTCCTTTGGGTCAGAGAAGTTGCAGCCTATCATTCCGGAGCCAGCGAGTAACTGCAAGATAAGTCCAGCTGTTACGATTGGTCCGATTCCGAGTTCCATTAATGAGCCTCTTTGAGAAGCGAATATTACACGGAGGTATTGGAAGGGGTCTCCTTGTTCTCCTGTTTCTATTCCGTAGAGAGGGACCACGGTCATTACTAGGTAAAGGACAAGTGCGAGACCTGTCCAAAACAGTTTTTCGTTGAAGCCTACTCTGCGCTCGGGACGTTTCACTTCGAGCATAACTCTGGAAAACGGTTCGAATATAGAGAGGAATCTTCCAGCCATTCCTTACGCTTCTCCTCTTATTAAGGCAAATTATGTTCTCCGTAATTAATTTTTTTGAGCCTCATTTGGCTGTGTTTTTGTTTTCTTCTGCTTTTGGAGAATTTGTCCGCCAGTCTCTTTTATTTTTCGAGCTGCGGTTTCAGAACAAGATGGAATTTTCACTGTTACGGCTTGAATTATTTTTCCAGTTCCCAGAAGCTTGTGGTATCCCAGTTTTTCAAGGTCGAGGAAAGCCTTACCCCCTTTCTTCCTTAGTTGTTTTTCCATAGAAAGCTTCTCTACAAGCTCATCGAGTTGTCCCACATTGATCACGTTGATTTCGCCCTTGAGGCTCTTTAGTGATGTAAAGCCTTTTTTCCCGAAGTATTTTGGCTCGTACTTTATCACATAAGTCCATAAGTGTTTGTGGCGTCCAACCTTTCGATGGCCCTTGACGCCTGATTTTCTATGCTGTCCCACTTGACCCCATCCATGGAGCCGGGAGCCACGCATCTTTCTAGTTTTTCGTAGCTTGTGAGGAGTCATTGCGCTTCACCGTTTGCCATAGAGATTGCAAAGGGTTCCTTTTTTACTTTGTTCCTTAAACTGGCTTTTCGAAGCCTTTTTCTAAGGCAACCTTAAAAATTAAACGCCGTATTAAATAGGAATTGGAGAGTTGAAACGTGCCAAAGTTACTCGTAGTGTATGATAGCCAAACTGGGAACACCGAGAAGATGGCTAAGGCGGTGGCTGAAGGAGCCGAGTCTGTATCGGGCGTTGAGGTTATTGTGAAATATTATGTGCAACCCAAAGAGTTAGAGGAAGCTTCTGCAATAATCTTTGGCTCCCCAACATATCACCATGATATGACTCTGCCGATAAAGCATATTCTGGAAGAGGCGTCTAAAGCTAACGTCAAGTTGCAGGGCAAGATCGGAGCAGTCTTCGGTTCTTATGGTTGGAGCGGTGAAGCTCCAAAACTGATTCTAGAAGTGTTAAAGAACAGGTTTGGCATGGAAACCATAGACTCAGAACTGACAATGCTTTACACTCCGGACAACGACGGACTAGCAAAATGCCGGAACCTTGGCAAAACCGTGGCAGAAAAAATCGTTAACAAATAAGACAGACAGCGTCTCTACAGTGGGAAAGGAACTGAAAGATGACTGAAAAGAGGGGCAAAGCAGGAGTTTCTGAAGTTGAAACGCTTGAAAATGTTTGCAAAGAGGTGCAAGCAGACGGTCGAATCAGCGACGTTCATCGTGACAAATTGTCGTCTATGTTTGGTCAGCGATTAGAAAAGGCTTTAGAAGCATTGGAAGAGAGTAGAGTTAAAAAGTATGTGTTTCAGCCAAGCGGAAGAATAGTCTGGATTGTAGTGGGCAAAGGAAGAGAATACCTTGTCATGCCAGCTGTTGAATACTGCACCTGCTACGACTTCTACTTTCAGTTTCATCAAGGCCACTTGTGTTATCACATAATTGCGCAGAAACTGGCTGAAGCAACAGGCCAATTCGATTTAATTGAAGACGACGACCAGCTGTTTGACATCCTTATAAAAGAGTGGAAAGCCACGGAAGTTAGAGTTGCAAAAAAGCATGAATCAGTTGCAGATGAGAGCATAACTTAAATAACCATGAACTTCAGAATAATGGAGACACAGAAAGGAGAGGCTTATGGACCCTGGAATATTCTTTGAAAACGTTTTCATAACAATTTTGATAGCCTTAACCTTTATCACAATAGTTTTAACCTTCCTCTACATGACCTTCACAAGAGAAGAAACCGAAACAAGCTAAATCTTGCGTGTTTTCTCGTCGGTTCCATGTAATCTGGATTTCAGTAATCCGTTATTCGCATGTGTTCGAAACTTTGTATCGACTATATCAGGACAATCTACACATAACTACTCGCGCCTAACTTATCTTTGCCAAAGAGATAAATATCTAATAACGTAAGCTTCACAGAAATTGAGAGGCTTCCACAGTGGACTATGAGAAATGGTCACTAAATGCTTGGAAGAACATGTTTAAGGAAATCTACGAAGATCGAAATCTTCCATTTACCCCGGATCAAGTTCTTCACAGGTTAATTGAAGAAACCGCTGAGTTAGTGAAACCTATTCTAACAGTGAACATTAAAGACATTCAGTGGCATCTAGCAGATGTAATCGCTTGGGTTTGCGCCTTCGCTACCAAGTATGACATCGATCTGGACGAAGTAATGTTCAGCAAATATGTGGAGAAAACCCCTGGGAAACCACCGGGGCAAACACCATTATCAACGTTTGCAGTAATCGGAAGAGGACGCCCGGAGAATCTTGAAGACTGGCAAAGCCTGCTGAATCATCTCTACCGAGAAGAAAACGAAAACAATCCACCGACATTAATGCTCCTAAGACTCATGCAGGACATAGGAATTACCTCGAGAAAGCTTAGAGCCAGAGAGAACCCGAAGGAGATAAGGAATAAACTCGTCGGCATTCTCGGGTGGACCATCGCTATTGCCAACAAGTTCCAAATACCATTACATGAAATTACCTGGAACAAATACTCCAACATGTGCTGGAGATGCCAAGGCAAGCCCTGCAGATGCTTTAAGCTAGCGACACTTTTCATCAGCTATTCTGAGGAGACCGCGGAACAGATGAAGATGATACGAAGGATGCTCGATGAATCTAATCTGAAAGCAAAGATACTCGAAGATTTGGGTTCGGCATTTCGAAGAAATAGAGTCGTTGAAGCGTTCAATGCTATAAGTGAGTCCGACGGGGCAATAGTGCTGCTGGGGAAAGAGTGGAGCGCCAACGTTAACGCTGAACTTATTGAAATCTTTAGAGCGTTCGATAAGGGCAATGTGAAAATATACGCAAAGGCTGTTTCGGACTCTGAGAGAGACCCTCGACTCAAGGACTTACTAAAGGATGTCGAACAGTTGCACGAAATCTACTACTATCCCGACGATGAGAAACTTCAAGAAATAGTCATGAATAATCTAACTGATAAGCTGAGAGAACTCCACGAGTTGACAAAGTGAAAAGCCAATAGTGAGACATTAGTTGAGTATATGTCTCATATTTGCGTGTAAGGAAACCTTTTGAACTAGCCATGTGTTACCCTTTCATAAGCGTTTCAGCATCATGACTTTTTACTTACTCGATAAGACCTGATGATGAATTCCTGCGGCTCTTGAAAAAGTGCCGGGGGCGGGATTCGAACTCGCGACTTCTGGGCGTGGCCCCTTTTTCTCACGCACTCCAGATTATGAGTCTGGCGCCCAAACCAGGCTAGGCTACCCCGGCTGTTCAATCCCCGTTATTTTGACTATGAAGGGTTAAATTAAGGCTTTTTGTTCAACTGTTTTGTCTTCTGGATAATCGTTTTAAGCTCTTAACGTGAAATGTCAATGAAAGGTGAAAACACAATGAGTGGCCCAGTTAAAGCATACTTTATGGCTATTGTGAAGCGCGGAACCGAACATGAAGTTGCTGAAAAACTTAGAAATATTGACGGAGTCACAGATGTTCTCGTCACGTATGGAATGTGGGATATCATAATTCGCATAGAAACTGAAAACCTGCCAAAACTTGACACGATTATCACTGACATGCGCAAAATCAACGAAATAACGCAGACAGCCACGCTAGTAGGCGCCTAACATTCAAAGCAAACACTGCTTTTAACCCAAGACTACAACCCTACCTCATCGAGTCCGCTACTCTGCTTTTCCGCCTCTACAAGCTTTATAATATACATCAGCATTGACTTTTGATAACGAAAACAGGGGCCCGTTGCCCAGTCAGGATTAAGGCGCCGAATTGCCCCAGAAAAAGCAATGTGCAAGCCTCCGAACATCCGATGGAAGAAAGCCGGAGACCAGGGGTTCAAATCCCCTCGGGCCCGCCAACTACAGCGAGCGGATTCGTCTACTTACCAAGAACTTTTCATCTGATTTCTATTCCTCAAAAATCATTCTAACTATTCGCGCAAATCGATATTCTTTTCTCCGTCCTCTTTCATCCTCAATTACATGCCTCTGAAGTCTGGGACGCATAGCCGGACGAAGACCGAAAATTCTCGACAAAGCACTGTCTACCGTGCTCTCAGCTAGACCTGTGCGGGCCGCTATCTCTCTTGAGGTGAACCATTTACCGTGGTTACTTCTTAGGAAGAACCATGCTGTGAAGGCTCTGTTCCGTTCATGTCCTAAACTGTCGAAGTTTGGTGTATCAGGAGGCGCTTGGGACAAAGTCCTATACCCAAAGGGTAAGACATATAAACCACCTTATATTATTTGGTATTGTATACCTTTTCGGTAAGAGGACAATACCCCAAGGGGAAGCAACATGCCTGGAAAAGCCTTTGGAAAATTCCATCCTGAAGAACCGTTGGCCTTGCGGAGGTTCGAGATCTGTTTCAAAATTCAGTCTCGTAAAGGAGCAGCCAGTTGGAAGAGTTGTTATCCCAGCGTTCAAAACTTGTTGGATCATCTAAGTAGGTATACTCAGAGCGAGAGCTCTAGGGAAAAGTACCTACGTCACCTTCTACAGTTTCATAGATGGTCCAGCCTTGGCCCTGAACAGTTGGTTGAACTTCCTAAGCGGAGAGCTCAACTGCTAATTCAGGGTTTTGCCGACGAACTTGCGGCAAAGGACAGGAGCAAAGCCTACGTAAATTCTGTGATCAAAAGGCTCAGAACGTTCTTCCGAGTTAACGGTTACATCGGCAACCATAAGCTAGAGGTTCACAGTTACTTCGTGCCAACACGTTACAGAAAAGTCCCAGAGTATATTCCTACTAAGACTGAGGTCTTCGCCATGGCGGATGCCGCTGGCAGTCGAAGAGACAGGGGGATCATCCTAACATTATGGAGTAGTGGCTTGCGGGTATCCACGCTTTGTTCTCTGAACTATGGCGATGTCATGGATGAGTTGGAGAGAGGTGAGCCCTACGTGATGATGCAGGTCAATCCCGCTATGAAAGAAAGGGTACCTGACGCCTGCAAAGGTCAGATCCCATATTACACATTCATTTGGTCGGAGGCGGGCGAGGCGCTTAGGAGCTACTTGGCAGAGAGAAGGGAAAAATACGGGAAGATAGCTCCAGATGACCCCTTGTTCCATTCTGATTGGACACTCTGGAACAGGGAGGAAAGATCCAAGCGGAGACTAGGCAGGCGTGCAGTTGGGTTGATAGTTAAGAGGGCTGCCAAGTTTGCAGGGATCCATCAATGGAAGCATGTAACACCTCATACTCTGCGTAAATCATTCGAGTCGGCGTTAAGAAGCCCTACTGTCGATGGTGGGAGGTTGGACAAAGGTACCCAAGAGTTTTTTATGGGTCATATTCTTCCAGGAACCCAAGATGTATACTACGATAAGACGAAGGTCGACTTCCATCGAGAAGAATATGCCAAGCTGGACTTTTCGAGGAGTGGGATATTGAAGAGGAAAACAGTGGATAAGCTTATAGATATGGCAAAGTTGGAGGGCTATCTTAGTGACAGTTGGCTGTTTGTTGCTAAGGTTAGCGACAATAGAGTAGTTGTTAGGAGGAGTACCTGAAAAATGATTGGGATGGATCCCTGTAAGGGTTTGGTATACCCATGCATGCATGCGTATCTGTCACTGAATCTCATAAAACTTCATTTGAACACAAGATTTTACCTTTCATCTATCATTTGCCTATTCAACTTGTCGTTCACTTGTTTTTTGAGCATTTGTTTTCTACCTTTGAACAATGAAAGAGGTTGAAATGATTATGGGTCGACTACAAAAGAAGAAGATCGACAAAATCCTACAGATGTTAGGACAAAATTTCACTGGCTTGGAAATATCAAAGGAAGTTGGATGTTCCATCTCAACTGTTTACAGGATTAAAAAAATGCATGCATGCATTACGCCCAAATCGGTCGAGAGTTCCAATTATCGAATCAATGTAGAGTTGGCTAAAGCGCTTTGTGATGTGCTCTTAACATTGGAGTTTTTGCCATTTCTTAGTGAAGAGAATATAGGATGTATGACAAGAGACATTGCTAAAAACTTGATCACCAGGTTAGCTGAAATAGACCCTAAATTGGTAAGAAGTGTGTTAGAGGATTCCAGTTATTATGATTATCTTAGACCTATTATCATCGCAAAACCTGTGGAACTGGAGCAGCAGGATATTTTCTTTCGCAGGGAATGGATCGAGCTACTGAGAAAGTATTGGCCCGATATTTTGGCCGAATTTATCGTGTAAAGGTAGTGGAATATGCTGTCTTTGCATGCAGTGTCCAACATTTGTGCACAAAAAAGCCGCACACGCGGACAAAAGGAGGTGATTGAAAGGTTATGAATCGTTCTACTGAGTCTGAGCTAGTAAAGGTATGTTTTCGAGTTGACAAACAGACTTGTGATAAGATCCAAGATATTGTGGAAACATTGGGTATCCCGCAACATGAGATTCTGAAAAGAATTCTTGAAAACTCGGAATCTATGAAAATCTTTGAAAACGCAACTAAGCACATGAAAAAACTGAGCAAATAGTTGTGGGCGTCGTTGATGGCGCCACGCAAGAGTCTTTTGGAAACTCGCTTAGAAGATATGAAGTGCAGGGGATTGGGTATGAACCCTCCCTACAGTGGAGATATCTCCCGATTCCCTCCCCGCAAACCCCCTATTTTTCAGCTTTCGCCTTTGGTCATGCGCGGCTATCGAGCATCTTAAACTGACCACTTAAAGGCTTGGAGAGATTGCGAAAACAGAAGGGATTTAAAAGAAGCATGACCATGGTACAAACCGGAAATACTACGAGCGCTTGGTTAGCCCACTATCAGCTTTCATAGCATGCATACATGCAGCATGGTTCCAGACAGATTTGTGGATGTGTTTCAGGGACGAGCACCGAAGGGTATTCTTGCTAAACACTACACTGGAAAAGGACTTGAGAGACTTAAAAGAATACATCGGAAAGCAAATCTAAAGGTAATAGACTGATCCAAGATTATGTTTGTCCGAATTTGTAGGGCAACAAATCTGAAATGACGTATTTCTTCAATTTTCCATCGTCCGAAAGAATCACTTTAGTGTTAGTCCCATAATCGCTTATTAATTCCCGACAAGCACCACAAGGTGACACTATTCTGATTTCTTTGCCTTTTTCACGTAGATTTGGGTGTTTAACGGCTACGATGGTATCAAACTCATTCTCCCCCTCAGAGATGGCGCTTCCTATTGCAATTGCTTCTGCACAAATAGCTACTCTTCCAACATTCGTTTCAAGATGAACAGCAACGAAAATCTTACCTGATTTTGTGCGCAAAGCAGCGGCAACATGATGCTTTTTGTGTTTATAGTACTTCGAAATAGTATCTTTTGCCGCCTGAACTAGTTGCTTATCTTCGACTGTAAGTGGCAGAGCTTTCTTAATCATTCCTTATTCACACGTGTGTACTAACGCACTTTCGCAATAATAGCTTTATATGGAGTATTCTCAGTCTATAAATTCCATAACTGAGTGCAAGTTAAGAAGGATGAAGAAAGCCGTGTGCGCATGTCCAAAATGTTAAAACTACACTCACAAGTACTTTCACTGAGGAGATTTATGAATATGGAAGAAGATGAATTTAGAGAAGCTATTATTGGATATATGGCACTGATGACGAGTACCCTAGAGAAGATATCAGAGCATCTGGATTATATCGGAACTCGTCTTAATGCAATACACACGCAATTGGTTCGGCAACCTGCTTTGGAAGAGCAACGTTCAAAATCGCTCGGGCGAGGTACTGCTGCTAAATAGACATTGTGTGTTTTATTCTGCGAACGCGTTCATTTCTCCCTGACGCTCGAAAGATGTTTCCTCAATTCCAAGTAGACTTCGGAGCCGTAGTCTTTCTCTTGGATGTTAACAAACTTCATCTTGACAATCATTGATCAAGGGGGTGAGGGCTTTGGCTGCGTAAGATACCAAATCAACAGACTTATGATAACCGTAGAAATGCTCGCAACAAGAATAGATATCACACTAGTTTTGAATTTCTCTAGACCTCTGAGCCTCTTTTCATGTTCTCTGAGTCTTGGTTGAAGATATCGGATTATTGAGGCGATAGCCAAGCCATATTTCTTTCTTATTTCTTCTATGATTATTGGCCCTTCTATTGGTTGGGCAGGTAGCGGAGCAACAAGTGGCGGTCTTGGTCTGAACTCTAAGCCTGCAGGCGGGTTATCGTATTCGAAGAAAATAACATTGCAAATGCGCTGTCCATGTTTGAGAGTCATTGGAGTGTCAGAATCATTGGAGAATGTCAGCGTGAGCTTGTCGCGAAACATAGGGTCGATTTTTGTCCCAAGATTTGTCAACCCACCCCAAAGAAGGCTTATTCTCGTAGCTATAAAAGCAATCATGTTATCTTGCATTTTCAATTTCTCCAAGCTTTCGACCGCAAATCTCTCTCTAGGAGGAATTTTCACCGACTTGCCTTGCTTTAGCCTTATCTCTTCACCGGAATTTAGTAACCATATTTTTTCCCCTATTCTTAGATCGTACCCGACGGGAGTTAAACAAGGCTCGCCCCCAAAAGGATCCAAGAGTTTAGTGTTGAGTTTTGTTATGTCAGTTTTTGTTAAGATCTTCATAAACACCACTCAATTGCACAATGACACTCTTCCTGTAGAGAGTATATACATTTTTTGGCAACCCTAGGGGCAACTGTAATAAGTCTAATTGAAATATACAAAACCAATGCTGATGAACTCTTGCCGAGCAAAGGAAAAGCAAAGGAGAAACATCGCATATGTTTCAAAAGGGTTTTTACAGGTTCGTTTATGTTCACTTCAGGTATTGCAATATGGTACAATATCATGGCCAGCAAGCTTATAGAAGCTCTCCACACAGATTGGCAACCGATTGCTCACGGCATTGCTTCATCAATTCTTGTTCTCTGGATCTTCGCGGGCTTTTGGCTCTTAATATATGGATTGTCCACACCTTGCCCAAAGCCGCTGGAATATTGAAGCTTCTGCACACGCGCGCACAAGGGAAAAGTTAAACAAGCCGGAATAGAATGGGGTAGTGGAGATGCAGGAACATGACATGTGTTGTCTGCCCAAAATGTCGAAATCAAAAAGTGACGCAAGATCCAAACAATCATAGAAACTTCAATTGCTCCAGATGTGGCAAGTTTGTACTTTTGCCGGTGGAACCTGAAAGCGAAGATCTGTCTGCTATATGGGACTATTTGATACAAGCTGGAAAGCATTTGAAAGGGTTGGAGCAATCGGAGATACTTAAACGCTCACGATAGATCTCACATGCGCCTAATAACCTGTTAGGCTCTTATCTCATGTGCATGCATGCAAAACGCTACAGATTTGAACTAGCATTCTACAATGTGAAGTTTGTTGAGAAACGTCGGGGAATTGCGTTTCGTGCAGACTAGGTGACGTTGTATCTTTTGCTGAAGAAAGAAACGAGTCGAATGATTGGGAAAGCTAGTGTTTGCGCAAGATAAATAAAACGTTAGGTCTAATAATTGGTTGATTAGTATGAGTGACAATTCTCAGTTTTCTTTAGACAATCTTTTGGTTGAAGAAGAAGAGGTTAGGCCACCGGTTATTATGCCAGTTACTGTACTCGTTTGCGAAACTGAATATGACGAGCTGAAAGATTTGAAGGTATTCCAAAACGAAATCAAAAAGAAGCTTCTCGAAGATTATGGTTTCCGAAAAGGAGAGCGAAGAAAACGGAGAGAGGGTTTTCTTGATTTTAGTGCATCTGGAAGGATAATCACGTGCATATATGCGAGAGAGACTCCGATGAGAATTGACTATGAGAAGGGCGATTTGAAAATAAACACAGCAAGACTTCGGACAATTAGTCCTTCCTATCGAGTTAGAGTTATCGTCTATATAACAAAAACAAAAGCTAGAGTTGTACTTTTTGGTGGACATGACAGAATCGCAGCTTCAGCTCTTAGACTGGTAAACTACTGTATTAGAGGGGCTTTGAAAGGAAGTTTCAACACTTACCAACCTGCATTTTCCAAGGAGGAGATGGACAAAATACGTTCGCATTTTGGTGTGGAAATTCAATATGTTTTCCTTTCCCCTGGACAAAGTGAAAAACTGAAGAAGTTTGCAAGGAAACGTATTGCAGGAGAAATCAAGGAAATCCTTCAATACTTTGTGCGAGCTAAGTTTTCAGGCTATCGTGTAGTGGCTTCGCCTGTTGTGCTAGATCTGATTGAGGAAGGAAAGATTTCGATTCTTGAGGTAGAAGGAAGTCTGAGCTTCATGGGTGTGGGAATCACTACACGAGTATCAGCCAGTGGAAGGATAACGTTTTTTGTACCTGAACTCATCATTGGAAGGAACCAAACAGCCTATGGAATAGCAGAAGAATTATACAAGAGGATCGTATCTCAAAGGACTGGTGCAAAACAGCTTAGAATGGAGGAGTTTTTCCCTGGATCGGCCTAGTTCTGAATTGTCTCTGGATACTCTTCTTTCAATGTTAAGTGAGAAAGATTTTAGAGATATAACATTCTGCAAAAGATTAATAAAGCGAGCCTTTCGTGAGAAGAACCTTCGATTACTCAAGAGTTTATTGAATAAGGTAAGTGCTCTATTCATTTTTTCTGCTGAAGAATTCAGGAAAGAAATCATCGAGTTTGTTTATTCCGAAATGAATTCGTGGACGTTTGAGGAAATCCTTGATGTTTGTAAAGAATCAGTCCTGGGCAATGTTATAACAGTATGTTATTTCATGAGGAAAGTCGGCGTCATAACATTAGAGAAGCTAGAAGTGTTTGTAGCTTTGTCGAAATTGGATTACATTGAAGATCCTCTGACTTTCAACTTCATTCCTACGAAAGAAGTGCTTATTCTGGATTTAAACGAAAGAGTGAACTCCTTGATTAAGGCTCCAACAATCGAAAAGGCTATTGAAGTTTGCGAGCTTTTTTTCATTAATGGAAGATTAGAGAAATCAAAAGATACGATATCCGGAATGTTGCTTCTCTATGAGAACTCTAAACGACCAGAACAGAGATTCAAAGGAAGTATAATCTCAGCATTACTCTCTAAGAGATTAGATATGTTTCTGAGTCTTATTAAGAGAGTCTACAAAGATATAGAAGACAAAAAGGGAGTTGTCAAACACTATATAGAAATCTTTGATTTGCTTGTCAGAGTTGGAGTTCCTGTTTTCTCTGACTTCAACAATTACCACGTTGAGTTCGATAAGTTTTACAATGACAATTTCTATTTTGCACGATTGTTGGACAAGTCAGGAAATGAACGTTTAATCTTTCCATTTGAGCAGATCGATGTTGTGCAGGTACAACAGATATTCGACCTAGAGACTGAAGCCTTTGTGACACCAAAAGGAAGAATAGGAAAGGTAATGCTCAACGGTGTCTATTCTTTTAGAAAAATCCGTGAAATTACTGAAGTTACTAATGAGCAGGTAGAGATTACCAAGAAAATGTTAGAAGATGAAATAGAAGAGAAAATGCGAGGAATATTGCAGGATCAGAATATTACTTCTCATAGCCCCGCAGAAAAAACAGATGTTTATGAACATAAGCTGTTTGTTAACAATGAGAGTGACCTTAGAGATGTTGGCATAATCATTAAGGGAAGAGGATATCCTAAGATTTCTCTACATAATGTAGCTTCTAATATTCTTAAGGCTGTGGACTTGCCTGTTCAGATAGTTTTTCTCATTCACACAGGAATTCTTCTAGATGAAGCAAGGGAGAAATTCACAAATCAATGTGATCGAGCAAAGAAAATGCATTGTGTCGTTGATCCTGTAGATTTGACAAAATTGCTGGTCGCGTACAGAAAACTTCCAAATGAGTGATGCATTGGAACTATTTCCAAGTTGATATAACATCCCCAAAAAAGATTGCAGGGCCTATTAACGTGACACAAGAGACATCGAACTTTTCTTTGGATTTTTTCTTATATAGAATTATATATAGGATTTTGCATGCATGCATCGATGATGAAACATGTCGAAAAAAGAGGTTATGGAAACAGTTGCAAATGAGGTTAAAGCCTGTCGAAAATGCAGGTTAGGAGAGACCAACACAAACGCTGTTCCAGGCGAAGGAAGCTTGGACGCCACGGTACTGTTTATAGGCGAAGCCCCAGGCTATTGGGAAGATGTAAAAGGAAGACCTTTCGTTGGTACAGCTGGCAAGCTTCTAGACGCCTTGCTGCGCGAAATCAATCTTTCTCGAAGCACAATCTACATAACCAATGTGGTTAAATGTAGACCTCCAAAGAATCGAGCCCCCTCGCCAATTGAGGTGGAAACCTGCACACCTTATTTGAAACATCAAATCAAAACTGTTCAGCCAGAAATCATAGTAACTCTGGGCAGACACGCCACTTCTTTCATTCTCTCCGAGTCGGGGATTAAAGAAGCTGTGAGCATAACGAAGCTTCGTGGAAAAGTATATTCTGTAAAGCTTTTCGGGGTGCCAGTTTCGGTGCTTCCAACTTTTCATCCGGCTGCAGTTTTGTACAACGCCAAATATAGGGATCCTTTAGAGCATGATTTTCAGCTTTTGGAGTCCTTAATAGAGAAATCTCGGCAAGGGTACTAATGAGTTAGTGATGCCTCAGGGTATGTATACATGCGCACACAAAATTCAATGAACATGTATGCATGGCAAAAAAGGGGAGTTTGCGGGAGAAGTTCCGAACAAATTCGGGTGCTGATATCACATAGCGAAAGCCGCTTTTCATATGTAAATTTGATTAGGGTTTTAATGTTGATTATTGCTGTTAAACCTCTTTAACGGCGGAAGTCACTTTGCACCTTAAAAACAATGCGGTCTGATGAAACCTTAAAAGATGAGCTTTTGCCAGCGCCGTTTCTCTTGAGTTGGGCAGAAGATCATGGTTGCTTGATGTCACAGATAGAGTTTCTATTAACGTTTGACGGCTTTTAGAATGATGGTGGGGGATTTGTCTGGATCTATGAAATGTATCAGTTTATGTTCCATTTTGAGAAATAGTGAGGGTTGCCTCTTCATTGCGCCAGTGATTGCTTTTTCGCCATTTAGTAACAACTTCATTAGCAAACCGTCGCCCTTTATTTCTACGTCTCCATAGCCGCTTTTCTTGAATAGAATACGCAGCTCTTTTACTGTTGGCCAATGGGTTGGTATTCCTAGCCTGATTTCAATGGTTTCTTTCGTAATATCACATGGAGGATACTCCCATGTTTTGTGTCCCTTCTCAGCAAACTCTGCATCGCCAGAAACGTCTTTGGCAATTTTACCCTTTGGGTCCAAAATATGAGAGGTGGTTATGTGGTTCCGTCTAGAGTCAAACACTTTCAAAAGATGCCTGATGGGAGAATCGCATAATCCAGAAACACAAGGTTAGCAACACCGTACTTCCAAAAATTCGGATTACTAGAGTCCTTTATTTTTTCGTCCCATTCAGGACCATAATACGGAGGAAACTTATCTAACTTTTCCATCGCCTAAGACCTAACTTCCATATGATAATTACTGAATAAAATTACTTTTCTTACGTAATCACTAAAAGAGTTTGGTGCAGGGGGTTAGGTTTAAAACTCGGTTTAAATCATTGTTTTTTCATGGACCCAGAAATCCAATTGTAAATTCATTTGAGGTGCCTGTGGTGGGATTCGAACCCTCCCCACAGTGAGATATCCCTAAAAATTAACGAGAGAAACAGAAAATCAATTAAGTGCAAAAAGTGAACCCTAAAGAGGGAAATCATGTCACTCATACCAGAGTTTGAGTTAGGCCTGTGGAACGCCTGGATTTTCATCCTTCTCGTTTTTATTATTCCCCATTTGTTTCTTAATAAATATTGGAAAGCGAGAGGTTGGGATGAGGAGGCGAGGAGTTATAATAAAAAGGAGAAGAAACTCGGGAACATCTTAACGGTGATTTTTTTTGCTTCAGTTATTTATGGTGTTTTCTTGCCGCTGAAACTATGGACAGCCTGGTTCTATGTTGGATTGTCTATTTATTTACTGGGTATGATTTTTCTCACTATGGCAACGCTAAATTTTGCTACTACTCCGTTGGATAAACCAGTCACTAAAGGGGCTTACCACATTTCAAGACATCCCTTGAGCTTTAGTGGCTTCTTGACGCTCATAGGCATGGGCATAGCCTGCATTTCCTGGATTTTTCTGCTATTAGCAATAGTATTCATAATTCTGATGAACACTTTGGTAATTCCCGAGGAACGCTGGTGCCTTGAGAAGTATGGTGATGAATATCGAGAATATATGAATAGGACCCCAAAATGGATAGGAATACCGAAATCAGAGAAAAGAGAGTAATATCTACCAATACTTTGCTAGTTAATCGATAGACATGTGGATTGCTGAATTGTCAAAGCAGTTTTTTGTATAACTCCCCCGTAACCTTAGGGACGGACATTTTTTGTATAACTCCTCCCCAACCTTCTACAACCTTGCCATTAACTATGCGAAAGATGTTAACGGATGCTAATTCAATCTTCTTGCCAGTAGGGTCTGTTGCCGTATTTTTAAAACGAACCCAAACCTTATCCCCTCCAGCGATTACGTCCTCAATAGTCTTATACAAATCGGGAAAGTCCTTGAAAGCCATAGTATAGAATTGTTTGACATTTTCCCGATCTCTTAACTGATTGGTATGGTCAACATAATTTGATGCCATTAACTCGTCTAGTACGCCTAGGTTTCGCTTATTGAATTCTTGAGTCAACCTGCGAACAATCGCCTTATTCTCTTCTAATGACATAGAAAATCATCCCCTTTGACTATTATTTCTCCAGAATGCTTTTCAAGTTCTTTAGTGATCTCTCATAATCTTTTATGCCCATTCTCAATATCAATGGTTCAATGATCTTTCCAAGAATCCCCCAAGGCATTTCAGGAACGCCCACAAGAGTGAGTCTAGTTCCTCCATCAACGGGTTCCAAGATATATGTTATAAGAACGGCCATTGTTCCACGGTACACCTTTTCCCATAATCGATGCGTAATCTTCTCGTTTTCGAGACTCTCTGTGATTTCAAAATGGCAATTAATTGGTTCCCCTTGTTTCGGAGGTATTCCGTGAGCAGTTGCACCCATTCGATACTTGTCTTTGGGAGTACTCACTTCGGAAGTGTACTCCACGCTCTTCATCTCCTTCTCGAATCCTAGTTGCCATTCTAGAAGTCTGTCTAAAGCGAGCATTTCCCAGACCTTCTCTGGTGAAGCTTTGATTTCAATTGACCTTTCTACTCTACCCAAAACATCACCCTCCTTTTATCAATCCTAATTTTCTCTTTTTGACATTTAATATTTGGTACGAAAAATACCAATTTTATTAAAAACCCACAAGTCTTGTGCAAATTTAGTGCGGGGGAAGGGATTTGAACCTTTGAATCTTTTTACCTGTCTTGTATGTTTTGATGCCTTTTTTGAGTAGGATTTCTATGATGTGGCTTACTAATGGCCGCACTTTATGAGCTGTTCTTGGCTTTCTCCATTTCTAACGCAAGATTCTCTTGAATTCCTCGAATACTGTTTGTCTATGGTTTCTGCTATCTCGATTCCTGTTCAAATTTGAACTTTCTCTTCGGCATATAGTTTTTTGTGTCAGTTTATTTCGCTGTTAATTGGAATTAACGGAAATAGCGCATGCGTGCGCATCGTGGCCACACCAAACAAAACTTTGAGAAAGCCCTACGGATAGTCGATTTGGTATATTTTGCCTTTGTCGTTGTCGAAAAGTTTGGTGAAGTGTTGTGGATGCAAAGTGTCGTCAAATATAAGACGCAACAGGATCGCTTGAGAGCCGAGCTCTGTAGGTTGATAGTTGTCGTCCTGGAGTATTAGATACTCCGTTCCATTATATCCGGCAATTTCAGCAATCCAATGAAACTTTTGCAGATCGTCGGGTGTGAAAACCAGCGCGTATGATACGTTGTACTTTCTCATAATGGGCAGCGACTGCTCCTCTGGCAACATGAATATCCTTGCCAAATCATGGATCCTTTCTGATGAACCCCACGTTCCAAAAAGCTGTGCTCCCAAGTTACGCAATGGATTTCGAGTTGACCCAACAGTGTACCATATATCTCTTGACGGATAAGCTTCGATAACTTCTCTATGGCTCCATTCTCTAACCGCTCGACCATAATCCCACCAGCAGAGTATCATGGAATCGGGTGGTGTGAGTTGCTTGAGTTGAGCAAAGGCTTCTGGCATGCCTTCTTGCTTTGAGAAGTATTCGAGGACAGCATCTTCTCTTGCTCGTTCGCGGATGCCGAAGTCGATTCTCAGGACAAGCAACAGTAAAGTAGGAATCAGAATGACGGTGGCGAGTATAACGACAAAACGCTTAGTACGCCAAAATCCTCTTTTCATGAGCGTGATTCTCCTCCTCAATACGGACTTCAGATTAGGTAACGACTCCCATACGGTGTAGCTCTTCGTCGAGACTGGTTTTCGTTTGCTTTAGATTCTGCCTCCTCTCAACATATTCGTCACCACTTATCTTGCCAGCTTTGAAGTCTTCATCAAGCTTTACCAGTTGTGCTTCGATGTCTGCTATCCTTGCTCTGAGTTGGTCCACGTATGAGATCGCCCCTTCCTCTTTCACGATTTGCGCCGGGGTAAGTGCTGCTTTGATCGTGCCGTCCTCTATTTTCAGTATGCGATCTGCTACTCGTGCTACCTTAGGGTCGTGGGTCACCATTATGACGGTCTTGCCGAGTTCTTTATTCACTTTCACCAAGAAATCAACGACAATCTTTGCAGTGACCGTGTCTAATTCGCCCGTCGGCTCGTCTGCCAACAAAACTGGTGCATCGTTTGCCAACGCTGCAGCAATGGCTACCCGTTGCTGCTCGCCACCACTCAGCTCATCTGGCTTATGGTTGGCACGTTCTGTCAAGCCCACTGTCTCTAGCAGCTGTTTAACTCTTTTACGACGGGACCCACGAGAAGCCCCCATCGCTATCATGGACAACTCGACATTTTCAGCGGCGGTTAGCGTTGGAATTAAGTTCAGGGTTTGAAAAATATGACCTACGCTTTTCCTCCGAAAATCTATTAACTGGGAAGGCTGTAATGCTGTGACTACAACATCGCCTACTTGAACGTAGCCCGCTGTCGCTTGATCCAGTCCACCGATTATGTTGAGCAGTGTAGTTTTACCGCTCCCACTCGGCCCAATAACAGAGACCATTTCTCCTTCTTTTACTTCCATACCTAAGCCTCTAAGGGCTTGAACTTCAACGTTTCCCAAGCGGTACACTCGGATCAAATCTTTCACTAGCACTTTCATGCCTTTCAAGCTCTCACAATCCTTTCTAGTTTTGAAACATACCTTTTTGTGATGGCAATTATCGGGAGTATTGAGGAGGCGAAAACTAAAACCAAGGATACTGACAGAATTAGTATGGCGTCTGGTGGAAATACCATGCGATGCGCCACGAGAGTGGGATATTGAGTTGTGTTAAGGGCAACTATACTGCCGTAGACTATAATTAGGCCGACCACGACACCTAATATGGCTGCGAAAACTACGATAGCTAGGTTTTCTGTGAGTAGCATTGTTATCAATTGTTTGAAAGAGAAGCCGCGAACGTTCATTATGGTTACTTCTTTCTTGCGCTCTTGCAAACTCACCAGCGCAATCAGAGCTGTTGCTACTGAAGCTGCTGCTACTGCAAAGATTACTCCGATTCGTTGAACGTTTGTGGTGCCGCTCAATAGTAGATTGCTTTCTCGCTGCTCAAGCTGCTCTGCAACAGAGTAAACATAGCTAATATCGTCTAGGTTGAGAGCTCGAATCTGAGTAGCTACACTTGTTCCGTTCGCGTTCGGTTCAAGTTTGACTAAGATTTTTCCAGATGCAAACACAGTGCTATCAAGAGTGTGATACAAGTTTGTGGGGACATATGACCAAAATGAGGAACTTGAGTAAGATTCGATAGGTCTAAAAACAGGTTGAGGCCCTCCACTGATTTCAGGGCCGAAAAATCCTACCATTTTTAGTTTTATCGTTGCGTAGCCGATGTCAAGAGTTATAAAGTCACCGATTCCGAGGTCTAGGTTGCTCGCTATTGTCCGTTCCAAAATGATTGTGTTGTTGTCGATAGTTATTTGTTGAAATGCGGTTGTGACATCTTTTCCTGTAAACCATTCATTCTCATAATATGCTGTAGAAAGCCATTCTTGGGGATCTACAGCAACAAGTGATAGACTTTGGAAACTAGTTTGTCCATGGAACGAATATTCCAAGGTTGTAGATGCTACTCGCGGTAGTTTTGCTATTTCTTCCATAACTGCCGTGGCGTTAACTAGACTGGCCAGCGAGACGCTTATGTCTGCACCCACATTTGCTTTGACTTGGCGAATTACATAGTCCTCTTCACTGGCGAGGGCGCCAACCGTTTGAAAGCTATAGCCGATTATCAAGGCGATTAAGAAGGCGACTGAGGCGGCCCTTGCTGGGTTTCTTCGCACGTTTTTTGTTGCCAACGTGCCCAAGTCTCCAAGAAATTTTGCTGTTCTTGTTACCAATTCTTGAAATCCTAAAGATCCACGGATGAAGATTTTTGTGAAACCCCAGAAGAAAAGTAATGGTCCGATAGGAGTTAGGATGCTATCGATGATTATCCATGCTCCCAACAGAATGATTAAGAATATGTTTGTCGTTGGCGGAGGCCTTCCCATAAAGTATTGCATCAAGTTAGGTATGCCCATAAAAAACATGCCTATTTTATAGCTACCTAGGAAAAGAGCCATCCAAGGCCATTTTTGCTTGTACGGTTTTGTCTCCTCTATATACATATACTCTTTCAAAGCATCTACAGCAGGCAGTCTTGCTGCTCTTCTGGATGGTCTAAAGGTCGAAAGAAGGGTTATGCCAGTGCTAAAAATAATCGATAAGATTACGACCTCTGGTGTTAATACTGGAGACACACCGCCAAAATCGCCTCCTATCACAGTAACGAAGTAAGGGCTGAGTAAGAAGGTTAAACTAACGCCAATAAGGCCGCCAAAAATTCCAATCAACAACGATTCTGACAAGAATAAGCGGAAAAGCTGTCCAGAAGAGAAACCCTTAGCCGACAGTAAACCAATCTCCCGCCGCCTCAAGTTGAAAGACACATCTGAAACCGTCGTTCCAACATACCATGCCACAAAGAACACAGGAAGCGCCACAACTAAGAAGCTGATCCTCATCCCTATGGAAAGAGCCTGGTACATATTCAAAGCATGTTGCAAATTGTTGTCAACGGCTAGGTCAAATTCTGCCACTGCATTGTCTATCTGCAGAATAATACGATTGATGGTTTCTTGTGAAGCTCCAATATCCCATGGATTTATTACCGCTTCTCGGTTGAGAAATACTAAAATCTCCGTAGAAAAGGGGCCAGAAGATGTATTAAGTGTATAGATAGTGTCGAGAAGGTTGGCAAATGTTCTTTCCCAGCTTACAATAAGAAGGTTGCTGTAGTAAATTGGCCTAGCATTTTTCCCTACCGCGTTTATGTAAATTATCTGGCCGTCACCACCCCAATATTGTCTAGAAGCGAGGGCGTACGCTGTCTCGTCCAAATCCACAAAGCCTGCGACTTTAAGCTGCAAACTTATATTCTTCTCGCTCTGCGTGTAAGTCCAAAAAGTAAAGTTGAATGTCAAAACATCGTCAACCTTTAGTTTGTCTGCATCTTGAGAGCCAATCCACACGTAAGTCTCATTTTCTTGAAGCGAACTAGCACCAGATGTCACGTTCAAACCTCTGTGAACTCGCGAACCGTCAAGTATTCCCGCTATTTCGAAGGACGTATAATTTTTTTCAATTGTCTCTCTATACCAGTCAGCTCTAGAAATGACCTCTGTATCTACTACACCGTTAACTAAAGTAATCTTTTCAGCGGCAGTGGTCCAGTTGGCAGAAGTTAGTTGCGAGCCATACCACTTACTAGCGGTGATGTCTACTGGAACTCGACTTAGCTGCTGGTTCAAGGCCGCTTTGGCAGTTGTATCTGCACCAATGTTTATGCCCGCAAAAAAAGTAGATGCTAGAACAACGCCTAATAACAATGCAGCAAACAATCCTGGGGAACGAACAACTCTTTTCAAAGCATAGGAAAACACCAGTTAACACCAGACAATTAACCAACCGATTGAAACATTATTTAAGGCTATACTTTAGAACAGAATCTCAAAATGCGGAAAAATAACTCTTTTGGTACGCTCTTTTACTAGTACATTCATTTACGAGTAATGATAAAAGCTTAGAAACGAATAACATCTAATGGGATTCACGTTGAGGCTAACCAGAACTTTATTCGTATTCCTCTTAACCTTAATCCTGTTTTCGTCCTTGGTAACTCTAGTCTACTTGCAGAGAAACCGCGTCTTCTCAGTTGCTGCTCCAACATTTCCATATAATTCATTAATTATCCCTGCACCTCTTGTTTCCAGAGTAGCACATTTCGACAAACCTCCTCCTCTTAACCAATCAACGCGGATAGAAGTCTACAATTTTGTCAAAGCGAATCCGGGAATTCACTTTAGAGGGATTTGCAATTTTATGAGCCTCTCCATAGGAGTAGCACAATATCATTTAGGTCTTCTCACCAAGGCAGGATTGATCTCCTTCTTTCGCGATGGACGATATAAGAGATATTTTCATTCCAAAAAATTTGGGGAGAGTCAGATGAAAATAATTTCTCTCTTAAGACACAAAACAGCAGGAAAGATTCTATCCATCCTATCAGAGAGACAGCAGCTCTCTCATAAGGATCTGGCTTCAAGACTTAGGATATCCTCTCAAGCCTTGACGTGGCAGATAAATCGTTTAAGGAAAATGGGGCTTATCGATTTTGTGAGGGAAGGGATGAAAGTGAGATATTTCCTAGACCAAGAAAACGCTGCTATAGTGAAGAGGTGTCTCGATTTCATAAGTTAGATGTGTGATACTGATGCCATTTACGCCGTTTCATTTAGGTCCAGCTTTGGGTTTGGGGCTTCCCCTTAGAAGGTATGTGCATGTGCCGACGTTTATTTTAGCTAACGTAATAGTTGATGTTGAATCTTTCTTAGTACTTTTTCTCGGGTTAAGATATCCTTTGCATGGATATTTTCATACATTCTTGCTAGCGTTATTGACAGGTCTTATTCTTGGTTATGCTATGTTCCTTCTTGAGAGATTTTTCCAACCGCTTTATAAAGTGTTCTTTTTGGAGACAGCTGATAATTTGAATGTAAAATCTTTCGTTGTTGCTGGTGCTTTAGGCACAACACTTCATGTTTTACTGGACTCTCCGCTTTACACTGACATACGCCCATTTTACCCCCTGACAATAAATCCACTGTATAATCCCACTTTATCATTAGAAGTCTACAGTGTTTGTGTGTGGATGGGCATCCTCGGAATAATATACTATGCAGGCTTACTAGCCTTCTCAGCTTATAAAAAATCACATCAAAAGGCTTAAAAACTCAGGCTATACTGCAGGAGAACATTCTTTAACAGATTTTCATGTAGGTCACGTGGTTTGGTATGCAGTTCTTCAAGGATTTCTTTCACTGTTCGAAACAAGAAGACGTAAAGCATGTATACTGTGGTAGATGCGCGCAAAAAATATCCCAACTGGGAAGAACTCTTTTTCCGTTAATAGAGATTAACGGATGCCTAAAGCTACGGATGTGAGAGAAACTCCATTGCATTTGCAATAAAGAGCGTCTAACATAACCAGGAGAATTAAGAGAAAACACTTTATGAGCTGCAATCGTCCATATTCCTTCTTATGAGCCTAAAAGAAAACATTGCCTTGCAAATGGTCAATGACATGTTCACGAGTCGCACAGCGCTAATTTCATTCTTGAGAGAAAGACTGAATCTGAAGCTTCCTAAAAATACAAAAACAGACGAAGTGATAAAACACATTTTAGAAAAAGGTAAAGAACAAGAGTTTTGCCAGGTCATTTTCAAAGATATAGGATTTGATGTCAGAGTCGATAATTTTGAGGAAGCATATGAGATCTACAAACTTTGGTTTTTGTTCACCTTCTTCACAGTGAAAGAATTGGTTCAAATGGCAGAGGAACTTAGCAAGCAACAAACTAAGTGGAAGTTTAGAAGGAGAAACAGAAAGTCGCTGATTCAATCTATCATAGGAAATGCAACCGTTGAAGAAATCGAAGATTATGTCCAGAAAATAATTCGAAATAGGGAAATTCCTCGGATTCAAGCGAACAAGTTGGGGTGGATTTTAGGGCCAATAGGTCTTCTAAGGTCGACTGTTCAAAGAAAGCCCACTGTGATAGAAGACATGACAAAATTTCTGCTCAGACACGTTGATTATCCATCTCCATATTTAGAATTCAAGGAAAAAGCCAAAGACAAACTTGACTTAACGATAAATAAACACGATCCGTTACTAAAAGAGAAAATATGCCAACTTATCTTAGCAACACTAAGTGATGAAGAAATCTCTGAAATTTTCAACCAGCTCATTGATAAGGGTATCGGGAATATTCTATCCATCGAAAGATACTGGAATTTCGTCGCTACTCCCTTCGGTGTTTTCGAGCCTCCATATTCCGGAGAAAAGAACCTCGCTAAGTTAATTCTTAGAACATTCCGGGAAGAGGAATTACGTCCTCAAATAGAAGGCAGTGGACCTATAGAAGATCTGATACAGCAAAAATGCATAGTCGAGCCTCCAGATAAAATCTTGACGGAGTTTTTCGGTTCCGGACCTTACTTGACCAAACTTGCCAAAAGAATCGGTTTGGTAGGTCTCCGTAAAATCGAGAATGAGAAGATATTCATACAATCAATACTCCTAAAACTTGGCTTTGACGTGCCTCCTGAACTTGAGAGTATAGTCAGCTTAGCTTCTAAATTACAAGGACATCTCAAAGAAGTTAAAAGCGGAGCCACGCTGGCTGAAGGTAAGTGGAATGCCGTTTACAACTTTTTGGAAAGGATTTTGGAGGATCTTGTGCTGTTTCATGGAAGTGTTTTGCATGAACGAAAACTGAGGGGACTCGAAGAAGAGAAGCGGGAAGTAGAGATAAAGAACTGGATCAGAAAAACCTTCAAATTGAAGAAGCAATTCGACTACTTGACTCTTGGAGATCTGTGTGCATTGTTGGTAAATATGAATCGATTCTCAAAGACTAATAGAAGGGTTCAGGGACTTATGAGCAAAATATTCATGCGAGTTCATTTTGTCAAAGAAGAACACCTTCAAGAATTGGATTTCATAAAAGGATGCCGAACAGAACTAACCAAGATACACCGGAAACGATGGAAGAAAAAATGTGAACAAAGGGAGGTTTTGGAAAGACTAACCGGCCTTTTAAGAGAATGGATTTCTGAAAAAGGGCTATCAAGAACGTATCCACACGCAATACGACTTAAGGAGGAAGTGACAACTGAATTTGGTGTAAGGTACTATACAGTTGTTAATGAAGAAGGGAGAGTTCTAAAGCTAAAGACCAATGAATTGATTATGGCAGAGGATATCTGGTTCATGATTGGACGAAACGACATGTTCCCAATTGACCCTGTTCTTGTAAAGAAATATTGGTAAGGTAGAGACTTCCGTTACTTAGTGTTAACAGCAAAACACGCAAAAGGTAGAGCCAATATAGTGAGGGAATATGACAGAGAGCGAACTTGAAAAAGATCCGGAGTTTAAACGTTGGATCGAGAAAGTTGGAATGAAATGGAGAGACTACCTTCAATCGGAAGAAAATGTTAAGCGTGAACTACGAGACGAGTATAGACGAGCGCATGGCATTCCATACTAGGGTTAGGTAAACCACAAAAAAAAGGGGAAGATGAAGCTGAAAAGAGAAAGGAGAAGCTGCCCTTTAGATGAACACTTCTATGCCTTGTTTCTTTGCTTCTCTTCGGATTCTATGAAAGTGATATACGGTTACGCCGAGGACACTCCACAATCCAATGTTCGCGAGGAAAGCCCTAACCGGATTTCCCTCTCCCAAAGGGAAATACATCAGTAGGAAGCCTAAGAGCAGAACGACAATTTCGAGGCGTTCTATTTCTCTCAGTTTGGCTATGACTTTTCTGTTCATGGCGTTATCACCTATATGGGGCCGTCTATTGGCGTCTTCATGTTGTAGCCGTTGATTTCGAAGGTGAAGTAGGCGACTTCGTCGATGTTTGGAACGGTGAATCTTAGGTCTATCGTTTGCTCCGGGATCAAGTCAACTCTTGCGTCGTCGTCATGTAACAACATTTCCTTTATGTCTCCAAGCTCGCTGTGGGCCGCTTTTGTTAGATGCGTCTCGTGCATTTCACCATCAGAGCCCACTACGTAAAGTTTGACGTTGTCAATGTGGCTTGTAAACTCGTCGAGTTCCCTGAGAGACAGCTTGTAGGAGTTTTTATCCGGCACAAGTGTTTCTCCTATTGTATGTTGAAGGGTTATGTCTGAATCGGCATGAATATTCAGGAGTGCTTCTTCAACGTATTGTGAACCATCCCAAACAAACAATTTTGGACATCCGCCGCCGCCATAGCCGCCGCTACCAGTATCCACGCTGGAGCTTGTGTCACCTTGTTCGACAGTGAGCCTGCAATCGGTGTCTGCAGGGACGTCATCGCCTATGCAGAAGCCAATTGTTTTTCTTCTTGTAGGTGGATCGGATACCACATGCCAATATAGGTCAAAGATAACCCAGATTAGAACGTGATGCCCCTCGTGAGGTTGCGCGGCGTCGTTTGGCACTCCCATGCTCCCAGCACCTTCCGCGTATGTTGAACCCCACAGCCAATTGTCATTGTAATCAACTACTAAATGGCTTAGATGCATATATGTTCCGTCGTCCACTGGATATTTAGTGTAATCTGCTGTGAACGATGAGTCAGGAGTAGAAACGGTAGCGCCAATACTGACTGGACCATAGCCTCCAGTTAGCGACCACGAAACTTTCCATCCACGCTGTTCTACTGACACTGGATACCACCTCTTCCACGTCACATAGTTAATGTCTCCACAAGTGTCGTCTCTGAAATAAACCGAGACGCTAAAAGCTGAGGGCCACACATGGACCAATATAGGTTCCCACCAGTCTTTCTGGCTGACATAGAATTTTATTGCGAATTCTTCGCTTGCGGTTGGGTATGTGGGATCGAATGGCACTATCGGAAAGTATTCAACGTAGACTTCGCATTCATCATCAACGTATCTTTCATAACCACTTGAAACAGCAGAGACAGGGTTCGTTTGGAAAGCTATTGTTGTAATCACTAATAACGCTAACAACAATAGAGCAGTTTTCTTCATATTTTTCTCATCCTCCATTTTTTGAGGGGTTCTCTTAAAGACTGGATGGCGAAAACCCATGCAATTAGTGTAACAATATTAATCGCCCAAAGAATTCCATGTTCTAACTGTGTACGCCGAAAATCCGGATAGTATCTCACCTGAAGGAAATAGAAATCGTCGAAGAACTTTATGGTTATATCATAGCTTTTTGAAGGATTAGAAACGTTCTTTAGCCAGGAATAGGCTGAATCATATTTTTCAATCTTCATACCAGTGCGGATAGTGTCACATGCGATGACGTAGTCCATGACCCTTACTCTGAAATCATTATCTTCCGTCACATCTACATAGTCGTTTGGAATTTCCCATTCTGACAATTTATAGGCGTTCAAGAACATGGACGACGGAATGTAGTGGAATTGGTAGTTATAGGCTACAACCGTAAGAGTTAAGGAAGCCAAAAGCATTAGATTACCAATCTTCATTTTTTCAACCCCTTTTGTTCTCTTTCTGCCCTTCGCTTAGGGCCAGGCGGTGACACGCCTCTAGAGTAGTCAACTCTGGCTTAAACTATTAACGGCAACCTATTATTTTGTAGTTTCAGAAGTTTATTAAGGTTGTGTATGTTTGGGTATAAGTGTGGATAATGTAAATGAGGAGATGATGATGAAAGAGAACGAGATGCCAAAGAAAAGAGTTTATGCAACGATTCGAGAGGATTTAGTTGAGTGGATGGACCAGGAAGTTGAAAAGTTGAGGTTTGCCTCTCGAAGTCACGCCATAGAATACGCCTTAGCCAAATTGAAAGAGGGGAAGGACCGCAAAGAGGGCTAGTCTTTCAGTTAGGTAAAGCTCTCCGAAAGTCTTTTGTCAACTTCACGCTTTACAGCGCGCAGCTCCTCTAAGGAACGGTTAACCTCTTCGTATTCTGTGTGAATTTGTTTCCGTAGCTCCTTGAGTTCTCCTTTTAAAGGGTTAAAGAAATCACTGATTACTAACTGCAGCTCTTCTTTCGTAAGTGCCTTAAGGAATTCAATGATCTCGGTTTTTTCTGAGGCTATGATCTTGTCAAGTGGCATGGTTTTTCGTTCAACCATTTTGGAAGCTTGCTTCCTTGTTAAGACTACGCCACAACGCGCACAGAAACGGTGAGTGGGAGCGTTTTCATGGCCGCAACGCCAGCATTCTTTTGGTGCCAAAGGTGAAGGTCCTAGCTTCTCCGGTTCCATAGGCTTCTTACCATGCGCTTTCAAATATCGTCGTCCAGATCTTTTCCGGCTAGGTGTATGTATACTGCTGCCATTCCGCTTGAAGGTGTCCATCCGGCAAGAACCTTCAATTTCTGTTCTGGTAAGATCTTCGCCCATTCTGTTAGGCTTGCATGACGTAGATAGTTTGGTCGCAAGGGCTTCTTTAAACCGGTCCTTCGCTTCAACCTTTTGATTAATCTGTAAAGTCCGTTATACCCTAGAGCTTGTGGGATCCCCTTTTTAACAATCCACAAAGGGCTGGATCGGCCGCGCATTTTTTTGGGGTGTAAGTTTCGGTTAATACGCAGTAACAGAATCGTTAGGATTGCAAGCAAATCACAAGTGCTTCATTTCCCATGCCGGTTGGCTGCGCGCGAAAAAAGAATTTAAATCTTGGATTTTTCCTAAATGTTTCTATGCACAAGGGTACCTATTACCGAGAGAAACTTTCAGCTGACAGACTCCTTAGATGTTATGAAATAGCTCCTCCAAGGATCAAACAATATCTTAATGCAGAAATACAGTTCGTCATTTCCAACCTTAGAAATACTGGTTTGGTTCTCGAACTCGGATGCGGCTACGGTAGAGTTATGAAAGCGATATCCCAGTTTGTTTCATGGATTATTGGAAACGACATTTCAAAGGAAAGTTTAGACCTTGTGACATCATACATGGAAGATTGCCGAAACTACGCCGTATTCTTGATGGATGCATCTCAGATGTCATTCCGTTCTTGTACTTTTGACGCTGTGGTTTGCATTCAAAACGGCATATCCGCATTTAGAGTTAACAAAAAACATCTCATCGCTGAATCTATAAGAGTGACAAAAGATAATGGAGTTATTCTCTTTTCAAGTTATTCACCGAAAGCATGGCAAGCCCGTCTGAAATGGTTTAGGAGGCAATCACAGTTCGGCCTTATAGGAGAAATAGATAAGGAGAAATCGCACAACGGAACAATTGTGTGCAAAGATGGTTTCAAAGCTACAACCATTAGCAACGGTCAATTCGTTGAGTTGTTCGACGCATTTGATTTGAACGCCTCCATCATTGAAGTGGACGAATCCAGCATCTTCTGTAAAGTGATTAAAGAGAAATAGCCTATTGCGCGCGCAAGCTCTGCAGAACTCTTCGGTTAATGGCGCTTAACCGAAATGCGCGCGCGTATATCATAAAGTACGGAAAGGAAAAAAAATTGGATATGAAAAGAATAGATGTTAGCTTGTGAGCCTAGTATCTATTTCTTCTTGGGGGTCTTCTCTTTG
>JAUWZP010000048.1 GCA_030615265.1 Candidatus Bathyarchaeota archaeon
ACCAATCGTCCTGCCGTGATATTTGCCGATGAACCAACCGGTGATTTGGACTCTGTAACTGGAAAACAAGTCATGGATTTACTCAAAAAATTCCATGAAGAAACAAAAACTACAATCATTGTTATCACCCATGAACAAGAAATTGCCGACTATGCAGAAAGAAAAATAATGATGAAAGACGGAATAATAACACCCAGTTAGCTAATGTTGTGTGCGCATCATCTATTTCTCATTTGACGTGTCAGTGAATATTCATAGACGCCAAAAACCATTCTTGATTGTGGAAGTAACACCTTAGATAGGGCTACTTCGGGGGACATCTCCACTTCCGAGTTCATGCACCTAAATAAAGCTGTTTGACAAAAGTAGTATTAAAGGAAAGTCAACATGCTGAGTGTAAGTTTTATGATCGTTAAAGAAATCTATGCTAAATCCATCTTATCGAAATCCAAAGTTTCTGATTACACGATTAATCCATATATTGGTTGTGAGCATGGCTGTACTTATTGCTATGCACGGTTTATGAAAAGGTTCACTCGTCATAGGGAACCTTGGGGCATATTTGCTGACGTGAAGATCAATACAGCAACTCTGCTTCAACGTGAAATAAGAAAGAAACGAGCTGGTAGAGTTTGGATAAGTGGAGTGTGCGATCCTTATCAACCAATTGAAAAGAAATATGAACTGACCAAGAGCTGTCTCGAAATCTTGTCAGAGCATGACTGGCCCGTTACAATTCAGACAAAGTCATACCTCGTGTTACGCGATATAGAATTGTTAAGAACATTTGGCAACATTGAAGTCGGGCTTACAATCACCACAACTGACGACAATATCCGGAAAATCTTTGAACCAAGCTCACCCACGATCAAAGAAAGGGTTGAAACATTAGAGAAACTACACTCCGCAGGAATCAAAACCTACGCAATGATAGCACCAATACTCCCAAGGGCAGAGGGTCTAGTGGAACAACTAAGCAAAAAGGCGGATTTTATTCTGATTGACAAGATGAACTACCATTACGCAGATTGGGTATACAGAAAGCACAGGTTAGAATACGCAATGACTCAAAACTTCTTCAACCGGAAGAAAGCAGAACTCTCCAAAGCACTTGACGAGGAAAAGATATCTTACCAATTCCTATTTTGAAACACGCGAGTAGGAAAGTTGTGGAAGTGTTGAATCCGACAAACAAATTAATTTTGGGTCACATGCCTTTTGTTGGAATCTCTTACCAGAACGAAGAGAAGAATGAAGAGTACCGCAAGCGATTTTCTGAGACAAACGCAACAAGGAAGGTGGTGGAAGCGGCAATCGAGATGGGCATACGCAGATTCGCTGCAGCAACTCCCCACTCTTCCATTCTTTCACCCCTTCATCTGCAAGTTCTACAACTTATAATAGATGAAGGACATGACATTGAACTCCTACCATGCATCGAAATCCCGATAAGACTTGATAATAGTAAAATCAACGCATTTAGGCGATGGGCAACATACGTAAAGTTTGAGAGAAGACTCTACCCAGAGGTGAAGCGGCTTATTATCAATGACCCAATTCTGAATTTTAGAGAAGACTGGAAGCATAGACTGTCTGCAAGCAAGCCCTACAGTGACGATGATTCTCGGAAACTGACTATGGACTGGAACGAGATAGACGAGGACTTACAGTTTTTCGCAGAACTACCGGTCGGTTACGTTGAGTTTGGTTCTGAAACAGACTTTTTGGCGATGACTGGCCGTTTTGACCTTCTCGGGGAGCTTATGGAAAGAGCAAAAAACCATGGTTTCAAAAATGTTCTGTTTGGTGTCCACCATGCAGGAATGACGATCCCAATACTGGATGACGAACTTGAGGGTTTTCATGGTTACGTGACGCCTCTTAATCCTCTCGGCGTAATGATGTTCCCAACAAAACTATCAGCGGAGAGAGCTGTGAAAAGTGTTGAAAAAGCTGTTTACGCCATTAAACCTTTAGCCGGAGGAAGGGTAACTCCGAAAAAGGCGTTCACCTACGTTTTCAACTTCCAAGTGGAGGGTTGCATGATTGGAGTTAGCTCTGTCG
This sequence comes from Candidatus Bathyarchaeota archaeon, assembly GCA_030615265.1. Classification (GTDB taxonomy): domain Archaea; phylum Thermoproteota; class Bathyarchaeia; order Bathyarchaeales; family Bathyarchaeaceae. The sequence goes on from JAUWZP010000048.1 coordinate 2,065, forward strand.
CTGAGTTAAAAGAAGACATCGAGGCAGCCATCGAAGTTTTGGAGACAGTCAACCGCAAATTCATAGACTAGAAAAAAGGGGAAATGCGGGAGACATCTCCACTGAATATATAAACTGTATATTCCGTGCCTCGAAAGTTAGGGCTGCTGGAAACTTGTAAATCGTTTTCCTTAAATAGTCTTCATGTAATAATCGTTAGCAACGGAGAAGCCTAGGAATGGATGTTTCAGAGCAAAGAGTCATCGGCTCTCTTCTACTGCTTTTAGGCGTAACCTTCCTGGCCATTGGGCTCTACACGGAACAGTTGAACGCAGTTTTAGAGATTGTAAAGACGATTTTTGAAGCCTCAGTCGCTGGCATGCCTTAGCTGAGAAACCAGCTTCAGAGTCAAGCAATGTCTTATAAGGCCTAGTTAAAGATAATTTAACTTTATACGTGTCTGGCAAATAGGAGCGTATCAAATTGAGCGTTGAAAAACCCAACCCTTTAGACACCGCGTTATATCAGTTAAAAGCCACCGCTGAAATATTAAACCTAGACGAGGGAATCCACAACATTCTCAAGTACCCAAAAAGGTCGCTGGCTGTTTCAATTCCAGTCAGAATGGACAATGGGCCAATCCAAGTTTTTATGGGATGGAGGGTGCAACACCACGACGCACGGGGACCCTTTAAAGGCGGAGTTCGCTATCACCCAAAAGTTACTCTAGACGAAATCACAGCCTTAGCCATGTGGATGACCTGGAAATGCGCCATAGTTGACATCCCCTATGGAGGAGCAAAAGGAGGAGTATGCTGCAACCCGAAGCAGATGTCACTTAGAGAGCTGGAGCACCTAACTCGCCGTTACGCAACAATGATTCTGGATTTAATTGGACCTTACAGAGACGTGCCAGCACCGGACATTTACACAAACGAGCAAACCATGGCTTGGATCATGGACACATACAGCCAATTCAAAGGATACAGCGTTCCCGAATCCGTTACGGGCAAACCACCAATCATCGGCGGGTTCAAGCAGCGAGAAGACGCAACATCACGTGGTGTTATGTTCTGTATACGAGAAGCCACGAGGCGCTTGGGAACCCGGATGAAAGACTCTGTCGTTGCCGTGCAAGGATTCGGAAGCGTCGGATGGAACGCTGCTAGGATACTGCACGAGGAAGGATGCAGAATTGTGGCTGTAAGCGACTCAAAGGGCGGAATCTACAACAGGGACGGCGTTAATCCCCTCAGCGTTTTTGAACACAAAAGGAAAACAGGTTCAGTCATTGGCTATGCGGGATCAAAACAAATCACAAACCGAGAGCTGATTGAACTAGACTGCGACATACTTGTGCCCGCAGCCATGGAAAATCAGGTAACAAGGAAAAACGCGCCTAACGTAAAGGCTCAAATAGTTGCTGAAGCAGCCAACGGTCCGACTACACCTGAAGCCGATAGAATACTTCATGAAAAAGGAGTTTTCATTATTCCCGACATTCTAGCTAACTCTGGAGGAGTCACATCCAGCTATTTCGAATGGGTTCAAAACTTAACAAGAGAACGCTGGACAGAAGAAAAAGTGAATGAAAAACAGGAAACCATGATGGTGAAAGCGTTCAACGACGTTTACAGCTTGTCAAAGAAGCGGGAGACACATATGAGGCTCGCCGCTCTCATGCTCGGCATAGGACGGGTAGCAGAAGCCATAAAAACTCTGGGAGTATGGCCCTAATCAAATCTCATTTGGAGAGAAAACGTCATGCCTATAATTTCAAGTAGAGAAAGTGAAAAAGAAGGAATCATGCACGTAGCCTGCCAGATGCTCGTCTCAGCGCGAACAGCACCAAAAAGTGGCGGCGTAGACGACATACTTACAGCAATCGTTTCTGAAGCTGAAAAAGAACAACTAGCCCTTGAAATGGAGAGTATGGCAGAAGAAAGAAAAATTGTCGGCTTCACGCGCGACGCAAAAAACGTGAGAGACTCAGAACTCGTAGTGCTCATCGGCGTGAGAGGAACCAAGAAATTCGGGTTAAACTGCGGCGCATGCGGCTACGCCAACTGCGAAGAATTCGAACAAACAGATAAAAAGAGTGGACAAGACTTCACTGGACCCACATGCGTTTACAAGTCCCTCGATCTCGGCATAGCCCTAGGCTCAGCAGCAAAAACAGCCAGCATGCTTAACGTTGACAACCGAATAATGTACCGCATCGGGACAGCCGCAAAAAGACTAAACCAGCTTCCCGAAGCAACAGTCATAATGGGAATCCCGCTCTCAGCAAAAGGCAAAAACATCTACTTCGATAGGCCTAGAGGGGTGAAAGCGCATCGTTAAGACACTTCTCGTCTGACTAAGTCTCTGAGAACACTGCGCAAAGTTTGAACTGCATCGTCTTCTGGATTGATTGGACTGACGACAGTGCGGTGAGGTTGACTGAATGCTTCTTTGAGGAGCACTTTTTCAGGGTCATATCCGAAGCTTCTAAGGATTTCTTTGAGAATGTCCAGTTTGGTCGTGGCGGTTTTGGGTTTTATCGAGAGTCCGCTGGCGGCGTATACGTTTCTGAGGAAGTCAATGCCTTTGGTTTTGATGGTGTTGTAGGTGCTTATAACGTGGCCCATCATGTATTCGGTGTAGTCGTTTGGCGCTCCTGCGGCTGTCATTTGGGTTCTAAAGTATTTTCTGAGTGAGTGGGTTCTGAATTCGTGTCTTTTGACGTTTTGCTTGTTGCCTTTAGTTATGAGTCCTGCTTTGACGTAGAGATCGTACACAACGGTGTAGATGCCTCTTGGCAGAATAGGGCGAAAGCGTATTTCATCTCTGATTAACGGAGAGTCATCGCTGATGATTTCAGGCGGTATTTTGCCGGTGTGGCTGCCGCGGCGTCTATAATCCATGTAGAGTTTGAGATACTTCACTGCTTCGTGTCCAATGAAGGTGTCATAGTCGGCGTATTTGCCTTTAGTGATCTCACTCTCAACGTGGATATGTAGCGGAATTGTGTCTCGTTCAAGGTCTTGCTTGACGTGTCGATATTTCAGTTTAGCCAGGGTGTGTTGTCTGAATCCGCCCAAGCATAGCATTGCAACTATCAGTTTGCCTCTGAGGTCAGCCATTTCCAGCAGTTTGGTGAGTTCTTCTGGTGTCGGTGCTCTGTCATGGTAGATGACCCTTGTCTTGGGTATGGCGACATGCGGTATGGGAATGTCGTTTACTTTTAGCCATGTTTTAAGTGTGCTGTATCGAAGTCGAATGGTCTTAGGAGCGAGACCTCTGGCCTGTAGGGTACCCATGTAGTCTTCAAGCTGCGTTTTGAACTCTTTCCAGGCTGTGACGTTGACTGTGAGGTCGTCTTTCATCAGCCAAGTAGCTGTTTCGTCTGGTGTTCTGTGAAGCCAGTTGAAGACTCTGTTCATAATGTCAGCGTAGACTATGAGCGTGCCGCTGGATGATGTTTGGCTTCGTCGTAGATGCCTTGCCAAGCGAAACATAGATCTCTGAGTTAACATGAAGGGAATCAAAGATGGTTGGCGTGCTGAGAGGCTTTGAATCACATATTTTACGATGTCGATGTCAGCTTCCGTCCAAACAGCGGAAAGTCTTAATGCAACGGGTTTCAACAATGGTCTTCCAGTCGGTCCATTGGTCACGTCGATAAAGTACTCCGTGTCGTCTTGCCAAATCGCCCAGGCCGCGTTAGGATCCGCAACGACAAGTTTTCCAGAAAGGCGCCGAAGCTTCTTGAGCTCTAAAGCTTCTTTCAAGGTTGTTGTGTCCCTCCCTTTTCTTGGGAACCAAGTTTTTCGCACCCTTGATCTCGGGCACGCGATACTTGGCGTTTAGAATTATAGGCTGTGGGAGTACATAAATGCCCGTTTGAAAATTTTTGTAGTGGTAATGCATGGATTTCTAGGATGCAGCTTTTCAATAGCACTAGGCCGCTGGCTGTGCCGCTTGCGTATTGAAGACGTTCAATCGTTCTGTCGTGTTGGATGCATATGAGTTCTTTTTTTTCTTGGGTTAGCCATCCTATGGTTTCGCGTTCAGCAGCATTTTCTAGGGCTTCTGGTGTGTTCCGGAAAAGAACATGATCCAGATAGCGGATGTAGACTATTGAGCCCTTTGGGATGGCTTGACGCATTAAGTTTCACCTATTCTTCTCTATTATTCGCCTCCACTGGTTTACTTGAAGAAGAATTCATTTCTGATGTTTTCGCTCACTTTGACGTATCTTTGAGAATTGCAGAATCTTAGAATACGTTTGAGCAGTGGATCCTCTGCGCTTTCGAATTCTTTCTTGAAGCCTAGTCTGCCTACTGATACGCGAATTTCTACGCCTTTTGCGTGGTATAGGATTTGATAGAGGCCTTGTTTGTCTCTAGCATATTCCTCTAGAATTTCCCATTCTTCAACTAAATTGACCAAAAGGTCTCACCTCTAAGCTATGTTGCTTCAAAACTTTAAGGACTTTCTGCCACCCGCAAAGTATAGTATACTTTGGAGGGCTCCGCAAAGTACAGTATCCAAAAACGGACATATACAAAGAACGCCATAAGCGCGCATGGTTTCGTGTTTGCGTGATTCTTACTAGATTTTGTTCTTATCTTTGGTCCAGCCAGGTCACTCTCCATTCGGAGAGGCGTCCACCTCGTATTTTGGCAGTCCATATGCTTGGGCCATTTAGTCGTCATTCATTAGAGTAAGTGGAATAACCAACCATAACGACAACATTGTTTTGGACTGTTACAGAGGTGAATATGTTTCGGTAATCAGGGTGATTTTCAAAGAACTCTCTCCAACCTTCTTTCATGTTTTTGTAGATGTCTCCTGAGTTATCTATGAATGCGTGGTCATCAGTCATTAACTCCACTAAACCATCGAGGTCTCGTTGGTTTATCTTTTCATTGAATTTCAAAGCCACCATCATAATGTCGAAAGAATCCATCCTGTTTCAAAGATTAACAAAGAATTTTATAAAAAACTTACACGCGCACATCACAATTTGTGACCACAAGACGTGAGTCACCTTTTTAACTTTCACGCGCATTACGGCACTATAATCGAGGAGATAGCATAATGCTCATTCGCAAGATTCAAAAGATTTACAACGAATATCCCCGCAACTTCTGGGTTGTGATCGGCGCCCTGTTCATAGACCGACTCGGCGGAGCTCTTGTCTTTCCCTTCATCGCCTTGTTCATTACGGCAAAATTCGAAGTAGGCATGACAGAGGTCGGTCAACTCTTTGCTGTCTTCGCCATTGCCAGTGTCTTTGGCAGCATGGTGGGCGGCGCTTTCACCGACAAGTTTGGCCGCAAGTCCGTGATCATTTTCGGTCTGGTTGCCAGTGCCCTTAGCGCCTTGGGATTTGGTATTGCTGAAGATCTGAATGTGATCTACTTTGTGGGTATGGTTATTGGCCTGTTTGCCAACGTCGGCGGTCCGGCTCAGCAGGCCATGATCGCCGACTTATTAACAGAAGAGAAACGTGCCGAGGGTTTCGGGCTTCTTCGTATCTTTGCTAACCTCGCAGTAACGATTGGCCCAGCCATCGGCGGCATCCTGGCGACATATTCCTACCTCTGGCTCTTCATCATCGATGCCATTGCCAGCATCATTACAGCCCTCATCGTGCTCTTCGCAATCCCGGAGACCAAACCTGAAGCACCATCGGACAAGCCCAGCGAAAGCATTTTACAAACCTTAGGAGGCTACTTCAAAGTTGCCCGTGATAGCCTTTTCATGGCCTTCATTCTTGCCTCCATGTTGATGATATCGGTTTATATGCAGATGAACACCACCCTCCCTGTTTACTTGCGTGATGTCCACAGCATCCCTGGTCAGGGTTACGGCTACATCATCAGCCTCAACGCTGGCATGGTGGTGCTCTTCCAGTTTTGGATCACCCGTCGTATCAAGCACGTGCCTCCCATGATCGTAATGGCTCTCGGCACGTTGCTCTACGCCATCGGCTTTTCCATGTACGGCTTTGTTTCCGGTTATGCCCTCTTCATGCTGGCGATGGTCATCATCACTGTCGGCGAAATGTTTGTGGTTCCGGTTGGTCAAGCATTAGTCGCTAATTTTGCCCCCGAGGACATGCGGGGTCGCTACATGGCTATGTATGGTTTCAGCTGGACAATTCCCATGGCTTTCGGTCCTTGGGCTGCCGGGTTGATTATGGACAACTACAACCCAGATTGGGTCTGGTATGCCTGCGGCGTCATCTCGATGCTCGCCATTGCCAGCTACCTGTTCCTGCATTTCCATGCCCGCGAGCGCCTTTCGTGAGCTCGGCTCGAATGTTTATGAGCGCGCGCGCAAACTATCGGGCTGATGAGAGAGCTGCTAAGAGGTTTAGAATTGCGGTTTTGTCTGCTTTTTGTAGGATGGTTTCGATGTTGATTTGGTTTAGCATGAGAGCCAAGTATCCTCTTGTTGATAGTTGGTAGAGTGTTGCTTTGAAGCCTGCTTGGGTTTCCCGGGTGCCAGTTCTTTCTAGGTAGTTTGAGCTTTCGAGGGCTCTTACTCTACGGTTTACGTTGGTGTATTTCGTGTGTTTTAGATGCCTTAAAGCTTTGACTTCTTTGTATACTTCATAGATTGTTAGCGGGCCTTTGAGGGCGAGGATGTGGAAGATTGTACGGTTTAGTTTGGCCTCTCGTCCCTTGAAAACTGAGATTCTTCCACTCTTGGCCTTGCGCCTTGCCACACGCCAATCACACCATAGCCTGTTAGGACGAAATAGGCATGAAGAAACTATTCACGTTTGTCAACATGTTTTTGCTTTGAAAAGTGATGGTGAAAACGTTTCGGGGGCAGAAATACGCCTAGTGGCAAAATTTTGCTGTGTGGCGTATTTAAGCAGGTTTTGTGTTTTGATGTTAAAAATGGGGGTTAGGGCTGAGTTTCGGGGCTATTTTTACGGGGATGTTTTCGGGGGGCAGAAACGTTTTCACGGGGTGTGCAGATGATCTTGAAGCCGCCGTTTGCGGGCTTCACTTCGACTTTCAGCTTCTTGTTTAGGAAGGGTTCGATCTTGTCGTGGAATTGTTTGGGGATGGGCACGTAGAAACGTTCATATGTATAGGTATGTTTTCCGTCCAGATATCTTCTCTTGGAAACTTTGCGCTCTATTCTAACAGTTGCCTTTCCCTTTACCATAACCATTCCTCTCTTCGTAAGGAGCCTAACGTGGAACACGACATAAAATGATTGGTGAAGCAAACCAGAGAGCAGTAGAGTCAGAAAGGTGAAACTGAAACCTTGATTCGAGGCGCGTGCGCAAAAATAGTAATCTATTGTTTAAGGATTGCTAAAACCAAAAAAGGGGAGTTTTCGAGGGGTCTCCACATATGTTGAAAGAGTTGTTGGGCCACGCGTGTGATTGCCATTATCGAGGGAGAAAGGAGAAGACGGCTTGGATCAAGAAGCCGATTAAACGCAACCACACACGTTGCCCCTTCGACTTTGATTGGTCTCTCAACCTCCAACGTTTTCTTTGCGCGTAAATCCACATGCACCCCATTTCCTAGCAAAAAAGAGGACTAGCGTGTTGTCTCTAACGAATGAAACGATGTTGTTGCATTTCCATCAGTGCTCTGGCCTTTGCGCGCTCTGCATTAATCAATGCACTTCTAGTTTCTTTCTGAGAAACATGATAGATGTCTATAAGTGTAGCTTCATGGGCGATTTTCTTCTGACCGATTGAAGAGACAGGAAACTTCACATCCGCTTTCAGTAATCTAAGCACTTTTCTTCTAAGTTTACCTAGACCTAATCTACTTTTCAGCTTTCTTTCATGTCTCTGCACTTTTATCACCATTCTTTGTAATGAGCTTTCGTCTATAATTATGTGTTTGAACAATATTCAAATATGAAACAAAAATCTTATAAATATTTGAACACTGTTCAATAATATGAAAAACATAAAACCCAAATTGATCAAACTGTTCAAAGAGGGCTACTGTACACCTCAGATAGCAAGAATAGCCAGAACAATAAATGAACCTTCTACTACTATACATTACAACATAAAGAAGTTAGAAAATGAGGGAGCAATAAGGATCTATAAGGCAGTTTTTGACTACAAGAAAATCAATGAAGGGTTTTGTGTGTACCTTCTCATCGCTTTGACCCCTAGTGAATATAGTACTCCTGAAAGGATTGCGAAGAACTTAGCTAAACATGAGGAAGTTGAGAGCGTGGATCTCGTCACTGGAGATTGGGAGTTGATTCTTAAACTCAGGGCAAAAGACCAAGATGAATACTATAACTTCGTGAAGAACGTCGTTTCCAGAGAAAAAGGTATTGTAACGACTAAGTCCATGATTTCGCTGAAGCAACTAAAAACAGAGTTTGTCTCGTTGTAACGCGGGCACTAATGAACTCCCAACTACCGCTACGTGTGCAAGGAAAAAAATGATTGTGTGGACGATATATCCACTGCAGGAGAAAAAGCGCATGCGCATATAAAATAGGGCTTTGGTCAATAGTTACCTATCTGAATATTGTTCAAACATAGGGCAAAACTTTTTAAAAAATCGAGCATTTTCACTAATATGAAAAACATAAAAGCCAAACTGATCAAACTGTTCAAGGAGGGCTACTGTACACCGCAAATAGCTAGGATTGCCAAGAAAATAAACGAGCCATCCGCTACTATTCACTACAACATAAAGAAGTTAGAGAGGGACGGCGCGATAAAAACCTACAAGGCTGTTTTTGACTACAAGAAAATCGAAGAAGGATTCTGTGTGTATGTTCTGATCAATGTATCTCCCTCCGAATACGAGTATGATTGGTCGAGATACGAGTCAAAGATAGTAAGCGAGCTAGCTAAACATAAAGAAGTTGAAAGTGTGGACATAATGGCTGGAGATTGGGATTTGATTCTTAAAATCAGGACAAAAGACCAAGATGAATACTATGACTTCTTAAGGGAAGTTGTTTCTCGAATAGCTATACAAAAAAGCATATCCCTAATTTCATTGAAGCAACTAAAAACCAATTTCGTACTTATGAAACAGCACGAATAATGTCCTGCGCTAGCACATCATACGTGTGCGCTGAATAGGTGGTGATGGTGTTGGGTAGAGGAATGGATTTGACTAGGCCCAGCATCCTGGCAACATTGTTGTGGGCACTTGGAGTATTCGTAATCGGCTTAACGGTTTATAGCCTCATCTTTTGGGAAGGTGGCTTAACAACATTAGACTTGCACGACAGCCTTCTCATATTCGTCGCTTTATAGGCGGAATAAATGCAATTGCAACCGGAGCTCTCATCGACATGTACACCATGCGAACCAAAAAAGGAAACAAAGCCCACAACTAACAGGCGCGTGTATCCCTCTTTTTACCATTTTAAGGAAAAATCTCACCCTACTATTATGTTGAATTTCTATATCTGCTACACTCTCTTCTGATGTTGGCTTGTAACGTGTCAGCAAACATATTAGACTGGTATATCTCTTATACTTGGCAAACTTTTTAGGTGTAGTCGGGGGAATCCCGTAGCCACTACCATTTAGGAAGAATGATTTTTGCGCAGGTCAAAACTGGAAATGTATGTTGATGTTCTTAAGGTTCTGGCTCGTAATGGACCGTTAAAGCTAACTCACATTATGTACAAAGCTAACGTCAACTGTAGTGTCTTAAAACAATACTTAGACTTTTTAGTTCAGCAGAATCTTATCGAGAAGCAAAATCTGCAGAAAAAAAGACATAAAACTGGAGTTGTTTACGCCATCACGGAAAGAGGTAGAACCGTACTCGAATACTTTGGAGAACTAAATCGTGCTCTTCAGATAACTGATGGGGCAAATAATATCCCAGCGGGCGCTCGCTTTTATCTGTGAATGTAGGCAATGCACGCATTTCGATTTGATAGGATTTCACCTTTTACCATTCATGCGTTTATCCTGTCAAAAAGGATGGGTCAAAAGTGTGTGTGCCCGCGTAGTGGTAGTGACAGCCTAAGTTTTGCGCGCATGCGCGCGGCGATCTTGGAATAACAAAAAATGAATCCACCCACAACTGCAATGCCAATCCATGCATGCACTTTTCCATACCCACACTATCGCGGGCAGATTATTCGTAGAATATCAGTTGCTGTTCTTCGAGTATCCTGTGAAGCTTGTACACGGCGTCATGGACGTCCTGTTCTCTTTTGGCTCCAGTGCAAACAAGGTTCCCGCTTGCGAATATCAGTATGACCACTTTAGGTTCGTCCATCCTGTAAATCAAGCCTGGAAACTGCTCTGGCTCATACATCGCTTTTCCAAGCGTGAAAACTGCCTTCTCCAAATCTATCTTTCCGCCTAACCTTGCAGAAGCAACGATGTTCACAACCTTCAAGTCCGGCTTGCTGATGATGATTATTCCGCCCTTTTTCAGTTCTTTAACAACTGTCATAACAGCTCTCCGGGATTCCTTCTCCGATTTTGCTCCTGTGCAAACCATTTTGCCAGTGCTAAAAATCAACGTAGCCGTCTTCGGTCTCTTAAGCCTAAACACAAGTCCCGGAAACCGTTTGGGGCGATATTCAACCCCTGGATAACCTTTCACAACCGCGTTTAAGTCAATCTTCTGGTTTAAAGTAGCACAAGCAACAACGTTTTCAATGTTTATTTTGGCTTTAGTTTTCGGCATTAAACACCGCTTCTTATAGTGAAGTGTTTAAACACCTATTATAAAGCCTTAGATTCAAGAGGTGGAGATTTCTCCGCACAACTTTTTTTGTTTTTTGCGCGCATAAATTTATAAGGACATCTACCCGTGATATGGAGGCACAAGCAAGAATCAGTTTCTAAAGGATCTGATACTTGTTTGAATAGTAAGAGAGGTGAGTTAAAGATGTCGTATGGAAGACCCAGAGAAATGCACGATGCAGTCTGCGCCGATTGCAAACAAAAATGTCAAGTCCCTTTCAAACCAGACCCAAGCAAACCAGTATATTGCCGAGAATGTTGGGCAAAAAGAAGACCACCAAGAAGAGATAGATATTAAGCTCAAAAGCTAACATCTATTCTTAGTATAGAGTCTTTTTCATATCCATATTTTTTTTCTTTCCGTACTTTATAGCACGTACATTCGAGTGTACGTTTGATGCGCGTGCGCAGCAGAGTAAAAGTAGACATGCGCAGAAGATTTACATGCGATTTGTCTAATTATTTTCTCAATGGTGGTGATTGTGTTGGCTAGAGGAATGGATTTGACGAGACCCAGCATCCTTGCAACGTTGTTGTGGGCACTTGGGGTATTCGTGATCGGCTTGACGGCTTATAGCCTCATCTTTTGGGAAGGTGGCTTAACAACATTAGACTTGCACGACAGCCTTCTCATATTCGTCGCTTTCTCCAGCGGAACAAATGCAATCGCAACCGGAGCCCTCATCGACATGCACACAATGCGATACAAGAAAGCGCGCGCAGTGGAGATGTCCCCTGCAAAAACCTTTCTTTTTATAATCGTGACTTTTGATTTGGTCTACAGAAGTTGCTCAGATTCAATAATCTTTTGCATTGCCCGGGCAGCATAAAAAGAGGGGCGTTATGGGTTTTTCTTTTTCACGAAGCCTTTTCCTACCCCGCTCCATTTCTTAACGTTGCGTGCGCGTGTTATCAGAAGCAGTGATCAACTGTTATCTGAAGCGTTATGAGGTCTGCAGTCATGTCATATACATGTCCCAAGTCGGTTTTATCATAGCCCCAAGTATAGTGTGCCTTTATTTGAGTATCATCAAAGGTTAGAGCATCAAGTCGACGCCAAACATATTCTCCCTTAACCTGGATGAAAGTTGTCCCCACTATCAATTCAGCTTCTTTCTCAGTCAAGCCGTCGCTTATGTTGACGCACACGAAGACATCCATGCTCCTCATACCGTTGACGACAGCCTCGAACTTAGTCACATCTGAAGGTGTTTCTTGGTTTTTTTCTGCCCGTGCGCCTTCGTCTCTTGTAGCCCAAGTGTAGGCTATAAAAGAAACGGCGATGGCTACCATCAGTGCCACAACTAGCAGTTTCTTCCTCAATTTCATCACCAAACAAGAAGAAGATCAAAGAGCAATTTAGTTCTATGCAATAGAACAAATGTTCTAAAGTTAGAACAGGTAAGCAATACGTGCGCTGGAGCGTCCGAAACTTATAAGCCAACCGATTGCGGGTTATTCTGAGGGCTATCAATGGAGGATGTTAAGTCGAAGCTGAAGGGTACGACGCTTCGTGTTTACTGGCATCTTCTGAGAAGCGGGAAACCAACCACTATCAGGCATCTTCAAAGAGATCTGAGTTTTTCAAGTCCAAGCGTGGCATCATATCATCTTGAAAAGCTCATGGACATGGGTCTCGTCAAGAAAGTCAGGGGAGACTACGAACTGAAGAAAACAGTTAGCTTGGAGGCTATGAGCTCCTTTGTGAGGATCAGCCATCTGATGATTCCGCGATACATATTTTACACAACCTTTTTCTTCACTCTTCTCATCGTGTTTGTGGTTGGATATGCTAGCTCGCTATCCGTGCAAGGTGTCTTCGCTTTGGTCTTTGGGGTGAGTGGGCTTGTCATCACAGGATATGAAACGTGGAGGCAGTGGAGGCTGAAACCTGTTTGACCAATGTTCTAAAGAATAGAACTATAGCCACGAAAAACTACAAACAGTGAGAAGATAAACATGCAAATCAGACTGTTACACGCAATTATATCTGGAATAATAATAGCCATAGTGTTTGGTTTCTCTCTGATTCCCACGACATGGCAAATGATAAGCCAAGACCCAACCTTTGGACCAACGCCTAATGGCATAGCAATCATCGGAATAATCGCCTCAGTCGCTATCATGGCAATCACTCTGCTCTCGTTCAAATTGGTGAGAAGAACAGAAGAGTAAACAAAAAGGCATGATTTTGCGCGCCTGCACGCGCGCATTCAAGAAATTAGACGAGCGTTCTAAGAGAAAGCAACATTAAACTGACACAAGCAAGAAGCTACGCTAGGTAGATATTCATTTGATCTTTACTTAGAGTCCAACGATGCCTTCCTTTCTTATCTAGCAACCTCAGCTTTCTCATATTCAATTCCTATTACATGACGGGCGCACAATTTAACAAGCTAAATAATCTGGAGCCAGATTACCAGCTTAGAATCGATCTGCTTTCTGATATACAGAGTAAATTATCGAGTCATATATCTAGACGTGGCGTTATCGAACTCCGATAATAGATGAACTGCTATCGCTTCCATTTCGCGCGCTCCAGAATAGATAAACTTTAGTCTGTAGCAGCAACCCGACGATTTTTATTAGTTTTGCAAGCTTCTCAAAATCTGCAGTCTCGACTTTTTCTTTGAAAAGCCTGGCTTTCCCGTAGGGTTTATGGTAGAAAAATTCCTTCATGAAGCGCGGATGGACGTTTTCCCTAAAGGCTTGCCGAACTTTCTCCAAGTCTTCAGCTTTTAGGTTGCCGAGTTTTTTCAGTACATATCTTTTGCTGCCGAGGAAAGTAACGTTAAATCCCAGCTTGCGAAGAGTCTCCGCGATTTTAAGAGCTTTCTTAGCCGGTGGCTGCTCAGCAATCTTTGTCATGCCAGCTCGTTCAGCGAAAGGATTGTACTTCGCCATAACCGCAATCAACTCCACAAACGGCGTTCCAGCACGCGTTAAGGTCTCACGAACAAGCCTCTGTCCAAGCCCAATCGTCCGATATTTCGGATGCACAACCACACGCATAATAACCGACAATTTCTGATTCAGCTCTTTCATACTCATCCGGGGCAAAACCTGCCTCCTGCCAAAACACGCCACAGCTGGGTAAGCATAAACG
>JAUWZP010000038.1 GCA_030615265.1 Candidatus Bathyarchaeota archaeon
CATTTCTTTAAAGAAGTGAACTCCTGGTTCTTTCGCTACCTTAAGGCTGGGCACTTTCTTAAGCAGGGTTCCAAGAAACGCTTTCACTGGTGACAAATATTCCTTTATGCTGGCCACTATGATCTGTTTAAGCCTGGTTTGTTCTCGTACAGCCTTAACTATCGGGTACAGAATGTCGAGGCAGACGAGAGTTTCCGCTTCCGAGTTGGCAAGTTGAAACCCGGCTTCTCTTTCCTTAGCCAAAGGACTTATCGCAGTGACTATTGCACCGATTTTTAAGGCGCCATAATAGCTGATTATGTATTGAGGCATGTTTGGGAGGAACAGAGCTACACGGTCTCCCTTTTTCACACCCATATTATGCAGAGCGGTTGCAAACTTGTCTGAGAGTATGTCTAACTCTTTGTACGTGATCTTCTTTCCAAGAAATACGATTGCAACATGATCGGGATGTTTCTTCGCCGTGTTTCTTAGCAGTTCAAAAAGCGGCACATTTGGATAGTCTATTGTGTGAGGCACTCCTTTGGGCCAAAATTTTAACCAAGGCTTAGACTTCAAAATGACACCATTCAGCATAGAGTGAAACAGCTATATTAAATTTCATACGGCGCGCATGGCATCGGTAGAACTAAGGATATAAGCAAACGCCTCTATAATTCTCAACAATACGGGTGAAAAATATGGAATTGTTAGAAGCCATAAAGACCAGAAGAAGCATCCGAGAATTCACCGGCGAACGCATTCCCGACGAGCACATTGAAATGATACTCGACGCAGCCCGTTATGCGCCTTCACCTGAAAACCTCCAGATGTGGCGTTACGTTGTCATCCGAGAAGACCAAGAAATGAAAGACCTGATTGCAGAGCTATCTATGGAAGTGGCTCGCCAAGTTTTCGGCGCTCAACCCTATGAACTCACTGGCGGAAGACTCTGGTATCTGCCCGACCATCTGAGACCGACAGAATTCGAGAAGATCCGAGATGGAAGCCTCTTCATCTACCCCAAATATGCCGACACCGTTGTTATCGGGTGTGCTTCTGAATCGTTCACCGACTCACATCTACCCTATGCCATGCATCTTTTCGGCTCAGTAGTCGTAGCCATGGGCATGCTTCAAATGTGGCTTGCATCCCACTCATTGGGTTATGGTGCAGGATGGATGGCGCTGGCGATTGCCGATGCACGTCAGAGAGAGATGATATGCGAACGGCTAGGTGTACCTAGAACATGGGAACCCATAGGCGTCTTATGTATCGGAGTGCCCAAAGAAAAGCGGATGCTGGGACCATCTAGATTTCCGCTTGAAGGCGTAATGTACAGCGAACGCTGGGGTATCCCCTACCGCCGCGTAGCGTTCAGAAAGGAGAAAGCCAAATGAACATAAAATTGAAAACAGAAATCATAGAAAAGCTGGAAGGCATAGCAAAGGACTGCAACCTGCCAGTGGAAAAAGCATGTGAAATTGTTCTAGCCGAGTTTGTCACTGTTGAGGGAGGCCGCATCTATACTGGTAAGTGGCGTGAAGGAAACGGCATAATATTTGTGGTGCAATGGCCTTTCCTAACAGGACTTGCCAAAATCGGAGGCGAAGACCTGGCCAAACTGACGGAGGTGAAATAGCAGTGTCTGCAGCACCAAAATATCGGCGGCAGCCTTCAGGAGAATGGCTTGGCTTCCCAGAGTTAAATATTGAAGACATCGAACCTGAAGCATTCAAATTTACAAAGCATATTGCCCAGTCAATGGTAAACAACAGGAAGGGCAGAGTCTACCTTTTAATGGAGCACGACTTCTATCAACGTTTTCTTAGTGCTGTTCGAAAAAGGTTTGGCAACATCTTTGCCTCCAACGTGGAGAAAGCAGCTCTCGAAGCCGTTAGGGCTTGGGTTGAAGAGGTGGAAGCTGAATGAGCGTCATGACCGTAAAGAAGTTTTTCGAAGCAATTGCCATGAAAGCGAACAGAAGCAGCGAAGGAACAAAGATCATGAGTAAATGGATAGGTCACTACCACGGAAAAATCGTACAGTTTGAAACCGGCACCGAACAGTTCTACCTAGTAGTAGCCAACGGAAAAATGAAGGTTCATGACGGCAGATATCTAGCTCCTGATTTGACTTTCAAAGGTTCGTCTAAGACAATCTCTGAAGTTTTCACAGGCAGAAAACGGTTTGGAGATGCCATGAAAAGCTGGGAACTCGTATTGATTGGAGCTGGCCATGAAGGATTCGCGCTGGGTAGACTTATCACCACAGTTATGCTTGAAGTTTAAATGCTGACCTATTGTTAAGGGGTGGAAACTTTTGGAAATAAAGAAAGTCGCTGTAATTGGCTCGGGCGCAATGGGATCAGGCATAGCCTACGTTTGCGCCGCAAGAAACTATGAAGTTTCCATTGTGGAAGTAAACAAGAAACTACTCGCCAAAGGAATAAAAAGAATTCGAGAAATGATCGTTGAAGGCGTGAACAGAGGAAAATTAACTCCACGAGAAGCGGAGGAAACCCTGAAAAGAGTGAAAGGGACAACTAGCATCACAGAGGCAGCTAAAGACGCCGACATAATCATAGAAGCCGTTTACGAAGACATAAACGTGAAAAAAGAGGTTTTCCAAAAACTCGACGAGACTTGCCCCAACCACACCATACTAGCCTCTAACACCTCAGCGCTAAGCATAACAGAACTGGCATCTGCAACCAAAAGACCCAACAAGATCATTGGGCTACATTTTTTCAATCCACCATACGCAATGAAGCTGGTTGAAGTAGTCTTGGGCGCTCAGACCTCAGAAGAAACCCGCAGAATCGCTGATGACTTTGCTAGGGCCTTGGGGAAAGAAACCGTAACTGTGAAAGACTCACCTGGATTTATTGTGAACCGCCTAGTGCTTCCCATGCTAAACGAGGCTGCATACCTAGTTTATGAAGGAAAGACTTCAATCGAAAACGTCGACAAAGCTGCAACCTTAGGCATGAACTTTCCTGCTGGACCATTTAGACTCGCTGACTTTGTCGGATTAGACATCGCCCTCGCAGTGTTGGAAAATCTTCACCAGGCGTTCGGAGAAAAATTCAAGCCTTGTCCCCTGCTCGTTGAAAAAGTTAAGGCTGGTCATCTAGGCTTAAAGACGAGAAAAGGATTTTACGATTATTAGAAGGGTAGGAGGTGAAAAGATGGCATATAAAACCCTAACGTATTCAAAGCAAGCGAGCTTTCTGGCACCTGAACAAGAAAACATTGGAGTAATCACGCTGAATCGGTCTGACGCCCTAAACGCGCTTAACTTGGAACTCCTAGCTGAACTCGACAGTCTTCTGGAAGAGATACGGAAAGACGAAAAGATACGTGTAGTAG
The DNA here is from genome assembly GCA_030615265.1 of Candidatus Bathyarchaeota archaeon. GTDB lineage: Archaea > Thermoproteota > Bathyarchaeia > Bathyarchaeales > Bathyarchaeaceae. The sequence goes on from JAUWZP010000038.1 coordinate 3,351, forward strand.
TGATCACTGGAGCGGGCAGAGCCTTCAGTGTTGGAGCAGACCTGAGAGAAGCTGAAAAACTCGATGAGGCTAACGTAGGAAAATTCATTCAAACTGGTCAAAAGCTGTTTGACAAGATAGAAAACTTTGACAAGCCAGTGGTTGCCTCCATCAACGGATTCACTTTAGGTGGTGGACTTGAACTCGCTCTTGCCTGTGACATGCGCATAGCTTCTGAAGATGCAAGGCTTGGAAACCCCGAGGTTGCAGTAGGCTTAATTCCTGCTTGGGGTGGAAACGTGCGACTCGTAAAGGTTATCGGCAAAGGCAGAGCCTCAGAGATGATTCTCACTGGTGGGCAAATCAGTGCCAAAGAAGCAGAGAGAATAGGACTAGTGAACAAAGTGGTTCCAGCCGACGAGTTGAACACAACTGTGATGTGGACAGCAGGCACACTTGCCACTAAAGCGCCTATAGCTGTTCGCGAAGCAAAAAAGATCCTTGCCAAAGCGGTGGAAATCAGCATGGAAGATGGAAACAAAATGATGAAAGAAGCCTGCCTAGTCTGCTACAAAACTGAGGACCTCAAAGAAGGCGTAAAAGCAATATTCGAAAAGAGGAGCCCACAATTTAAGGGAAAATAGATCGCCTTTCATCTTTCCTTTATTTTTTTGGAGGAAAATGCTTGACCCAGAAAATCGGAGTAATCGGCATAGGACACGCCAAATTCGGCAAAAGAAAAGACGCGACAATACGAGAGTTGGCACATGAAGCTGTAAAGCCAGCTCTAGAAGACGCTGGAATAACCACTACAGACATAGACGCCGCAGTCATAGGCGTAGCAGGAGACGAATTCGCAGCCCAAGGCTCGTCAGGCGCGCTCATCCACGACTACATCGGCATGAAAAACAAGCCCATGTTCCGCGTAGAAGCCGCATGCGCCACTGGAAGCGCTGGAATTCGAGCGGCATGGTCACTCATTAAGGCTGGTTTGGCAGAAACCGTCTTAGTGGTAGGCGCAGAAACAATGACTCAAGTCGGCTCGCCGAAAGCAACCGAGCTTATGGCTAAAGCAGGAGACACGCGCTGGGAGTATCCTTTCGGCATAACTTTTCCAGGCTTCTATGCCCTGATGGCTACAGCCCACATGCATGAGTACGGCACAACTAGAGAGCAGTTATCCATGGTCTCCGTGAAAAATCATAAGTATGGAGTCCTAAATCCCTACGCGCATCTGCAGAGGGAAGTTTCTCTTGAAGAAGCCGTGAAGTCGCTTACAATTTGTCATCCGCTGAATCTCTATGATTGCTGTCTAATCTCTGATGGTGCAGCTGCTGTCATACTTGCCAACGAGGAAAAGGCAAAGAAACTGTGTGACACGCCTGTTTGGATAACTGGCTTGGGCTCTGCCTCAGACACCATGATGATAAGTGAGCGGCAAACCCTAACCAGTCTAACAGCCACGCGGCTTGCGGCTGAAAAAGCCTATAGAATGGCTCGTGTTTCGCCGGATGACATCGATGTTGCCGTGGTCCACGACTGCTTCACTATAGCTGAGATCATGGCTTACGAAGACCTCGGATTCTGCAAAAAGGGCGAAGGAGGAAAGTTCATTGAGGAAGGTCAAAGTTACATTGGCGGCGAAAGGCCAGTCAACATGGATGGTGGCTTAAAGGCTAAGGGTCATCCATTAGGTGCTACAGGGGTCTCTATGACCGTTGAAATTACTCGGCAGCTAAGAGGTGAAGCGAATAAACGGCAAGTTAGTGGCGCTGAAATCGGGCTTAGCCACAACGTTGGAGAAACAGGGCAATACTGCTTCGTCCACATATATGCGAGGTGACTCAATGTGAAGTTTGGATACGTTTCATGGCTACCGCAAACCGAGCTGGTCTCAAAATTCATTGAAGAGTTAAAAAATAAAAGACTAATGGGCACCCAATGTAAACAATGCGCGGCTAAGTATCTGCCTCCGAGAGCCCACTGCAAATGCGGCTCACATGAAATGGAATGGTTTGAGGCACCTAAAACGGGAAAGATCTTGACTTACACTTTGGTTACTTTTGGGCCGGAAAGCATGGCAAAATATGCTCCTTACATTATTGCGGTTGCAGAACTTGACGATGGCTCCCGACTGCTGGCGCATATAACTGGGGTCACGCCGAAAACTTTGAAGGTTGACATGCGAGTTCAGGTTGTAAGTCACCATGTGACCGAAGATAGAATTGTATACAAGTTTAGGCCTACGGAATGAAACTTCCGACATTTTCACTGGTTAGCAGCATGAAGAAAGCTATTTGTTTTTAAGGATATACGGATCTATTCTGGTCAAGTCTTCAATCTTATCGTAGGCGGTGTCTGTGGATATTATTTTTGAGTCGTGTAGTAGTGCTGAAGATGCGTGATGCGAATCATAGAATGATAACTTGTGCTTGGCTCTCAAATCTGCGGCTTTAGCTATCTGCGTGCACGTTAAGGGGAGGATTTCCATGTGATACAGAAACAAAAGACGGTTCAGATCCATGAAAAACTTGGCTATGTCTTTTGGAGTGGCCTTTCCATCATCGATTAGGATGTTTCCTGTCTTTAAGTTTAGCTCTAATTCGTGCAACGCTAACGAGTCCACTTTGATGTCGGGCAGTCTTCTTTTTTGGATTAAATTCAAGGTTCTTTTAGCGATCTTGTGGTGTCTGTCCTCAGAATCTAAAGCAGCGTAAAGGAGGTCAACTTCCAGAATAGGCGTGTTTACTTTCCTCCCTTTTCTTACGCACTATCCGTTCTGCCTCTTCTTCAGCTGCTTCACTAAGCGGCTTTAAAGGCTTCGCTCTGGATACCCTTCCAATTAGATCGTGCAACGGATCTAAAACAGGGATCAGCACTAACTTTCCATCCTCCTCACGTACCTCAATGTAGTTGGTTCCCACCTTGCTCCTGAGCTCAGATGGAATTACAAGTCTCCCTCGCTCATCAAGTTTCACTATGACTCCCATTAGCAACACCTACTGGGATAATATGCAGTGTGGGATATTTAAGATTTTCCCATACAGATGTAATACCCACACATACATATGTCCATCGCTAAAGAGATCTCTTAAGTTTAGGTCTACATAACAGATAGTTTTAAACGTCTCTTTGTTTTCATCTTAAAAGTATGCCATACGGTTTCAGCTTCGACCTTTCAGAGATTTCCAAATCGTTTTTCAGAGAACTTGCCAGAGTTTCTCAGGAAAGAAAACTTCATAAAAAACTTGGTGTTAGAGCCCGCTACTTGGCGGAGAAGTTTAGGCTTCAAGAAATTACAGGCTTAGATGTGCCAAATGCTCTTCAGTTAGTTGAGGATCTCATAGACGTGCACATGCGAAATCTTTCAGAAAGGGAGAACTTCGTGAAGACAAAGAAAAGAGCGCTTTTTCTACCTCACTGCGCAAGGAAATACATGGACAGTCGATGTCAAGCGCAGTTTGACGCAGAAATACCTTCCTATACGTGTGCCCGTTGCTCACCAGACTGCCTCGTTAATCAAGCAAATACACTAGGTGAAAACAAAGGCTACGACGTTTACATACTGCCCGGCGGCTCATGTATCCCAGAAATTCTGAGGAAAAGCAATTATGACGGCGTCGTTGGTGTTTCATGCAGTCAAGAGTTAAAGCTTGGAGGAGAATACCTCAAACACGTGGGCTTGGCGGGTCAAGCTGTTCCGCTGCTTAAGAACGGCTGTGCCAAGACAACTTTTAGCATTGGAAATCTTGAAAAAACTCTTTAGCCAGTCATTTATGAAACGGTTATCCCATTGCTTGGTTCACTCGGTCAACAACGTCGTAAATCTTCGACTGGCTGCTCCAAAATAGAGGCCTCTAGTATCCGCATTTTTGGGCTAAGAGTTTTTATTGCAGGATTCCTCACTTTAGAACAACATTACTAGACAACGCGAGAAGCGGTTATGAACAGCAAAACTGAAAAAACGCATAGACAGAGTAAAAAATCCATAGTGGTCTTTTCTTTAGCGTCTTTTCTAAACGACTTCGGCTCTGACATCATTTATCCCATTTGGCCTGTCTTTGTAACTGCATTGCCGGGAGTAAACATGACTGTTCTCGGCTTAATAGACGGACTAGGTGAAGCTATTGTTTCAATTTCTCAAGCAGGTTCAGGATATTATCTGACAGACTAAAGAAAAGGAAAATCTTCATCTGGACTGGCTACTTTTTTGGCGCCATGTCAAGAGTGGGCTACGCTTTTTCTACTATTTGGCAGCACCTTGTCCCCTTCAGAGTTTTAGATAGAGCAGGAAAGATGCGGGGTGCACCGAGAGACGCCATTGTTGCTGATTTATCAACCGACGAAAACAGAGGCAGAAACTTTGGTCTGCTAAGAACTATGGATAATTTGGGCGCTGTTTGCGGTATCCTTACAAGTCTATTCCTGTCTGGCTACTTGGGATGGAGCTACACGAACATGTTCTTGCTGGCTTCTTTTCCATCGTTAATCGGTGTGTTGTTAATTCTTTTGTTTATAAAGGACAGAAAGACGAAAGAGATTTACAAGGGTTTATCTTTCAAGGATTTAACTTTCAATTTTAAGTTGTTTCTGTTGTTAAGCGCCATTTTCGCTTTGGGCTCTTTTAGCTATTCTTTTCTTCTGGTTTATGCAAGAGAAGCGGGTTTTGCTGTGAGTTTTGTTCCCGTTCTGTACCTGATTTTCACTGCTATGGCTTCTTTAACCGCGTTGTCTTTTGGTAAGCTTGCTGACCGTGTAGGTAGACGGTTCGTTTTGATTTTGGCTTACTTGCTTTGGGGCTTAATGTGTGTTGGGTTCATTTACTCTAGCGAATACTTGGGAATAATTTTTCTATTTGTCGTGTATGGCTTATATAGAGGGGCATTTGAACCTGTTCAAAAGACGTTTGTTTCTGAATTGTCGCCAATAGAGCATAGAGCCAGCCTCTTAGGAGCGTTTCAAATGACCGTTGGACTCTGCGCCTTACCTGCCTCACTTATCGCTGGCTTGCTATGGGATACGTTTGGAGGACGTGCACCCTTCTACTTTTCTTTAGGGTTAACCAGCTTGACTGTAGTACTGATGTTGTTTTTGAGGGAAAAAACAAAATAGGCAGTTATAAACTGGAAAAATGTGTTGATAGTAAGTCTTAACATAAACATTTATTCTTAGTTTCAACACGATGATATCAGGTGAAATACATGAAATGGGTTACACGTGAACGTGTGCATGTGGATAGAACAGCTTGTCCATGGCTTATCAAAAAATTCATAGACTCCCAAGCCGAATTCATCTTTGTGTCCACGGAGAAAATAGAAGAAGTTGTAAAGGTACAAGGAGCAATACCTTTTGACGCGCCAAGAGTTAAGCTTGGACATAAAAATGGGAAGTGCAGTTTCGAAACCATAATAGAAGAATATCGTCTTGAAGACCCAGTGCTTCATGAACTCGCCAAAATCGTCCATTCTGCGGATACTCGTGACACTGAGCTGGCGCCTGAAGGAATAGGGTTAAGCGCAATAATGACTGGTGCAAGGTTCAATGTAAAAAACGATTTCGAAGCGGTTGAGAAAGCTGCTTACGTTTATGACGCGCTTTACAGTTATTCAAAGCTCAAGTTACTCCGCGAGAAATACAAGGACAAATTAGAGAAGATGGATAGGAAGCAACGGAATGAGTTCTTGCGAAAGAAACTGCAAGAAGAGACAATAAGTTAAACATTACATTCCCCTTTATTTTTATTAGCTCTAAAATTCAGTAAGTATTCAAGCTGGCTTGTTAATGACTTTAAAGCCAAAAAACACTAGAAACAGCGTATTTTGGATACTTTGTATCATGGGATTATTCGCAATTTTAAGCTCCACGATGTCGAAGAATCCTGTTTTGAAGCCTTTTGCAACAAATCTTGAAACTCCCGAGGGTTTTTGGATGGGTTTTGTCGCTTCTGCTTCCACCATTCCAGGAATATTGATTAGTTTGCCTGCTGCTTCTCTGTCAGACATTTTTGGAAGAAGAAAAGTTTTGTTGACATCCAGCATTGTCTTTGCTTCAGCTCCGTTTCTTTATCTTTTTATAAATTCGTGGTGGCAGCTTATTCTTGTTCGTTTTTATCATGGTTTTGCCACCGCAGTTTTTGTTCCAGTTGCTACGGCTTCAGTAGCTGAACAATTTCCAGCTAAGCGTGGAGAACGCATCTCACTTTTCTCTTCAGTCACAGCTGTTGGAAGGGGAATTGCACCTTTTCTCGGCGGATATATACTGTTCTTGACAGACTATGGTTATCATACGCTTTATCTAGTTGTGGGCATCGCTGGCGTAACAGCCCTCATTACCGCTTTACTATTTTTGGCTGAAAGAAAGCCTTCTCCTATCCAATTTGGGGGTTCAAAAGAGACCGTTCTAAGAATGCTTCATGGATGGAGCAGCGTTGCTAGAAATCGCGGCGTTCAAGCGGTGAGTTTCGTTCAAGCAAGTCAATACTACACCTTCGGTGCAGTGGAATACTTTCTAGTAGGATACCTAACAGACGTCGTTCAGCTAGACCCTCTCTCATTCGGCACAATCATGGGAAGCCAAATAGTAGCAGTCATCCTCGCTAAGCCCTACATCGGTAGAATTTCAGACAAAATTGGAAGACGGATTCCAATAGTTGCAGGTTCAATAATTAGCAGTCTTCCATTGCTGGCGATTCCTTTTGTCACCCAGTTTCCAATCCTCTTGTTTCTTTCAATAATATACGGGCTTGGCTTTGCAATGGTGACATCTTCTACGCCTGCTTTAGTAAGCGAACTTGTGCCCGCAAGCTCTGTTGGCACAGCTATGGGATTTCTCAACACAACAATGGATGCGGGACAAACTTTAGGACCAATTATCACTGGGATGCTACTTGCAACAAACATGGCTTACATAGGCTCGTTTTCCATATTGACTGCAGTACTGCTATGCTCATGCTTAATTTTTATTGCATCGAGAATAGCTAAAGCACCCTAAAAAATCACACATAAAAACCGCGTTTTACGTCTACAACAATTAAAAGCTTGAATATTACACCGAAATTGCAAAAGCGGTAAGACGGGTTAATACAAAAGTAAATCGCCACAATCTTTTGCCTTCCCGCTGTTGAGGAGCTGAAAAAGGAGAGGAGGCTCAAAAACGCCTCGTTAACGTAATCTTTAGGTCCTCAACAGTCTCGGGCGCTTTAAACTAGCTGGCGGTTTGAGGGATATACTATGACGCATGTCATATTTAAGCCTTGCGTCATAAATTCTCAACACGTAAAACAGCATAACCAAATGAGTTCAACGAGAACCCAAAATCTTTTCAAAAGTTTCCTTGTTGAGGTATCTTCCTCCTCGTGGCATCATGTTAACACCAAGGATGCCCGAAATGGCCTTCAGGGGAATAGGCGTGGAGAGTTCACGTACATCTTTAAGTCTTATAAACGTGGTTTTGGTTCTTCCCTGGAGAAACTCCGAGTATTCTTCGTAAGATTTGAATACAGTTTCGTGACCGTAATCGTTCCAAAGTTCATCAACGTTGCCAGTGACTCGTTCAATGAATGCGCCTCTTCCCCGAATTTCCCTAAGCGGATGCTTCACGTAGAAGAGGACATACTGAGCGGTTTTTGGGCCAACTGTTCCTCGACGCACAAACGCGTGAATTTTCTTGCCCGCCTTTTTTTGGCTAATGCGTCTGTTCCACCATTTTTGGGCATTAATGAGAATGAAAGCGTAGTGTTCTGACATGGAATCCATTAACCTCCAGATTTTAACCAATTTTAATCTTCTAATGTCACAGACTATAATAACAGTTACTCAACGAAGACCTTCTCCGCAAACTCCTTTTCAAAACTGCATTCTGTTGCCCGCGAAGAGAGCGCAAAGGATAAGTTGCCACTTGCGGTTTAGGTTTAAATCGTGGATGAAGCCATGACCAGTAACTCTTCACGGTTGTTGAAATTATTTCTTCGCAGAAGAAGCATTAGACGGTTTAGTTCTAAGCCAGTTAAAGAGACTGATGTGCAGACGATTGTTGAAATCGGACAACGTGCTCCAACTGCATGCAATCTTCAAACCTATTCGGTGGTATGGGTCAGAGATTCAAGACTTAGAGAGAAAGTTTTGGATGCATGCGGCGTTACTGGTTCCATCGGGAATGCACCTGTTGTCTTTGTAATTTGCGCGGATGCTCGAAGACTTGGCGAGGTACTAGACTATTTAGGCGATGATCATTGCATGAAGCATGGCTATGGCTATTCTATTAAACTTATGAGCATAATGGATGCATCCTTCATGGCTGAAAACATGACTATGGCAGCTGAATCCCTAGATCTCGGATCGGTGTTCGTTGGCTCAGCCCTCGCAAACGATGAAGTAATTAAGACATTAAAACTTCCGAAGGGCGTTTTGCCTCTAACACTTCTCTGTGTTGGCTACCCAGACGAGCAGCCGCCAACGAGACCAAGATGGCCTCTATCTTCTGTTCTCCATGTTGACTACTATCAAGATCCTTCTGAACATGAAATGAAGACTTTTCTGAAACACATGGACGACGAACTCAAAAAAGAGGGATATTACCAGAAATACGGCGGTCGAGAACCAACCTACCGCTATTCAGATCACATCAAACGCAAAACAGCCCTCAAGCCCGCAAAGAAAAACGATGCCGAAATAATCCCCGTTGTAAAGAAAACGGGTTTTCTTCCCGGCGAAGCCATATAAAGCAAGATCTCTTGGACATTGGCTTCTCACAATGAGCCTGCGAGTTCTGCAACCTTGCCTTTAATCTGCTTGAATATCTTTTCTGTGTATCCATGTGGTAGAAAATAAGGATCGTCAATGTTCCAAACAACAGTTTTGTGTTCGCATCTTGGACACCTGCCCAGAACCGCGTCTTTGTGCCTGGGCTCCATAACTATGATGAGATCGTAATCATCCAGGTTTTTTTCGTTTAAACTTTCAGGAGTCGGCTTAAGGTATTGTTCCGCGTTTTCCCTCGTTAGAAATTTCCTAGCGGCTTCTGAAATTGGGATCGAAGGATTTACTCCAGCCGAGTCCACTTTTATCTCTGGTTTGAACTTCTTCAACAAGGCTTCTGCTACTGGACTTCGAAAGGCATTGCCCAAACACACGAATAGAACTTTCATGCAGGTCACGTGAATTCTTAGTTTCTAATTGCAGGTTAGTTAAAAAGAGTTATGAACTTCTGCGCTCACGATTCAAAAGTTGTAGCCACCTCAACTATTCGTGGTAAGACGTTTTCGACGTAACAGTTTTTAGGCTTGTTCCATATCAATCTCTAAGTTTCATGTGTACAGTTCTAACGGCTTAGAACAATGCCTTTCCTCGAAGTAGACACGAATGCGTGTGTTGCATTTTTTCCACGTTTCTCGCAAGAACCACCAGTAAAGACATGTCTTTTTGCCGTCATTCTTGATGATTTTTCCTTTTTTAAAGCTGGAAAGAAGATGAGGAGTCATTAATTTCTGATGCTAAGATTTTTGTTCTCGAACATTACAATGTTGTAGAAAGAGTATTCAAGGAGCGTTGGAGTTTTTGGAAGAGACAAAGCAACTGAGAAAAACTAGCGAGTTATTGCGGGAATTAGCTGAAGATTGGAGAATAACCATGACTATCATGAACGACGCTGCAAAAAAAGATGGGACCCTGCTGACGTCCATCAAACGGCTTTGCAAACAAAACAATAAAGGTAACATGGTGAAAATTGGATTGACACTTCTCGCCTTTCCTTTACCAATAGTGATCGACGATGTCCTAGGGCTGACATTCTTAACTGGAGGCTTAATTCAAAGAAGGATAAAGAACTCGGCGTTATACCTTGAAGACATTAACAAAATGTTCCCTGACATCGTTGAAGAGCTGCAGGAGATTAGACAAGAAATAGTATAACAGCAACGCTGAAAACCTTCTAAGACCACTCGAAACAGCATTGCACAGTTTCAGTAGAGAATGAAAATTATTTACGTGTGCGTACACCTGTAGAACCTTGTCTGAAGAGGGCAAATTCTATTAACGCTATCACTGCATATTATGCGCATAACATGCTGTGTTGAAGGTGAAGAAATGAAACTTGTAACGGTTCTGCTTCCCGAAGCCTATTTAGAAGGACTGGACGAACTTGTCAGGGCAAGTATGTATCCCAGTCGAAGTGCTGCCATCCGCTCTGCGGTTAGAGACATGCTGAAACGTGAACTCTGGGGAAGAAGAGAATAAAGACACATCTCATTTTTTTTAGACATTTTGAGCAATATCTCTAATGCGTCTGGCGGCTTCTGCAGGGTCTTCTGCTAACGTTATGGCTCTGCCAACTATGAGGTAACGTGCACCAGCCTTCACTGCGGCTTTAATGTCTCCTCCTTGAGCGCCTACACCGGGAGAAAAGATTGGCACGCTGTCTTTTAGAATTGAATGAACCTCCCGTATCTTTTCAGGGTAAGTAGCCCCAACTACTGCTCCATCAGCTTTCCAATCTAACGCTTTCTGTGCAAAGGCGACGTATTGAAGAGTATTTCCTTCGGTTTTCAGGTCTCGCACGGTCTGTCCATAGCCTTCAGGGGCTCCATTGTGGCTCATGTAAACCAGAAGGATGACACCCCGACGTTTCGACTTAGCAACTTCGAATACTGGTTTAAGCCCCTCATCCCAGCCGACAAACGGGTTGGCAATTACAGCGTCGAAGCCAGCCTTAAAATAGTATTCAGCAATCACGCGGTTTGTGTAGCCCACATCATTGATTTTACAGTCCATAATAGTCGGCAGCCCTTTTTCTTGAGCCAACCTCAAAATCTTCTGCACACCGTTAAACAAGCCCAAAGGAAGAACCAGCTGACGATTGATCTTTAAGGCGCAAATATATGGATGAACCTTCTCCAAGATTTTTGTACTTATCTCTAGAAGACGTTGAGGCTTTCCTAGAACCGGGTCCAAGGCTAAGACTATGCTGGTCCCTTTTTCTCGAGCCACATGTTCCATTCTTAATCGAAAAGACAAGTTCAAACCCCACTATTGATTCCCCTCGGATTTAAAAACGCTTACTATTTCTTTCTTGTTCCAAACGTTCGCTGAATAAGAGAAAGCGCACTTTCCGCAGAGTCAAACGGCTGGTTCAAAAGGAATTGTGAAGCATCATACCCAATGATAATTACGTTTCCATTTTTCATAGTAAGCTCTATTGTATCTTTATTGGGGGAAGTACCTGCTCAAGCATCCCATGTTTAATGGAGAATTGGAGTGAGGGAAAGGTAGCGGAAGGTGGCGGAAAGCCATCTCTCCATTAAACATAAACGGTGTCCATTCGGTACTTCCTCTAGTATAATTCCACAAATAGACTATTAAGACTTATGCAAGATTGTTCCAGAAGATACTCATTATTGCATTTCTTCGTTTCCAGATGCATCAATAACTAAAGAGAAATGTTCCATCTTCTTTTGATTTCTAGACCTAAAGTGCAATCAATGCTATTGAATTTTCCAATAACTGTAGGAAGCTTTCAAAGAAAAATCCATAGCCGTTCTAAAGATGGCAGAGCTAGAGTTTTTTGTTGGTAGTGCTACGTTGTTCTTGGTTGTTACATTGCACTTCTCGTTTCAGGCTGGTGTTTGACGAAATCCATGTAATCTCTTCCTCACCGATCAGCCTCGCCCTATTCCTCTAGAAGCTGAGAAAGAATCTTTTCGTAGAAATCGAGCGATTCCGGATTAACCAAAGCATCCCTGTTCGTAACAGGTCTGCCATGAATTATGTTCGCGACCGCGCTTTCAACCTTCTTCATGTTGAACGTATAAGGGATATCTGGGGTTTTGAGGATTAAGGCTGGAACATGTCGGGGAGAAGCCTCTTCGCGCAGGGCTTTTTTGATCTTGTTTTTCAAATTCTCGGTTAACTGAAATCCCGGAGCCAGTTTAACAAAGAGGAGAATACGCTGGTCGCCTTTCCAATCTTGTCCTACAGTCATGCTGTCTACAATTTCTTCAAATCTTTCCACCACATTGTATATTTCAGCTGGGCCAATACGCACTCCGGAAGGTTTCAAAGTGAAGTCAGAGCGTCCTAAGAAAGTTATTCCACCTGTGTCGCTGTGAATTACTATCCAATCGCCGTGCCGCCAAACATTTGGGTAAACACTGAAGTAAGCATCTCTGTATTTTTTACCATCTGAATCGTTCCAGAAATAGATGGGCATGGAAGGAGACGGAGCCTCACAAACAAGTTCTGCTTCTTGGTCAACTATCGAATTGCCATTTTCATCATATGCCTTCACTTTCATTCCTAAGGCTGGACCCTGCAGTTCACCTGCATATACTGGCTGGATGGGCGTTCCAGCGGCAAAACAGCCATTGATATCGGTGCCTCCTGAGATGGAATTAAAGTGCAAATCCTCTTTGATTTCCCGGTAAATATATTCGAATCCTTCGGACGAAAGAGGTGAACCTGTCTGGGATATCTCTCGCAGCGATGACAAATCGTATACCTTTCTAGGTTTAGCTCCCACGCCTTTGAGATAATTGATATAGCTTGCGCTGCAGCCGAATATGGATATTCTTTCGTCTTGAACTAATCTCCATAGGGTACTCCAATCTGGATAGTTCGGATTGCCATCGTACAAGACTACAGTGGCTCCTAAGGTTAAGGAGCTTATTAGCCAATTCCACATCATCCAGCTGGGAGTTGTTATGTAGAAGATATTGTCTTCACGTTTTAAATCGGTGTGAAGACTCAGCTCCTTCAGGTGATTAATTAGGACTCCACCGGCTGCTTGAACCATACATTTTGGCTTACCGGTTGTTCCAGAGGAAAACATGATGTAAACCGGATGATCAAAAGGCAGCTGTTCAAATCGAATTTCCAGTGGTCTTTCTTGGGACACGAAATCGTTGTATAGCACAGAGTTTGGAATAAAACTGATCTCGGGCTTTGCCTTTACATATGGAATTACAACGATCTTTTCCAGCGACGGTATTCCTTTGGCGATCTTCTCAACGTTACGCAGATCGTTAAAATCTTTTCCTTTATAGGGATGCCCATCTACAGTGAACAAGACCTTAGGTTCAATTTGTCCAAGACGATCCACAACCGCTTCTGGACCGAGTTCAGTGCCGCAAGAGGACCATATAGCACCGATACTTGCAGCGGCAAGCATGGCAATAGCTGTTTCCATAAGGTTAGGCATATAAGCAGCGACACGATCTCCGGGAGCAACTCCTGCTTCGCGCAATGGCTTAGCCAGACATGCCACAGAATCGTATAGTTCCGCATAGGTCATTCTGGCTGATTTCTGGTTTTCTCGTCTGAACATGAAAGCTGCATGGTCATCTCTATGTTTTAGTAGGTTCTCGGCGAAATTCAATCTTGCGCCAACAAACCACTTTGCACCGGGGAACTTGTTTAGGTCGTCGACTGCCACGTCGTATCCACGGGAGGCTTTTATCTCCCCAAATTCCCACATAGCCACCCAGAAATCCTGGGTGTTTCTAATCGACCAGTTATACAATTCATCGTAAGAGCTGATTTCAAGACCGTGTTTTTCGTTGACGAAGTTGATGAACCGAGTTATGTTGGCTTGTTTTATGCGCTCTTCGGAAGGCATCCAAAGTGGCTTCCTCATCTTTTTCACCATTCAGCTCTCTTGAAGGCGATTTTTCATAAAATGTCTTATACATGAGATATTAAGGATTTACCTCAAACTAATAGGGTAGAATCCATCTCCTAAAGAGTTAGAATTAAATCTTTACTCTTGCTACTCTATTTATGTGGTTCTGATATGGAAGGGAAAAAGCCGACAATTGGAATTATCGGTTTAGGTCCTGTGGGCTCCATTCTGGCTGCTCACTTAGCTAAAGGCGGAGAAGATGTTGTTGTCGAAGACATTGTGCAAAAACTATTGCTCACGGCAAAAGAGGAAGGCTTGCATATATCCGGAATCACAGAACTAACCGCGAAAATAGGTAAAACCGCTGGTTCAATGACTGAACTTTCCAAGTTTAACCCAGACATAATATTCATAGCCACAAAAGCCTGCATTTTAAAATTCGTTCTCCCAGAAATTAAGCAGATATTCAAGCCTGAGATGAAGATAGTTAGCTTCCAAAACGGACTTGGCAATGAACAAATCATCGCTGAAACTCTGGGAATCGACACCACATACCGGGTGGTCATCAACTACGCCGGAAATAAGGTAAGCCTCGGACAAGCAAAGATGAACTGGTTCCAACCGCCCAACTATGTCGGCGCTTTCCACAAGGGAAAATATACCATTGATGAGACAACCAAATACATTGCCCACATGATGACCGCTTCGGGACTGGCAACAGAGGAAGCGCCTGAGATCAAGAAGCATGTATGGGAAAAGACCATCTTGAACTCTACTCTCTGCTCGATATGTGCCGTAACTAGACAGACAATGAAAGAAGCAATGGAATTCGAGCATACGCGCAGCCTTGCAGTGAAAATACTTGAAGAAGGGCTAGAAGTAGCGAAGGCAGACGGGTATGACTTCGGAAAAGACGCGCTTAACAGGTTCACCTCATATCTTGAGAAGGGCGGTGCTCATAAGCCGTCCATGCTCATAGATGTCGAGAATAAGAGGCCAACCGAGGTTGATTTCATGAGCGGGGCAATAGCTCGCTATGGAGAAATGTATGGAGTCCCAACACCTGTCAATTCCACCTTCACCAGCTTGCTGAAGACCATAGAGAAGCGTTATTCAAGTCCATGATGGTATGTTTGCTGGAAGTTTAAAGTAGCATCCAAGCCCAAACCCTTAAAATAAGGGGATAACCCCTTTCTTCTCTTCGAATCGCTTGAAAACAACAACTACTGAAGGAGTCAGCAATGAGCGTTCTAAAACCCTTCAGAGATCTACTTTTGACAAGACATGATGTAGCGAAAAGGTGGAAAGCCAAAGGCAAACATGTGATCGGTTGGAGTTGCACCTACACGCCTGAAGAACTCTTTTACGCGGCGAACGCTTTGCCAGTTATGGTTTTTGGAGATGTTGAGAGCACAAAACTGGCTGATGTCTACTTGCCAGTTAACACTTGCTCTTTTTCCCGTGGCTGTTTCAACTCAGCTCTGAAAGGAGACTACAACTATCTCGATGGTTTTGTTGCGTCAAGCAGCTGTGACAACCGTGACAAGACCTTCGACATGTGGAGATACCACGTTAAAATTCCGTATATACACTTCATAAACACTCCGCACACAAGAATCGAAAGGGCGCACAACTTCTTTTATGAAGAAATTTTGAGGTTTAAGACATCATTGAAAAAGGCTTTTAGAAAAACAATTTCTGATGGTGCACTAAAGAATGCAATCCAAGTTTACAACGAGAACAGGCTTTTTTTGAAGAAAGTTTATGATTTGAGGATGAATGATCCTCCGCTGATCTCTGGGGTTGAAGCATTAGAAATTGTCCTTTCCAGCATGGTGACGTCAAAAGAGGAACATAACAAGTTGCTGAACCAT
>JAUWZP010000066.1 GCA_030615265.1 Candidatus Bathyarchaeota archaeon
TGAAAAGATAGCCAAAAAGATTGATAAAATGTTGAATCCCGACCCAACAAAAAAGCGAGACTATCAAACATGACGATGAACCTAGAACCCCACCTTTTTTTATGGAAAGGTAGCGCGTGGGATCGCGCAGAATGTAAAAAAAGAGATGCAGACGACAACCCCACAGAAGTATGGTTCTTTCGCAAAGGCAAAGTGATCTTAAAATACTTCGTTTCTTATGACGATAACGGTAATTGGGAATCTATATGGACAGAGAAGCCTAAGAAGGAGACAAAGAAGAAATGACCATGTTTGCACCGACTATCAGACGGATCAAAAAAGTCGATGAAATTACCCTAATCGATCTCATAGCTTGGGTTAGCACCATTCAAACCATTGTAGAGATTCTTAATGTTGAAAGAGTCGGAAGCATAGACCTGATCAAAGTAATCGCAAATATGCCTAACCTCACAATGTATGGAAGTGAAGGCGTAGCCTTTAGACAAACCGATGCTGGCGAAGGCGCGTGGATTGTTCCAACAGGATTTGAAGAAAATGAAGATTGGACCATTGACGAGATTATCTACTCTCCATACGATGAAGATACAGATACCTGTGCAAGAAACCAACCTGGTCCGTATGCCTGGGGTTCATTTCTAGTCTTAGAAATCACCGAATTGCCTTACAACAAAATACGCTTTTGGGCGAAACCTGCTTATGGTGGCACACCCCCGACCTATAATAAAATCGATGTCGATGTTTTAAGGGATGGTATCTGGGTTGATGTTTACGAGGGAGAGTTCATACATGATGAATGGACCGACAAAGCTTTTGGCGAAGGAAGAGTAACAAAAATCCGATTCCGTTTCTACAATGCACAGCCTGGTGATGTTTGGATGAATCTGTGCGAGGTTGCTCTCTGGCGCGTTCCATCAACAGGTGGGGAGATGATAGCGGTTTTGTATGCTTGGGATGGATCAGCCTATAAGAAAGTGAGATGTGATACTGATGGTTTCTTACTAACAAAGGCAGGCTAGTAAAGGAAAACGTTATATGTTTACATTTCTAATTTACATTTTGAGAGTGTAAAAATGAGTATCAGAGTTTCAAGACAAAAGATCGATGCTCTCTTTAAAATGGTGAAGTTTCGTAAGGGCAAATGGAAAGGGAAAGCTGAAGCGAGTAGAACCCTGGGGATCAGCCGACCAACAATCGATAAGATTCTAGCTCTCTATCCTGATGGCGTTCCTGACAAAGCTAAGAAAATGACACCAAAATACTATGAGAAATTCAAGCTGACAGAGATCGCGCAGAAGATCAAAGCGTTCTATTGGGATGCCGGACTCAACGGATTAAGTGATAGAGGGAAGAACGTTTTTAGAATTGCAAGGGAAGCGTTTAACATTCTCAAGGGAAAAGACCCGATCTACTTCGACGAAGATGATTATAAGCTGTTTTGGGGAACACCTGACACGCAACCACACCCAGATTTTGTTGATCCTCAAACAAACAAGCTAGAATACGCGAAGGGATCAGCCCTTAAAATGCTAATGAAGTTTTCTAAAAGAGGCGATCTACACGACGATCCAACATTCAGCACAAAGGGGTTAAGGCGCGAAGCTGGAAAAAAGAAACAATGGTATCTTTCAACCGAGAACATCATAAGCGTTATTGGTGTGATCAAAGAAGTCGATACGCTTTTGCTGTTCCTGTTAGGGATTCTGTTCGGGGGTCGGTTCAGCGCATTAAGCAGGATCAAAGTAGGCGATGTCGATTACGAGGCTCAGGTTCTTGATCTGTTTGAGCCAAAGGTTCGTAAAATGGTTGAAAAGGTGCTTCCTGTTAGATCGGTTGCAGACCTATTGAAGGTTTACGTCGATGATTTCAACATTAAAGGAAGGCTGTTCAAATGGAAGATCGGGGTCTATAACCGACGCTTAAAGAAAGCTGGCAAAGATGCAAAGTTACCTTTTGAGATTTCAACGCACATTATGAAGCACACCGCGATCACTCAGATGTCTCTACATGGTGTCGATGTCGATGTCATAGAGGAATACGTCGGAACTGAAGCGAGAACGATCAAAGCTTTCTATCGTGGTGGTGGCGAAAAGAAGATCAGGGCGCAGATTAGAGGCGAGGAACTACCTTACGAGAAATGGAACGTCTATGTTGAAAGGCTGATGGGCTACGTGCTGGAACGCTATGACTACATCAAACCGCTTTCAGAAGCAACCGACGGAATAACGTTAAAGAGGTGAAAATGATGCATCCTTTAGCGATGGTATCTTGTGTGATCATAGCGTATGTTTTTGGAATGTTCACATACATGGTCATATCAGATTACGCCTCAAAGCACAAGAAGTGATGATGATGATGCCGAAAGGAACGCCTAAATGGATTCAGGACATGGTAGCCTACGAAATAATCGAGTTGTGCATGAAGAGAACCTACCGCTTTGAGGGAATAAGGCTAGCCTCTTTGAGTAAAAAATAGCTACTCATATCCTGAGACAACAGTTCTGTCTCACAGGACACGAACCAACTTTACATAATTACGACACCATAAAACGTCGAAATGTAAAAAAACCCTTACCGCAGAAGAGCTTTTAAGCCTAAAACAATGGTCTTTTGTAAAGTAAAATGTAAAAGAGATGTAAATAAAGCACATTCCTCTTTTAGCGTAATACGCATCTAAGGCAAATTAGGGCTTTCTCACGTAAAATAAGACACTAGAGGGCTTTGTTTCATGCGTAATACGCCATTTTTCTGTAAAGTCTCACTATGTCAAATGAATGTTAAATCGTATTACGCTTCTTCAGCACGACAACATCACACTATCAGCAAAACTGTCTCACGTAATACGTATTACGGTTTAATGGTGTCTCAATGTTGGTTTCATCAACGTCTTACCCATGTTCACGTTCAACTCATCAACGTTTAGCGTAATACGTAATACGGTAACACTTATAGTCTATCCTGGTCAAATAGGTGGATCAGGTTAGCCTCATGCGTAAAAAGCTTATTTCAATCAAACTAGATGAAGAAGCCCTAGCGGTTGTCTCAAAATACCAGGAAGATCATAACTGTGATCGAACAAAGGCTATCATCGACATGATCAACGCCTATCCGCTTCTAAAAGTTAAAAGTGAACATTCAGACATGGCGAAACGGATCAAAGAGAACATACCCAAAGAATCAATCATGCCTGATTTATGCATACACATAGATGATCTTGATCTCAACAAAGACGCGATCCATTGTTCTAAACTAAAAAAGTGGTGTAAATCTGATGCGTGCCAGCGTTGTCTTGATAGAAACCCAAAAGAGGATCAGTAGAAAATCATGGTTAGATGTGTGCGCTGTAAACGCTTGAATCAAAAAGATCGTTTCTGTTCCTTTTATCTGAGAACTATGTCAGAAAAAGCTACAAAACAAGATATTCCATGCGCAGGCTATCACTAGAACGTATCTCGATTTCAACCGCATTTAGCCTAGGGTAAATGACCAAAAGTTTACAAAAAATTTATATCAGAAAACGATCAAGACTATCAGGGTTGATCGACATTGAAAGACCTAAAAAAGCTGAGATGTCCAAACTGTCAAGGCAAAGACATCAGAGAAGTTAAGTCCTGGGAACTACGCGCACCTGAACGACGAACAAAAAAAGGCACACACAAGATAACACCGTTCCGAGTCCATCTCTACGAATGTAACTACTGCACCCGACGCTTTCGACAACTAGAGAGGATCGACTAATGCATCGCCTCTCACTCATTGATCAGGAAAACCTAGATCACTTTCTCCTTTCTCTTTCCCCTGGCGAGTTTCAACCCATTGACTTCGCGCCAGGGGTTCAAGGATGATTTTGTTCTAGGTCCTAGAGAGATGATAAAATGAGAAAAGAACTCTGCATCTGCGATGTATGCCACAAGGAGATCAAAATAAGCCACCCCCTAGAATTTGAAATCTGGATACGCAAGGAAATAGCCGAGAAGCTAGAGATCGGGGAATTTGCACATGGGCTTTCAAGGCGAAGGCGAAGAGTTCGAGGGAAGTTCACAATGTGCTACATCGATGTATGCTCTAAAGCCTGTTTCATCAAATTCTTAGAGGCGATCAAAGATGCCTGAGAGCCAAGTGATCAAAGACCCTTACAAAGACCTAAAACCGATGATCGTTGAAATTAGTATGCCTGGAGACATCGACAAGCACATAGTAATAGCCACCATCAAATCACAAGACCCTTTAGCGTGCATCGTTCTCTCTGCATGGGTTATCAACCACTTTAAAATGAAGGGTCTTAAACCTGTCGTAAAGATCATCCAATGACAACCCGAACACCGCTATGTCCAACACATAAGAAGCGTATGTTCAAGGTCAAAGGGAAAAAAAACACCTATGAATGTGCAATATGTCATATACGATATGTCAAGAAATGGAGAAGAAACAGATGATTGAAATCTGTGGCTATTGTGGTTCAGCAATCGCTAAAGACTACATGAAACAACACCTATCCAGATGCGAAAAATACGCTGAAGTGATGCGTAAATTACAATGGAGAAATAGATGGAAGCCTAGAAAATGAGTGAAAAAAAGACGAAATGGAAGAAACTTAACATCAAGAGATACACCACGCTAGGGAAAAGAACATTTGAAATCTCAATAGAGTTAGACATCGACTTAAAAGGCTCGAATCATCTAGGCGCAATTATGAGCATTGAGGAGATCGCCAAACATGAGTGAAGAAGAAAAAAAGAAGAAAGAAGGCATAACGTTCAACCTAGATCAAGTAACCAACCTGATCAAAGTATTCATACCATACTACCCTATGGTCAAAATGGGCGCGAGGCTCATGGGCGTTAAAATCCCCCCTGAAATCGACGAGTTCTTAGACGCTATTTCCAAAGGCAAACCCCCCGACCTGGATAAACTAAGACTATTAGCAGAATCAGCCGAAAGCAAAGTGGGCGACCCTGTTATGACACGACAACTAGCAGAGGAAGCCTATTTTCTACATACAACTGAAGGCATGGGAACACGCGCAATAGCCGAACATTTCACCAACAAACTCAAATCGCCATGTTCACACGCAACAGTAGCCCGATGGATCAACCTGATAGATCAGCAAAAAAGAGCCTCTAAGGTTGCGAAGGTTTACCAGGTGATCAAGTATGCAGGCATCGCAGGAATCCTAGCTCTATCTGCTTATCTCGGATCAGTATTTTTCTGATCCAACCAAACCCCCTTTTTTTGACATTTTCGGATCAAAAGAGAGCTGACCTGCTCAGCTGTAAGTTCACACAATCATGTCTATTATACGTTCAAACAACCATACTAACATTTCCACATCAGAGAACTATCAGGTGTTTGTTCTTTTAAAAGAACACAAACCATTATTAGAAATCCAGACCCCTTCATACTTAGAACAACAAGGGAGACAAGAAAATTGGGCAAAGCAATCCCAACGAAAATAAAACCTTACCCTGGACTCGTCAAAGCTTGGAGAGCTAGACAGGGATCGTCGGGGAATCTATATGATCCGCCTTCCAAAAAAAGACGGATTTCCCTTCAGACATCTCATAGACACTCATCCAAGCCTAAGCGCATGAAAACAGGCTACGGAAAAATGAACAAAAAACCCTTTGCTCGCGGTCCTCGCGGTGGCTACGCATGGACAGGTGGCAAGACTCCTAGATACGATCCTAGAGACTTTGGGCGACGGACAAAGAAACGCGCAAAAGACAAGTTCACGCAGATGTGGCAGAAATTTGAGAAGAAAGTCAACCCCATCGCTATGCTTGCAGGCTTCTTAGCCACGCTTATAGGTGTAAGCTATCAATCAATCAAGTTCCACGAAAAGAGAGGCTACGACGCAAAACATTGGTTCACAAAGGGCATCCCCAACGAAATCAAACAAATCTTCGGCATGAAGGGCACATGGGAAGACCCCCTCAAATACCTAGAATTTAAGTTCTTGAAACCTGAATCTCATTGGTCTGCACCATTCATAGCAAGCCTCGTAATATACTTTATCTGCAAAATCGGAATCGCAGACATGGCTTTATCGATACTCACAAACAAATCAAAAAAGATCATCGCACCAATCCAGAAACTTTCAGGTGGCGTTCTATTAGCCTCAACAATCGGCGGTTTAATCCTTCCAGGATCACAAGGATACGACCCAACGACAAAGCCTAGCAACGGATCAAGCGGAAACCAAACGCGCAACCCCTCTTCTATGTGGAGTTAGATCACAATGGGATGGAAAAGACAAGTATTAGCGAAATGGGATCAACAAGGACTCGCAGACGGAGACACATTGAAGAGCCTCACGCTTCCAAAAGCGTTGATCGCTAGCATCTTGATAACTCTGTTCGGAACAGGGGGATCAGGAACGCCAGCATTAGACACCGATCCGACCATGATCACTAGAGTCAAGGTCAAAACGAAGAAAGGCTATCAATACGACGCGACAGGCACACAGATCAGAACCATAGCTCGCAAAATCTGTGGAACAATTCCAACGGTTACAAATGCAACAGGCGCACACTCAGAACTCAACGCACCGCTTTACTTTGGTCGTAAACAGAGAGATCGACGCTTGATGCTCGATCTAACAGAGGATAACATACGAAGCCTAGAACTCAACTTCGGCACGTTGATAGCAACCACAGCATTTGCAACGACAACCGTCAAAATGACGATCACCTGTGATATTTGGGTCGGCTCAAAACCAAGCGGATACAAAGGCTTCATAGGATGGAAGGAAGTAGAGGACAAAGCCACAGGAACAGGAAAAACAGTTTTCGATCTGTTCAAAGCCGTCAAGCTAGCAGGGCTTCTAATAGAAGTCGCAACAATCACAACGGTTCGACAGGTAACACTCAGCGACATGGAAGAAAGCTTCATCTGGGGAAAGATCAATTGGCGCGATCTTATGAACCTGGATAATTGGGAATCCGACAAAGCAACAGCCGAAACAACGTTAGCGATCTGGGCGTTCTGGGATGATGAAGATGATATGACAGACGTTCCAGACCTAAGCAAAGTGGGTGATCCGATCCTCTCGATAGAACGAGGCGGAACGACAACCATAACCTGTCTAGTTCAGGGTATTCTATACGACTAGCCTTTTTTGTGTGTATGAAGGCTCAAACCCCTTTTTTTCATGGTTGGTGTGTGTGAATGGACCAAGAGATCAGATACAAAATTTTAACCGTTGATCTAGGGAAGGTTCGAGCCAAAGAGGAATATAAGATTCCTGGTTACAACATGAACGTTCTCTCATTAGATGGATCAGCCACGTTAAGGCTGAACCATGTTACAGGCGATGCAATCGACCTAACTTTAATCGATCAGATTCAATCGAAATTCGGCAGGTTCTACATAACAAACAGCGCGCAATCAGGCAAAACGTTGATACTAGCGATAGGACAGCACAACTTCAAAATCATCAACGATCCTATGCCTGTGTGGCAACATCAAACAGACGCAACCTTAGACCAAGCGACACCTGTCAAAGACACATACTACACAATATTGGATACAACGCCAAATGTTAGAATCGCATTTATTGCTGTGGAAATTAGAGACACAAATGAAACTTTACAGGTGAGAATAACTCTTGATGGAGTAGCCATTGAAAGTAACGCTTTTGTCATGACGGCGGACATAGACGGTTTCATAATGCTGGAAGAAAATATTGACGGATTTCTGTTGATTTTAGGAACAACCCAACGTATCGGCTATCGTGGCTATACTCTGTTAGAAGGCAAGTCCGTCAAGGTAGAAGTCCGTAAGACAACAGAGGCGGGAACAGGGAATCTGAAAGGTTGCGTAAGTTATTCTAAGAAGGTGAAGCGGTAATGGGAAACGATAGAAACGGATACTATGATCCCGATCCCTTCGTGATCAGCGTTCCGACAATCATCGGAATCGTTATAATCGGTGCTGTGATCGGTGGCACATCCCTAGCTATTCAAAGACCATCGTTTTTCGATCACCTTCTAATGATCATCGACCCTGGCATCAAGGAACTGAGTGAAAAAGAACTAGAGGCAACTAAAGAGTTTTGGCGAATGGTCTTTATCGTCATTTTGGTTATCGCCTGCATCGTAGCCCTCATTTTGTGGTGGCGTTACTCTGAACGCAGAAAGCATGAAAAGAACCGTTGGAAGAGAGGGCGATGAAGGGCAAAAAATACGGTGTGATGTTGTTTCTAACAACGGTGCTGTTCCTGATCTCAGCCTGGCAACTAGACATCTTATGCGCTAATCTACTGTTCCCTGTCAAAGAAGCCAGGTTCTACTATTGGTTCGGATCGTTGTCAAATTGGTCGCACTATGCTCTCTGCTTCTGGCTGATGGGCTTCGCGTTCTTCGCGCCTGTTATTCTCTTCATAGTTACAATGCTGACTAAAGAGAACGGCATAAAGGTGTCCGTTGATCTAAACCCCTCGCTTCCTCAATATGTGATCTTCGGAATCCTAATCTTTCTTGAAGCTTTGATTATCCCTGCCTACGCGGTTCTGACACAAAACAGGATGCCCTCAGAAATTGAATGGCTAACCTTCTTTTTTGGTGCGCTTTTACAGTTGATCACTTACCTGATGTCAAAGGTGAAGTTCAAGAAGGAAGGCGTGGCTGAGAAATGACCTTTGGCGACTTTTTCTATTCAAGTTCAGGAGTTGAAATAACAAAATTTTCTCCCCCTGGATCAGCAAAGCTAGGCGCGATCCTATCGATCCCGATCCAGATTTCAAACGATGGAGACAAAGACATTTTCGATGCTAACATCGACTTGTTTGACGCTGAAACAGGTCAGCGTTTATTTCACAGCCACAAAAGCATTTTCTTGATCGGTCAAAAAGCAGACTTCACAGCATCCGTAACCATGCCTAACAAGGATTTATCGCTTCGCCTGGAACTAAGCGTTAAACCGAGTCCTGTATCAATCTTCACGGTTGTGGACACAAAAACAATCTCTATCAGCTTAGAAGAGCCACCTATCTCTAGGAACTGTTTGATCATAGCCTTATTTGGCACAACATTTCTGAGTCGATACTTCCCTCTGATCAGGCTGTTTCGTGATCGGGTTCTCCCTCAGATCATAACTGATTCTTACTACGCCTTCAGCACATGGATTTTAGCGGTGGTCGGCTAAATGGCTAGAGAAAGCCAGGAACAAATGACAGGCTTAACGCATGAACAAAGGTGTAAATGGTTTTGGCGATGGTATCGGAAAATAGA
>JAUWZP010000056.1 GCA_030615265.1 Candidatus Bathyarchaeota archaeon
AAGTTACTGGGGTATGTAGTACCACGAATTTAGAGTTGGTGAAGTCTCTGGGAGCTGATAAGGTAATTGATTACACTAAAGAGGATTTTACAGAAAGAGGAGAACTCTATGATATCATCTTTGATGCAGTTGCAAAAATCCCGAAATCAAATCGTAAGAAAGCACTAACTCCGAATGGGACATACATGTCAGGTCATGATAAGATAGGAGGCGAAAAGATTGAAGATTTGCTTTTCCTCAAAGAGCTTATTGAGGCAGGAAAGATAAAAGCGGTCATAGATAGAACCTATCCGTTGGAACAAATTGTCGAAGCCCACCGGTATGTTGACAAAGGACACAAAAAGGGAAATGTGGTCATAACTGTGAAACATAATAACAAAACCTAACAAGGTAACTGTACAGGACAATTTAAATAAGAAGCATGCATGCATCCAGAAGATGTCAAGTAACTGCCTTAGCCAACATTTCAGCAATCCACATGCCTATCGAGTAAGTAGCAAATCATGTTTTTTGAACCCTAAGCCTACAAATTTCTTACCCTAGCCCCTTTTTGTCCTACCCGGTCCTACCCTAATGGACCCCTAGCCCTGAGTCCCCTAGGTACTACAAGACTTGAAATTTCTCCAAGTTTCTAGAAGTTCCATGGTGTATCAGGGGTTGTACTAAGAGTAATCCTTATATAATATAAGACGCATATGCATTCTTAGAGGAATTAAGAGTGCGTAAGAAGAAAGAGAAGAAGGAGAACAGGGTAATAAGAGTCTCTAACAGACTCTGGGATACGTACGTAAAAGCTTGTGAAGAGATGGGTCTTGTTCCTAGTCAGTACATCCGCAAACAACTACGTGACCTTGTTAAGAGTTATGAAGAAAAGAAACCAAAAAATTAAGGAGAGAAAATAAGAAATGAGTTTAATAGAAAAAGAAGGCTTCAATTGCCCCTACTGTGGGTTGGAGCTGGAAGATCCTGAAGGCTATGCTTTCCATGTTGAAACCCATTTGATGATTCAAAAGGAGGATGAAGAACTAGCTGCTGAGACATCTTCTGAGAAACCAGAAACTAAGCCATCTAAGGCTGAATCTAAACCTAAGAAGGAGAAGGAGGAACTTTCAGAGTCTGAAATAATCACTCCAATCAAGATCACAGTCCTCGCTGAAGAGGCTGAGATGAAGGACTATGGCTACAAAGCTCCTAAGGTTCCTGAACAACTAGCTAAGGAGGACCTAGATATTCAAGCTAAGAGTTGGTTTATCAGAAGTGGAATGGTCCACATGACTAAATTCCTAATGGGTCTAGAAGACTGGGACAAGGATGCCTACTATACACCATACAGAAAGGAATTCAATCCAAGTCAGTATGAGGTCTTTGGTCTTAACCTAGAAATCAAGGATGACCGAACCAAAGAGGAAGTTGAGAAACTTAGCGAAGAACTTAAGACTCTGAAAAAGGATTTTGATCCTTCAGACCTTCAGATAGCACTAAGACCTCTTAATCAGTTCGGAGAGAAGATCAAAGAAGAACTCTCGAAAGACAGCTACCAGAAACTAGCTAAGAAAATTCTAGGAAGATTCCTTGCTGCATGGAAAGAGGAAGGTAAAAGTAGAACTACCGACCATAATAATCCCCTTCACAGAACTAAGAGTTTCGACAATCAGACGCTCATGTTCTGGGGTAAGCCAGTATTCTTAAGATTTAAATGTCCTGAGAAGACCTGTGACTTTAACCTACGAGGGAAGAAGGATAACCTGTCTGATTTGGAGAAGTATGCTATCCTGCTAAGACACTATGTCGAGGCTCACTTATCAAAGTTGGAAGGTACAGTCCATCCGTTGTCCGTAATGATGAGAGCAACAGTTGGAGAGACTCAGTCTGAGGAAGCCCTACTTGAGAAAGTAAAGAGAGAGGAGTTTATCGCTAAGAAACCTGGAAAGAATGAAGGACCAAGTGGTCCACTTATGCCCCACCAAACTGGTTCCCCTAACCCTGAACAGTGCAGCCGGACGATAGTAACAAGCTTGCTACGAAAGGCTTCCAAGGAAAAGAAACAGAAGATTCTCGAGTCACTTAGCAAAGAAAAGAAAGCTACTAAGGACGATAAGTTCCTAAAGGCTATTGAAGCTAAATCTTCCGTGACACGAAGAAAAAGCCTTCATAAAGAGAAGGACTGATATTCCGTCATTAAATATGGAGAGCACTGAGGGTCTCCTCCCCCGATGATGTGCAATCCTCCTACTTCCAAGAAACTAAGGCGGTCTGAGTAGGGGTTTTTCCTCCCTACGATGAAGACAAATTTCCTTCGAACTAGGGTGTTGTAAATGTCTAAGTTTTCCAAGTTAGAGAACCTATTCAAGAAAAGACGTATGTATTCTGAGCGAATGCATGCATGCATTGGACCGACTTATGCTGAGAAGCTTGCAAGCGTAGACATACACACAGTTCATGCCCTACTTGACAAAGGTTGTGCAAAATCAGGACGAATGGAGCTGGCGCAGAAGACAGGCATTTCTGAAACTTTAATCTTAGAATGGGTAAACATGGCAGATCTTTTCAGGATTGAAGGAATCGGAGAAGAATATTCAGACCTGCTAGAAGAAGCAGGAGTAGACACTGTCGTAGAACTTTCAAAGAGAGTTCCAGAAAACTTACATGCAAAACTAAAAGAAGTGAATGAACAGAAGAAACTTGTTAAGCTACTGCCAACTCTCGACACAGTGAAAAAGTGGCTAGAACAAGCCAAGACATTGCCAAGGAAAGTCGAATACTAACTTTACAAAGAAGCACAAACTAAAACAATCCTCTCTCTTTTTTGACTGCCGAGTTCTCATATTCTGTAGTAAACAGAATTGACTTTTTTCTGGAGAGTCATAGGATTTCTGACTTTTAGAGTTCTTTCTTCCCCAGTGATTCTATTAACAAAACACACATGGACATTTCCTGTTTTGTAAACTGTGAACTTTATCCTATAAATCCCAACGTCAACTTGTTTACCTTTCATCAGTTGACTTCCTGGATCAGCAGTATTCCTTATATCAAACTACCTTTCCATCGAAAATAAGTCAGATTACAGTAAACGACATATTTCTGAAAATGGTATATCAACAAAAAGGAACAGAATATGCATGCATGAAATTCTACTATTAGATAGAACTTTTCTCCTTAAATTATTAACCATGCATGCATGGTAGACCTTTTTAGCAGTGTTATAGGTATGCTGTCGTATGCTGACAAGAAAAAAAGAAAGGGAATTTTTGGTTCTATTCCTTTGCTGCTTTGAAATAGAATGCTGCGAGCACTACCAAAACCATGCCTACCATGCCTTTAACGTCATTTGGCGAAAACAGCTGACTAGTTGGGTCTACGGTTGTCAGGATGGCATCAGCAAGCAAAAGTGCACCGAAAGCTATAACTATTAATCCTGCAACGAGATTATCGGTTTTCATAAATAGCCTATTTTGCCGTATTGCCTTATAGTTCTTTGCTATCTTAACAAATACTGACAAAATGGGAGTAAATAGTCGGGTGTTACCGCATGGTAACTTGTCAGAGAGTGTGTGTGCCTTAAATTATTAAGGCAACTTGAAATGAGATATCAGAATCCAAAAGAACCTTCCATAAGTCATATAAACTGAACTCTTCGTCTATTAGGATTAAACGGTGAAGATGATTTGAGCGAGAAGAAAGCGACTAAGAATTGGTTTGCTAGGCACGCTGAGGGAGAGGCGAAGAAAGATAGTATCCCGTTTTCTGAGCGAGTGGGGGGGACGGTTGCAAGCTTTTTAGCCACCTTGCTGTTCTTAGTGTTCTTTGTTGTCCATCAAACGTCGTCCACGGGATTTTTCACTTCAAAGTTTGGTCCAGCAGAGACCTTCTTGCTTTACGCCCCTGCATTGTTTGGTTTGGTCATGGCTGTCGCAAAGGGCTTTGTTGGTCGCAAGAACATGCTACGCCCTTTCGATATACTTGATATGGCTTTGAGCACTGTTACGATTGTCTGGCTGTTCGTAGTTTTCCCGTTTGACTTTTCTCATTTAGCGGATGTGTTGCCAAATTCCCTTCGGTTTCTGTTGCTGTGGTTTTCCAACGATGTTGCCAAAGTGCTTATGGCAATAGGGATTATTGCGATCCCTATTGCGACAGTTTACATTGCTACGCTATACGTGTTTGTTCGCCGAGAACTCTCCAAGTCTTAAAACGCAAGGGTCTTCTTTATCCTTCTGTTCTTAATCAACTGATTAAACTTCTAGCAATCGGATTATCACAGTAATACTGTGAATATCTACAGAAGAAATGAATATCAAGCAAGATGAAGTAAACACTAACGAAAAGTTTGCTGATTTCACACAATAAGAGACCTAGTTGTTTGCCTTTTTGACTTCTACTCTTATGGGAGTTGCTGATAGTTTTCTATTGCACTTCGGACACTTACCCTCATAAAGCTCAAGAATTTCATACGGAGACTTCACCTCAACTCCTTCGTACAGGACCGTATCACATTCTTCACATTGAATACTCTGAGGCATTGAATCACTTTCAGTATTCTCAACATGAACTAGTGCTTTTAAAACTGGCGAGTTAACGACATCTAGCGTTCTGAAGAGAGTAGGGTGAAATAGAAGTAAATGTGAGAAGTTTGAGGATTCGTAGCAGATTGAGGTAAACTGACTATGGAGACATAAGTCTCTCACGCAGTTGTTCTGCTACGAATCTCACTCGTTATCGTTTAGGAAAGCTAATAAAACTATTCCGCAGTTCGGATATATATCAACAGTCAGTTTTTCGTGAACCGTGTGGCATTTCACAAAAAGAGTAAGTTTGTGTGCTTACATAGCCAATTCAACAGTTGCGAAGTATGTTCTCTAGTCTAGTTTTCCTTTGCACATAGGACATCTCAGTGGATACTCTAGTCTGCCCAATTTGATTCCGCAGAGAAAACAGACGCAGAGCTTGCAGTGAGGACAAAACCAGTTCCCACCAGTTATCCGTTTCCCACACAGTGAACATGGTTTAGTGAGGCACTCACTGAGCATGTTCTTCTTCCAGCTGAGTCAACAAAAGCGTTGGTCGTTTTTCATAGTGTTTGCATTCTCTTTCCTGATGAATGAGATGATAATCAGCAAACTGTTCACCAGAGACTTTGCATTTCCACTTTTCCTCAAACAGCCAATCAGACTTAGTTGTAGGTTTCCATGATTTAATCAAGTTGCAACAGTTGAAGCATCTAACCATTTCTATTTCCTTCTGTGGGAGAGGTGGGAGAAGGTGACTTTCGATGATTCTCCTTTCTCTCTCTTTTCTCCCACAACAGGCGAGGTGGCTACTTGGGGAAGAAACTAAGACTTCAAGTTGTAACCTTTTAAAGCCCTCGAAGAAACAGACTTGCAGATAGTTCAGACTGGAGAGTGAAAGTAAATCTGTAACAGTTACAGCAGAAACAAAAGAACTAATTAGCATCAAGATTAGATAAGAAAGGAGGTAATCATGTCACCAAGAACGAAGATGCTTGCCCTCGCATTGTTCATTGCAATTCTCCTCAACTTTCTCTTGTATTTGACGGACACACAGTTAAACTTTGGTTTTGGTCGCTTTTCATTTGTGATCATCACTACAGTTCTCCTTTACGCTTTGTTGACAAGAATTACAGAGAAAACAGAGAAGAGTTGGATATAGGTTGATGCATGCATGCAACCCGTATATGGACAAGTCCCCCATTCAACAAAGGCATTTATTTTTGTTTATTTGTCGCATCGGCCAGTTTTTCTAGTCCAGCATAGATTGTTCCTCCTGCGATAATTGCTCCTACCATTATCAAAACACCTGCAATCAAAGTCGCAATTTCAATTTCCATTTAATCACCTCCCTACAAGCAAATATCAATTAAACATAGCACAGATGTTTTCAAGTTATATTAAAAATTATTGGGTTTTGGGCTTAAATTTTAACCTCTCTCTTATGTTTGTATTGATAGTAACCATAAGCTGCTAAACTACCGAAGTAACTGGCTAAAACAATGTAGCCATAGAGTAAAGATATCATAAAAGAATAGCCATTCAACATGATGCCACTTAATTGATACAACAATAAATAAGCGTAGAGACCAATGGGCCAATGTTTAGGATGATGATATGGCTTCTTGTCTGTGAATGTTCGATACCAGAGATCATAGGCTAAGAATATGATTATGGGAATGCTTGTTATCAATCGACCAGAATCCCTGCCACTAATCAGATTATAAACCCAAAAAAGGGAAAAAGGAATTAATAAGATGTTAAACACTGGTCCCAACTTAGCTTCCAATTGTTTTCGTTCATTAGCCCTTAATACAAATATCAAGATTCCAGCAATGTTGTAAATAAAAGAACACAAAACCATTAATGCGTCGACTAAATTTCCATCCACTTTGAAACTCATCCACTTCTTAATAGCATATACAATCTAACTTAAAGCTGATATTTTCCCAAAAAAAGGTTTGGTGTGTGCCTTAAATTATTAATGCAACCTGATATGCATGCATTTCTAATCTTGATAGGAAAGTCTTCAATATGGACAGAAATGGACAAATAATCAAAGGGTATCTTCGGAAACTTGACCCAAAAATATTCGGTTTAAACAAGACGAAATCTATTAGAATCAAAAGAATCGGATTGGGTGAAAGCAATCTTAACTATCTGGCAATAATAAATGGGAAAAAGTTTACTGTTAGAATTAATATGGATCCTCGTTCTCCGAATAAATCTGAAAAGGAATATGAATCTTTAAGAATTGTTGAACACCTAGGTATAGCTCCAAAGGTTTTTCATTTTGAAGCTTCAAAGAAATATTTGGGGGAGACTTTTGTCATTCTGGAATATTTGGAAGGAAAGAGCCTAGAAGAATGCAGAAGACTTGACGAAAATACTTTGAGAAAATTAGGAAGAATCGTTGCACAGCTACACAGCACAAACGTAGATGATATTAAAGAGCATTTGGAAAAAATCGGGTCATCTAAAACGGATATTCTGAATGAAGTATGCTGGAGAATTGATTACATTAAAGCAAAAAGAAAAATCTATTTCGGAGAGAAAAGAGAGTTTGAAGGTATCCTCACAAACTCCTACGGAAAACTTCAAAAACTGAAATTTGACAAGAAACCTTACTACGTTCTAGGACATGGGGATATTGCACCTCAGAATGTTATTAGGTCAGAAGGAAAAAAGCCAAGATTAATTGACTGGGAATATATGGGGATAATCGATCCAGCATATGAAATAGCAATCATCTTTAATTCATTTGACTTTTCCGATAGACAGAAAGAATTGTTTCTAGAAGGATATTTAGAAGTCAAAACAGATCCAGAACTAAGAAAAAGAATTCCGATTTTTTTGAAGTTCCAACTATTTAGTGATTTCTGTTGGGCGATTATGCATGTGTACGAGATAGGAGAAGGGGAAATGCATGAAAGCTTTCTTAAAGAACAGGACCTAAAAGAGCATATTGATTTTGCCAAGAAAATGTTTCGGAAATGCAAAGAAGAGGGAATTATTGACAAAGATGCCAGATGGGATTTTTCCAGAATCTTCCCAGAAAAATACCTAGAGATTCCCACTTCTAATTGATGTTTAACCTTTTGTGAAAGGCATGCATGCTTTTAGGTCTGAGAGTTTGTCAACTACTTTGTTTGATACGATATCTTACTGCTTCTCTACCTTTCACTATGTCAAAAAGCTCTTCAGGCTTAGCAATCACTCTACCACATTTGGAACACTTCGTTTCCTCAAGTGGCTTGTACATACGCTTCATCATTCTTACTTTAGGCTCGGGTAAAGGAGGTTCAAAAAAGACTGTATCAAACGTTATGTTGTTCCAATGTCCACAGGAACATTCTATATTTAGAGTTTTCTTCAAAGAGTTCATTCCTTGAACCTACTTCACTATTTTTTCACTGTGATGTTGTAGAACTTGGCTCCTTAAATTATTAAGCACCGCCTGCACAGTCTCTTTTTTTGGGTTGCTTTTGCACAGTCTTACATATAGAACCTATAGCTAGAGGGAGGAGTACCTCCTGCTGAAACCATTTCTGCCATCACTGCTCCTACTTTTCTCGAAACTGCAATAGTCACCGGCATCCTTATGCTGAATGTTGAAGAATTCCAATCAAGCTTGGTTAGGCCCAATATGTCACGACAAACAGATTCAATGGAGGTATCCAACTTTTGGCATATTAGGTGAAGTGGTCTTGGTGAAGATGGTCCAGGATAGGTTCCAAGAGGTGAAACGTAACCCGTTGTAAACAGCATCGCTTCATTGCCATTGGCAATCACAGTGCCACGTACAGCTGGATAGTCATGACCTTTGTGATAAGCTCGAAAACCTGCCCATTCTCTAATATGAATTATATCCAACTCGTCTATATCGCTTGATCCTTGCTCACATCCATCTATCTCTTCGTCAGAGAATCTGGTTGACTTGTGCACTACTGCATGCATGCATTCACGTCTGAGATAGAGAAAGCCAGAGTTGAAGCAATAGAAAGGACGATAGAAAAAGCGAAAGAGATCGGAGCGAACGCGATCATTGGCATGGACATAGAGACATCTAACATGGGGGGAAACAATCATGTTGATATCCGCAACAGGTACCGCAGTCATAATAGAGCCCGAATAGAAATATTGCACAATGTTAAATACTTAGTTCAAATTAATTTGCCTTCGGTGGAAAGGGATACTGAACCCATGAATTTGAATGACATTGAAGTAGATTCCATCACTAAACGTTTCGAAGACACCGTAGCTGTGGACAACGTCTCGATGAACGTTGCGAGAGGAGAACTCTTTGGCTTGTTGGGACCGAATGGCGCTGGAAAGTCCACGCTTACAAAGATGCTTTGTGGGATGATAAACCCTACTTCAGGCACAATTAAAGTTGGAGGATACAACATTCAAGATAATCCCATGAAAGTGAAAGAATTACTCGGCGTTGTTCCCCAAGACATCGTTCTTTACGATTACATGAACGCTCGCGAAAACCTTGCCTTTTTCGGAAAACTTTACGGATTGTCAGGAGGCAAACTTAGGAATAGAATTGAGGAACTTTTGAAGTTTACTCAGCTGGACGAAAAAGCTGTAAAACGCCACATTTCCACTTACTCTGGTGGCATGAAACGCCGCGTCAACATAGCTGTTGCTCTTCTGCATGAGCCTCAAGTCATCCTGTTGGACGAACCTACCGCCGGGCTCGACCCAAAAAACAAGCTGGCTCTCTGGGAAATAATTCGGACATTGCACAAGGAAGGAAAAACCATAATACTAACAACACATATGATGGATGAAGCGGAAGAACTATGCGATCAAGTGGCAATTATGGACAAGGGCAAAATCATCGCGTTAGGCAGTCCTCGTCAACTCGTTAAAAAAGTCAAAATGGAAAATACAATAACAGTAGTTCCAGACAAAATAACCACGAAACTGATTGAAGCGGTACAGAAGATTTCAGGAGTTAAAAGGTCTTACAGGTCTTATGATGAAAACGAAAAAATCGAAACACTAAAAATAATCACCAAAAGAGCAGAGGATATCCTTCCAGACGTAGTATCAGCCATCCTCTCTGTGGGAACAAAAATCCTATCCGTTGAACTTTCCCGCGTCACTCTTGAAGACGTGTTCATTTCACTCACAGGACGAAGCTTGAGAGAAGAAGAGGAACAATTATGAAGCTCAAGAGAACGATACATCAAGTATTCGCAATTGCAAAAACAGACTTTCTTGGAATTGCACGAAACAAAACCGCCATCTTCTTCACATTGCTCTTTCCCCTGTTTTTCCTGATTATAATTGGCTTCACGTTCGGCACTCAAGGCACAGGAGAAACAAGCCGCATCCAAGTGGGAACTGTCAACCTCGACGGAACAACGATCGATGTAAATGGCACCGCCTCTCTGAACAGTACAATTGGAGACACATTTGTCCAAGCGCTGAAAGACATCAACTTCACAGTTTACGAATACAGCGAGTACGGCGATAAAGACAACAATGGCACTGCTGCATATGATATTGGCCGCGGGGAGATCAAGGTTGCCGTGGTTATACCAGCCAACTTTACAGAAGCACTTTCTTTCCAATATACAATCCCAACAAAAGCCCGTCTTGATCTCTACACAGATCCAAGCGACCCCACAGGCTCCATGATCGCACGGCAAAGCATTCTCGGCTTCATCTCTGGATTTATAGAATCTTATCAAGAAATCGCGATTAGTCAAATTCCAGAAGATCTTCAGGGCTATGCTAAAGTTCTCGCCGACCCAATCACAGTTTCAACCAATGAAGCAGATGTTTCCGGACGCCCGCTAAGATGGATCGACTTCATGGTTCCGGGCACGCTAGGCCTTGTTCTCCTTTGGAGCGGGTTAAACCATGCTTCTGTGGCCATCGCGAGTGAACGCACAAAAGGAACCTTTCAGCGAATGATTATCGCACCGGTTTCTCCCATAACTGTTCTAGTGGGGAAGTTCATCTCCTGCCTAGCAATCGTCTATCTATCTGCAGTCATCCTGCTTGCTAGTGGCATACTTCTTTTTCAAGTTAATCTCTACTGGAATATTCCCGCAATTGTTTTGGCAATCTTCTTAGGAGCACTTTCTGCAATAGGGATCGGACTAATAATCTCGTCTCTTGCAAAAAACGAAGAGGCTGCCAATTCTATCGCAGTTTTGATCAGTGTTCCACTCCAATTTTTCATCGGAGCCTTCTTCCCTCTATCTATAATGCCAGAACCAGCTCAAATCTTCGGCGAGGCTCTTCCGTTCACAAAACTAGTCAACGCCATGCAAAATATTATGACCAAAAATCTTCCATTTGAAGCGGTGATGCCAGAAATCATCTACATGACAATCTCCGGTCTGATTCTATTTGCCTTAGGGGTAATAGCTTATCGGTTGTCTCTAAAGAGGCTCTAAGTTCACATAGCAAAAAATATTCTTTGTTTCCGAGTTTCGAGTCATCATCCCCTTCAGAGAGAGAGAAATCACTCTTGCTATGAATCTTGTTCTTGAGGATGAATGGACACGAGTGCAATGATAAATCTAAGAATCTTCCATAATGCATGCATGCAACTTAAGGAAAGGAATTGATACTATGAGTTAAATGGCGTAACAAAGCACAGGGATGAAAAGATGAGCAAAATAATTAGAATAACAGTTGAAGTCTTGTCCTAGCAACCGTCATCTTAGCAATAGCGATAGCTTATAACTTTGGTGAAATGAGAGGTATCCTGTCGCAACAGTGGCGTATCAAAGAACTAATTGAGGAACTACATCTAGGTCTCATTATAGAACCTGGTCTGTGGGTGCATCCACTATGGTATCCTCTTCTGAGTATTGCTTTCATCTTTGGAGCTTGCTGGATAGTAATTGCAGTCATAACTCTTAGAGAGAAGAGAAAAGAGCAAACCTAAATTTTCCTTTTTTAGTCTTTATGTTCTGTAAAAGTTACATCTCCTATATAGTAACTGTTTTCATTGAATACGATTATCAAGCAAGATGAAGCAAACATTGAATGCTAACATGCATGCAAAACTCTTTTGGGGCTGAAAAGCATTCTATATGATGGGCAAGATTCATGAAGAAACGAACTCTCATTGTAATAGTATCCCTTGTAGCAGTTTCAGTCGTTCTTTTTTCATGTGGATTCTATCTCCTATATGACTTGTATAGACCAAGAACCTTTTATGATACGGGGATTAGCGATGAAGAATATATAGAGATAGCGAGTCAAACATTGGAAGCTCAGAAGTTTCTGGAAAAATATCCTAATGCAACTATTTATGTGGATAGAAGTGGTCGCTTAGCAGTTGATTACGGAGTGACCAACAATATCCAAAATAGGCATTTAAGACTGCGAATTTTTATAGATTGGAGAACTAATCAGCCTTCAGACAAGTTTATTGATTGTTCGGGAACCTACATCAGAAAGAATCTATTAGAATATTT
>JAUWZP010000114.1 GCA_030615265.1 Candidatus Bathyarchaeota archaeon
ACGAGGAAAATCCTGCGGCGAGGATTATCAGGGAACTCATAGAATCTTGGGAACAAACCAAATAAGCGCCCGTGCATGCATGCGATCTGAAAACTCGTGATCTCGTCAACCTTTTCAAGAATCTCAATCTTCTCGGTGTTCGGGTTTCTTTTTATCATGTTTACTCGTAGTATATCAGTTCTTTTTCCTCAAGTTTCTTATGAAGTTTAGCAACCGCTTTGTAAACGTCTTCTTCTTTCGTGGCTCCTGTGCAAACCATCTTTCCAGAATTAAAGATTAGAGTAGCCGTCTTGGGTCTCTTTAGTCTGAAGACCAGTCCCGGAAACTGTTCGGGGCGGTACTCAACTCCTGGATTGCCTTTCACCACTGCGTTTAAATCAATCCTCTGATTTAACTTGGCAGTTCCCACGACGTTTTCGATATTTATAGAAGCTTCAACTCTGGGCATTCGAATCCTCCTTAGAGAATATCATGAATTTGGTGGAGTTGCACGCTTTTATTATCTATCTTTTTCAAGAGTTTGTCAAGGATTTTCCCTTTTGTTCTCAATTCTTGTTCTGAAATCGTCTGTCCCATTGGACATAATTCATCAACTATGACACCTTCATCGTTTGAGTATATAACAGGGTATATGAAGCATCCTAATGGCCTATGCTCATAGACTTGACATTTCTTCTCTTCAGGGTCATAAAAATAGCACCGTTCTCCAACATTTCTTAACATGGTCAGTCCATCTCCGGCTGTAACAGTGAAATCTTCTCGACTGAAGCCCAGCCTCTCTAGTCTTATAATGTCTTCTTTTGAAAGCGGCATTTCAGTTCCTTCGCAACACTTACCGCAATCAGAACATCGCATGGTAACTAAACTCTATTCGGCAGTGTTTTAGGTTTTCCTTGCTGATAGCGAAAACGCGACATCTTCATCTGGACCCTCGCTTATTTCGCGCGCAGGCGAATGATGAAGACATCCCCGGCGATATAAAAGAAACACTTAGAGAAGGTTTCTACACATTCATTCCTTACTGTTTGATGGAGAAGCAGCGCGTATGGTCGGTAGAAAAGCATAACTGGTTGAAAAGAGTCAATTCGTTGAAGATTTTGGTGACGTAGGTTATGGAGTTGGATCGGTTTCTGTCTAGAAAGGAGATTTTGATAGATGATGCTGGATGGGAAGACCTTATTTTAGGCGTGGTAATCGGCGCCCTCAAACTTCCAGAACGCAGGTACATGGAACGCCGGATCTCGGTCTCCTCCTTCCAGCCGCCCAACTTCGAAAATAAACAGTACTTGGATGACACCGTGAAGATTGCAGAGGAGATCGTTGAGGTGATGCGGCCTGACAGGGAAACCCGTTTCAAGGTCTTCTCAGGATACGTTCTCTCCAGCATACGTAGACACCTGCGAGACTGGGGATTCAACGTGGAAGAAGTACAAATCACCGGCCACCTCCAAGAGTTGGTTGAGAGAAGCTACGGAGAATGGTGCAAAGAAGTGGGAGTGCCAACAGAAAGACTGGGAGACAAGAGACGTTTCTGGCCGCTTCTAGAATGGGTTGCGGAAAAACCCAAAATCAGAGAAAAGCTGGTAAAGACGGGATGGAAGAGCTGGAAACAAAAGTGGCGAGAAAAAGCATTCAAAAAGAGGTTTTAAAACTATCAATATATTGTTTACAACATTTGTTTTATTAATTTCCCCCATCGTGTGGGAATTATGAAATAGGTTATAGGAGGCTCCGTAAACATAGGATTTTCCTATCCCTAATAATTTAAGTAGAAAGGTTTCTAGTAGGAAGGTAATTCTGTGCCATCCTATCTGTGTTTCCCATTCTAAACGTATAGAAGCTTGTTTCACAAATGCATGCATGTATTCAATTAGAATTTTGTCCCAATAGGACTTCTAATATTAATTTGTGACGCAAAACCTCAACAAGGTCTGCTCTCTCTATTGCATCTTCCAAAGCATCAAGTTCTCTTTGTACCGACTTTCTCATTTCCACGCTAATTCTTTGACCGATTTCTCTCATTCGTCTCTGATATAATTCGTCCGCTTCTCCTCTAAGTCTCCAATATCGCTCCAGCAAAGATTCTTTCTTGGTTCGGTCCATTATTCACTCCTTTCTCAATTATTTTGGTTGGTTCTTCGGGTTTGCCTTGATTCATTGTTTGTTTCAACTTGTATTAATAATTTAAGCATGCATGCAGCATGCGTCGTGACATATATATTTTCGTTTGCCTAACAAAATCCAAGATACTGAGGGGAGAGAATCTTAGGTGAATGAAGAAACGGCGAAAAAACAAGCTAAAGACCAGATTGAAGAACAGGACAAGAACCTTACCCGAGCAGACGAAACCATTAAGGAAAATGGGAAGCTAGAGAAATTGGCTAACGCCTTAGAGGAAGAGAAGAAACGTTCGGAAGATTACCTAAATCGGCTCAAATATATGCAGGCAGACTTTGAGAACTTGAAGAAAAGATTGGATCGTCAACTTGAAGAAGTCAGAAAATACTGTAACGAGCGTCTGGTTCTTGAGTTACTGGGAATTGTAGATGAACTCGAAGTAGCGGTCCAAGAAGGTAAGCAAACTGAATCAATAGCAGTCTTTCTCCAAGGTGTTGAAATGATTATGAAAAAGTTGAGAAAGGTATTAGAGAAGGAAGGGGTTTCTCCCATAAAGTGTATTGGTCAAGCATTTGACCCATCAAAACATGAGGCCATAGCAAGAGTTGAGAGTGATGAGGAAGGAAAAATCATCGAGGAAATAAGGAAGGGATATATTATGAAAGGAAAAGTGATTAGACCTAGTGTCGTGAAAATCACAGTGAGACCATCTTTAAAAACTACTAAGGAAGTGGAATCAAGTGAGCGATGAGAACCCAAGTGGAAA
>JAUWZP010000109.1 GCA_030615265.1 Candidatus Bathyarchaeota archaeon
CTCGGGTGCGAAGTATTCTCCGACAATAGTGGTGGCGAATCCTTCTTGGGGTGATAGGTGTATCTGTGCGACTCCCTCTACTAATTCTGCAAGTTCATAGTTTGGTATGTTCATGTCTACTAATGGCGTAGCCCAGTTGAATGAAGGAGAATCACCATCTGGATATGACATTTGCTCATACGTTAGATAGTCGCCGAAGAACCCACTGCCAATTGCCAAGTTTAATGCCCAATGGAAACTTTCTCCGAACTGGTCTTTGTCTATGGCGACTGTGAATATGCCGTCAGGGTTAACCTCATTGTATTTTCCACCAGTGCAGCTGACCCAGTCTAGTTCACTGACAAGTGTATTGTCATAGCTTGAGTGCCATCCCATCCAGCCATCATCAATGGTTGGACCCCATGGACTCATGAGCCACGTTCCCCAGTCAAAGTTGCTGTCTGTTCCATCGTTGTTGTGTATCTGGAATGCCGGCCCCTCGCCCTCACCATCGAGAGCTATGACCAATCCAACGGCGAAATGCCCGTTTCCCTCTGTAACACCGTCATACGGTGCTTCTCCTGGAAAATCAACAGACCATGTTATTGTATTTCCATCGTCCACAACTGTAATGTCTACGGGTTGGATTCCTGTAGTCCCTGTAAATTCATATTCTACTGGGATTGTACCTGCACTTACTGCTAAAATTGGAAGCATTGAAACCATACATAGTGTCAGTATCGTTGCCATCAAGATTGTTGTTGCCAATCGTTTTGTTTTCATATTGTTTTTCCTCCATTTGGGTAGGTGCATAGGTGCATATAAATGTGTTGTTAGCTCTGTAGAACATGAAATATAGAAAAAGAGTTTGCGGGTTTCATGCTTTAGAGTTGCCGGACAGGACTTTCACCATCAGGGGGAGATAAGAGTCATGTTCTATCCGGTGAGGCAGTGGTGAATAACGTTGTATTCGCCTCGCATTTCTCCGCATGAACCCCACGATCACACGTCAAATCTCCATTTCGAGTTTACAACTACAACGTCAGCAGATACCAGGTCTAGATCATACGCGATAAGAATTAGCAGCTTTGCTTGTTCAACCCTACTAAATCCTTTCTTGGCGGCTGCGAGCATCTCTTTTATCGTCATTCCCTGATTTCTTGCTTCCTCGTACCAGTTCTTAACTTTCTGTATTTTCTTCACCCCCTCCTAGCTTTATCAGTATCGAATAAACACTACACCGTTGATCTCCAATGCGGGCGCACTTTGCAGATGAACGTTCCGCATAACCAGGTCGGCCATAACATCGGTGTCTGCAATGCTTTTTTCTTCAAAGGGAATCTTGTGTCTTTTCAACCAACGCTTTAACTGTTTGCATACCGGGCATTTTGGTCCTGAATACAAAATGATGTTCTTAGGCGTTTCTGTTCACCTTTTTTTGCGGTTTTCTATAATGATCTTAGTTTTTTCGTCTACTGAAAGCTTCTTCCATATCGGACAGAACGTAGTTTTGATCGGTGGCCTATGTTGGCATATTTGGTCGAGCTTCTCTTCGGCGCCATGGTACTTGCTATACTCTTCGTTAACGAACTTCACGATCTCCTTAAATTCCTTGCTTTTGAAGGCCACTGTTTCTAGGCCCGTGTCTGCCCCGGTTATCATAGTCACGTTTTTGCGGCTGATTAGCAGCGGATTAAAGTATCTTCGGTAGGCTTCAAATTCTCCGGTCTTGAGGTTCTTTCTTAGGCTTAACCTGTGATTCGGGATCTCTTTTGTTGCCATGTGGCTGGGTATCCAGCTGTAATAGTCAACTTCTGTCATGGAGTAGCCGGGGGTCTTAGGGTCGGGTTGCTCGAATTCTGCAGGACAAATTATCATGTTTTTTCAGCTTCCTTTTTCGTCTTTTACTCGTAGTTCTTCAGTTTATTCAGGTCTTTCATCCATTCTTGGGATATGGACATCATTTTTGGGCAGCCGTATTCGCTACAGTGCTTGGGGAAGTCTCTGTTACAGTAAAACGCTTTCTTGCCTGTGGCCGTGTTCTTTGCTTCACCTAGATTTACGCATACCTGCGTAGGATTCAGCAGACGGTTTAGGCAGCCCTTGGTAGCCACGAAATTTCGGCTCTTAAACTCGGTCATGTTTGTTTCCTCACACATCAGCAGGTCAATTTTGTTTAATCTGTTTCGGACTTCTTCATTTCCCGGAGGATAGGAGTAACGGTTATCTTGTCGGGTTTTCCATGTGCTACACCGTAGTCCAAGCCGTCAAGGAAGGCATCAAGTTCTCTATGGCTTAAAAAATTGTTGCTACGAGACCCTCTTGTAACAGATAGATTTTTCCACTCTACACTTACTCGATATTTAGCCATGTTTGTTTCCTCACACCCCTACGTTTCCTGTGGAACCTTCCCTATTTTGTCAACTATCCAGAATTTACCGTTAGGTAGAGCTGCAACGTTTAACCTGTATCCGCAGCTCTTACATTTGACGTTAACAGCCATGCCGCCATGTGGCCCCTCAAGAAATTCTTTTCCGCTGCATCCTGGACAGATCAGATCGTCAACGATTTCAGACAAAGCGTTTCATCTCACTTGAATATTTTTTTCGTCTTGAAGCGGTTTATTGGCCGCTATCCACATCTCAACAGCTTCTTTGAAGGCCTTTTTTAGAGATCCTTTTTTGTCGCCAAACTTTTTCCGGGCTGCCTCCCTAAACTCCGCTTCAAGTTTATCGTCTATAACCTGATTAATTCGACCCATCTTTTATTTCCCTCAAAGCTTTGCTTCCCTCTTTCGAGCATCTGCCTCAATTTTCATAGCGATTAAAACAGTCGCGCTTGCGAGTCCCGCGCATGCTAGAATGAAATGGCTAGTTTTCATTTTTCATCACTTATAATTGGTGCATAGGTGCATATAAGCCTTATTCAATGCAAAAGAGGAAAAAATGTGGTTCTTCCGTGATGTTGGTGAGGGGGTTAATACCGAAAATGTCACCAAACTATGTTATGGTGATGTCGTTTTTGCCCTAAAACGCATGTGTGGAAACCTTAGAAAAAATCGGGGATTTGAACCCTGTTCTTTTTCGTCTTGGTGTCAGCTGTCACTTTCGCTTACCTCTCTCCCCGGAGAACTTTTCAATCGCTACCACAAAGCCCTCAGCATCCGGGTGTTCTTCTCGCACGTGTCTTAGGCCTGCGTATCCCTCGAAGATCGGAACTGACCCGCCATCTGAGGCCCAAGGACAGATTAGGCATTTGGCCCTGAAGTGCTTGTATTTCTTCAAAGTTAGCGGACTCCAATTTTTCGCCGGGCTATAAATTTGTTGTCCCCGTAAGTCCAGTAGCGGTAGGCTCCGAAGACTGAGTTTCCATTGATGATTGCTGTTAGTAGGTAGGGGGCTTGATTGCTAAAAATCCACTCTCCGTTTCCTTTTCTGAAGGTTGTCCATGGGAGACGGTCTAGGTCGGTGGGGGTTAGTTTTTGTTTTGACGTGTTTTTAGGGATGCAGAGGTGGCGTTTATGGTCGGCGGTGCATGAGGAGAATTTTTGGCATTTTTCGCAGTAGCAGGGTGTAATAATGTTTCCTGGAGGTCCGGGATAATATATGACTTGTCCACGTCTTTCTAGTTC
Organism: Candidatus Bathyarchaeota archaeon; assembly: GCA_030615265.1. Lineage (GTDB taxonomy): Archaea > Thermoproteota > Bathyarchaeia > Bathyarchaeales > Bathyarchaeaceae. Next base: position 3,611 of record JAUWZP010000109.1, read on the forward strand.
CTCTATGGTAACGTAATTATTTTTTACTGGATCACTCATTTTTGTTTCCTCGGTTTATTATCGCAGTAATCGCAGATTGAAGAACCATCCTCTTTTCGTTTGTAAATTCTTCGACCACATTTTCTACATAGCCTTGGAGAGATTAATATGGCTTGAATAGAACCTGAATCTGCAAGATGCGATGTAACTTTCCATTTAGTTTCATCAAGTGTTATTCTTGTTCGTGGCTGTCCTAGTTCAAGATGAATGGTTTCTACTGGCTTGTTATTGATAATTATATAGTCAAACATCTTTTTGTGTCCAGGGGTCTTTGTTGGTCTTGACGATTTCCCGGAAGAATTTCGCTAGCTGCTCTCTTGTCTCATCGCTTGGCGTCATGTCCATGTCAACCCGGCTTTTAGCTGTAAATTTCTTGTAGGCCTTCTCTTGAACGTTGAAACCGAATCTGTGTTCTGTTTTGCCTTTTTTGACGATGAAGGTTAAGTCCATGCGGTTCCAGGTGCCAACCGGGCTATATTGCAGCAATACTTCTTCGTCTCCGCGTTTT
>JAUWZP010000030.1 GCA_030615265.1 Candidatus Bathyarchaeota archaeon
ACTATTTGGTTTATTAGACCTACTAAATACCGTCCTGAAGGCAAGAATTTGGAAAAGGAATTGGAGAAGATTGAGGCAAAACTCAGAGAGGTAGACTGCATCTGCTTTTACGCTGAAAAAATAGAACAAGATCTGGAATGAGAATATCAAGCAAGATGAAGCAGAACACCTAAGCTGATGATTGAGTGTGCCTTATTTTCTGTTTTTGTTCCGTAGTCTATGCTATTCGATTCCCCATCGCTTGGTGACCTTAACTAATATGAAGATTACGAAGGCTACGATGAGAAAGGTTATCAGGGAACCAATGAAATGCCCCACACGGAATGGTCCAGCTGCAATGGTTTCCCATTCGATGCCTGGCATTGCAAGAGTAACTATCGGCATGACAAAGTCGTCAACAAGCGCTTTAACCAAGGCACCGAGGTATATGGCCATAATGAACGCAACAGCCAATCCCATAACCTTGTATTTTGAAAGGAAGTCCCTGAACTCATTCCACAGTCCTTTTGGAGGTGGTGGAAGAGGCTTAGCCTCAAGCAACTCTCTAATTCGCTTCAACTCTTCCAGCATTTTGTCCTCTTTCGACATTTTCACCACTTCTTCAACGTAGTGTTATTCGACTTTAAGCTTTTTTGGGCACTCGCAGAAGAAAGGATTGACCTGACCAAGATGACTATTCGAGTTTTTTCTTTGTTTTCTTGGCAACTTTCTTGGTTTCTTTGATTCCTTTCTTTCCGCCCTTCTTCCCTATCTCGACACCTTTCTTAGCAGTCTTTTCTCCGATGTCTACCCCTTTTTTTGCCATTTCTTCTGTCTTCTTTTTAATTTTCTTCAAGAACGGCAGGATTTATCCCTCCACAGAAATAGCTATTCCCCTTCGAATTTAACCTTTCTCTTGTCGTGGTACTTAGACTCTTGTTTTCCGAATTTGCTTCAGAAGAACATGAATGTCAAGCAAGATGCATGCATTGAGGAAGCTTGACTGATTATTTCTGTTCTATGATCATAAGGCGGTTGGACACGAAGAAAGTGGGAGTTTGCAGGTGACCTCCCCAGCTCGGAGAACGTCACTTAAGAAAAAAGAGAGGGGGTTTGCCCAAAACAGGATCAGCAATCTCATTGTTGTGATACATTTCGGCGAATGTGTTTGGGGGCGCATTCTTGCTAATTTCGTGAAGAAATATAAGCTGTAAAACTTTTTGTATACACGTTCAAACTTGGAAAAAGGTTGTTGAGAGCATGGACCCTGTAGAAATTCTGAAGCAACTCATAAAGTTTCCCACCTATCAAGTTACATCAGACAAAGTTGAGGAGGGCATGAAAGATTGCGCCTCCTTCCTGTCAGATCATCTCGTAAGGTTAGGCTTTAATGTCAGTGTTGATGAGCTTTTCAATGTCACTGCGGAAAGAGCCTTCGACGGGAAGAAATCGTTCCTGATGAATACGCATTTTGACACGGTTCCTCCATCAAGTGAATGGGAGGACACCCTCGTTCCCATGTTGAGAGGTAATAGGCTGTACGGACTCGGAGCGTCTGACGCCAAGGGTGGGATAGCCGCCACCCTCTCTGCACTTTCGCGCCTAGAAAGCTGCAGGTTTTCCAAGTTGATTGTACAGTTCATGAACTATGAAGACAATGCAATCGAGTATCGTGGAAGAAGATGGTTAGGAGCACCGTACTTTCTCTCGAATAATCCAGGCTTCACTGCAGATTACGGCATAAACATTGAGCCCACCGTAGTTAACGATAAATGGACAGTAAGCACTGGATGTACGGGAAGAGTGTCTTTCACCGTGAAAACTCTTGGAAAGGAGGCTCATTCCTCAACACCGAATCTTGGAAGAAACGCGATATACGACATGGTTAAGGTGATAACTGCAATTAGGCAGATTCCGCCGGGAAAATACAAAATAGACGGGTTTGAAGCTGGAATGCCCGTTAACGTGGCCATCATCGAAGGTGGAAGGGCAATAAACATTGTTCCAGGAGAGTGTAAATTAACCTGTGAAAGAAGGCTCTTTCCCGACGAGAAACCTAAAGAAGCAATAGAAACGATACGTTCGGCACTTGAGAAGATAAGGGAAGTCAAGGTAGAGTGCGATTTCAATCCAAAAGTTCAGTTGCCTTACATCGTTGATAAAAACGAAGAGGTTATCTCTCTTGTTGTTGAATCGGTTTTCCGCACGGTTGGATACAGGCCTTCTCTCCGGATAGAACTTGGAAGGACCGATTCAGTCTACCTCTACCACGATGCTGGAATAAAAACCGCGATAATTGGCCCTGGACACATGGCTCATACGGCAGGCGAGTACATCAACATAGACCGATTACTTGAGTTCACTGAAGTGCTAGACAACATGTTTAAACAAGAAACTTAATTGCTCTTGCTGTAGTTTCATCCAGATCTGCCGGCGCAGAATAAAAGTTGGAAAAAAAGGGGAGTTTGCGGGGCACATCGCCACTAGGGTTTTAGTGCATACATGCTTAGTTAGCTCGAAAGAGAAAACTTTTTTTGTTATGCAGTAAGCTATGCGGTATGAGCCGAGACGAACGAGTGTGGATTAAGCGCAACTATGGAAATTGTAGCGGATGCAGGAGATGCGAGATCGCGTGTTCGCTCTATCACGAAGGCAAAATCTGGCCTGAAGCTTCAAAAATACGGATTTTCATGATTGTCCCGGGAGTTGAGATTCCCCATTTATGTTTCCAATGCGAGGATTATCCATGTGTTGAAGCGTGTCCAACGGGTGCCCTATCCGTAAACGGTAAAACTGGGGCGGTAAACGTAGATGTTGCAAAGTGCACTGCATGCGGTCAATGCATAGAGGCTTGTCCGGGAAATGTTCCACACCTCCATCCAGAAGGAAACTACATTGTAATCTGTGATTTGTGTGATGGAAAGCCAAAATGTGTCAAAGCATGCCAAGAAGGCCGGTGGAACACCTTAATGCTTATTCCAAGAGAAAAAGAAGTCTCCTATAGGACCTTAGCCAAAACACCTGTAGAACTCACACACGAAGTTGCCAGACAAATTCTTGGAGAAGAAACCGCAAAGGAGGTTATAGACTGATGAGAGGCTATGCAGGGAAATTCTTGGAAATAGACCTCTCCAGCAGAAACATCAAAGACACGAAATTTTCAGACGAGGTTCTTAGAGATTATATCGGCGGAAGAGGCTTGGCAACCAAGATCCTATGGGATAGACTTGGCAGGAAATGGGAAACAGTAGATCCCCTTGGCCCAGAAAACATCCTACTTGTCCTTACAGGCCCGTTCACAGGATACTTCCCAGGAACAAAAGTCTGTGTCTCTGGAAAGTCTCCTCAAAGCAATGGTGTAATAGGCTCAACGGTTGCAGGAGAGTTTGGAGTGGACTTGAAATGCGCAGGCTATGACGGGTTAATAATAACTGGAAATGCAGAAAAGCCCTGCTACATATTCACATGCGACAGCCAAGTCGAAATTAAAGACGCCTCACCCATTTGGGGTAAAAAGGCAAGGGAAACCTTACGTTTTCTGGTTAGAAAATCAATCGCGGAAATCAAAGATATCAGGCCTAGCCACGGAGAAGTGAAGGAACCGTCAGTTCTCTATATTGGCCCGGCCGGAGAAAACAAAACTAGGGTTGCAGCTGTCGTCGCCAAATATGCCCATGGAGCGGGATACGGCGGCTACGGCGGAGTGATGGGCGCTAAGAACTTGAAAGCAATAGTCGCAAAGGGGTTTGGTCCAGTACCAGACCCATATGACAAGGAGAAGGTGATAGATCTAGCCCAACGGTTTTCCGAACGGAATTTTAAGATGGAAAGATTCAGACGCTGGGGAACTGGAGGGGGAGGCTACTTCTTTGGAGCCGAAACAAGTTCTGAACCTGTCAGAAACTGGCAGAGTGAATGGCATAACAAGGAAAGTTACAGGAAAGAAGAATTCGACAAGTACTGGGTTAAGAAATACTGGGGAGACTTTGGCTGTCCAACGACGTGTCTGAAGCTTGCAGTGTTGAAAACTGGAAGGTTTAGGGGAGCAATATGCGACAATCCAGACTACGAGCTTGAAGCCTACTTAGGAACAAACCTCGGAATATTCACCCCTGAAGAGAACATCTACTTATCCTACGTTAGTAACGAGCTGGGCTTGTGTGGAATTCAAGGCGGTGCAGTGCTAGGATTGGCAGCAGAACTCTACGAGAAAGGAATACTGACGAAGAAAGATCTAGACGGAATAGAACTTGAATGGGCAAACGTCGAAGCCTTCGCAGCGCTAGCTGAGAAGGTAGCCTTTAGAAAGGGAATCGGTGACATCCTAGCCGAGGGAGTTTATCGGGCAGCCATAAAGCTTGGAGAAATTAAAGGTGCCAATCTACTCAAGTATGCTGTCCATGAGAAGGGCGTAGCTATAGGAGCACATGGAGTTAGAAGCGGGGAAGACTTCATTTCACAAAACATTGCTTACGCGTGCTCAGTCCAAGGCGGAGATCACACATCATCGGCTTCTCTTCCGATTGACCAAGGCGGCGAACTATCCTCAATAATGGCTGACTCAGCTGTCTTCTGCATCTTCGCCGCATTCGGAATCGAAGACAACGAAAAAATCAGCTTTTACGAGGCAATAACAGGGTGGAAGCTAACAAAAAAAGAATGGTACAAGGAAAAAGCTCTAAGAATACTGCACCTACAAAGGGCCCTGCTGCTATTAGGAGGGCCAGACGCCAAGTGGAGGCCAAAACTGGATGATGACAATCCGCCGAGGTTCTGGGAGCCACTGCCATCAGGACCCTACAAAGGAAAAACATTAGATAGAAAGAAGTTTGAGGAGGCAAGACTTGAATATTTTGAAGCTGCCGGCTGGAACGAAAACGGAGTGCCAAAAGCAGAAACGCTACGAAAACTGGGCTTGGAAGACGTAGAAGCGAAGCTTAAGGATGTGGCTCTGATAAAATAGCCGTCTGCGTGCTCAATATGAGCGCATAGGATACCCTGGCAGAAAAAAGGGGGAGTTTGCGGGAGACATCTCCACTTTGCCAAGCATGCATGCACGCAAGTTTTAAGTCACACAGGGCGAAGTATGGTTTTGAGGGGAGTTGGTCCATGTCCGATTTAAGGCTGCATTCTTTTTCGGGCAGTCATCGCGAGATAGGTTTACAGCAAGGGCAGGCCGTTCGTGAAATAATTCAACAAGCCTTGGAGCAGATTCCAGAATTTGAACTGATTAAACTCATGAAGCCCAGGCTTTTGCCGACCTCTTTCTTTCTTGCATTAGCCAAGCGCAAGGCTACTAAGCTGCTGAGAAAAGATATATATGAATTCTATCCGAGGCAAGCCCTACGCTTGGAAGGCATAGCTGAAGGCGCAGAGATTGACATGAAAACAGCTTTTTTCCTGCAGTCAATGGAGTTGTTAATCGGCAAGCCAAGCTTCCACGTCCCAGCATGCACTAGCTTATGGTTCAGCTCGCAAAGGGCATCTTCAAAAGAACCTATCGTGGCCAAAAACTTCGACTACCTAAACCTCTTGGCACCTGGCAACCTGACGTGCAAGACAGAAGCGACAGAACGCTATAGAACCCTAGGGTGCACAATGGCGCCCCTTCCCGGCATGTTAGATGGCATGAACGAACATGGCCTAACCGTTACCTACAATCTAGCTGTCTCAACTGACCAGCCAAAATGCCATGCACCTCTTTCCATGGCATTACAGGAAATGCTTGAAACATGTAAGGACACTGAGGAAGCCGTTAAATTCATAACTCAAGCAAAACAAGGGGGACATGACGCTCTGCTCCTGGTTGCAGACGCAGAAGGCAACGCAAGAACAGTGGAAATCACGTCCGTCCATAGTGCAACAAGCGAACCCATAGACGGTCAACTCATAAACACAAATCACTTCCATACAAAAGAGATGCAGAGATACGAGATTCCCCACAACGCAGTGTATTCCGGAAAGGTTCCTGAGGGGTTGTGGGGTCTTAGAATCCATGAATCTAGCGAACAAAGGCTAAATCGAGCACAAGAGTTGCTGAAAGGAAAAGTCAAGATAAATGAGAGCAAGATAGTTTCAACCCTTCGAGATCACGGCAAAGACGACACTCCATCAATGCTAACCATCTGTCGTCACGACAAAAACTACGCAAGCACCCTACGCTCAATGATATTCTACCCCAAGACGAAGACAATGAAGGTTCTATATGGGAACCCGTGCCAAAACGAGTACGAAGAATTTAGATTCTAAATTCTAAACCCTGGCCATGCACACTGCCCACGCTGTGCTGCAAGCATGTGTGTTTACGGGATATATCACCACTGTAGGTGCATGCATGCATGCATACAAAACGTTTTTGTAGTGTGCATAACTTTCTTTTGCTCCAAGCAGAAGGTGTGCATACATGCACTCACTGACTAGCTCTTTGGAAAGCTGAAGCATGTTGGTTGATACCCACGCTCATCTTCAATGGGCGAGTTTTGACAGAGATAGAGAAGAAGTGATATGTCGAGCGAGAGAGGTCGGCGTTGAAAATATAGTGAACATTGGATTTGACGTTGAAGGTAGCAAAAAGGCTATTGAACTAGCCGAGAAGCACGCGGGGGTTTCTGCAACGGTGGGAATTCATCCCCATAACGCTAGTCAGCTGAATCAAGATGTCCTGAATGTTTTGAGGAAACTATCTGAAAATCCAAAGGTTGTAGCCATTGGGGAGATCGGATTGGACTACTATCGAAATCTATCCCCCCGAGAATCGCAGAAGAAAGCCTTCGAAGCCCAATTATCACTTGCCGAAGAGCTGAGATTGCCAGTTGTCATTCACGACAGAAACGCTCACGCAGACATCCTTGAAATTCTCTCAAGACTCAAGGGAAAGATGAAAATCATTATGCACTGTTTCTCGGGAAGCAGAGAAATGGCTGAACAATGCCTTAGGTATGGCTTCTATATATCCTTCGCAGGACCAGTAACCTTCCCCAACGCTCGCAGATTACATGAGGCTGCTAGGATGATAAGTGTGAATAAGATTCTTCTGGAAACCGACAGTCCTTGGCTTGCCCCCCAAGAGGTAAGGGGTAAACGAAACGAACCAGCTTTTCTCCCTTTCATAGCAAAGAAGATGGCCGACCTGAAAGGAATCTCCATGGATAAACTGGCTGAAGCCACTACCAAAAACGCAAGAGAAGCCTTTCAACTGTCATGACATGCATGCACTTTAATCAGTAAAACAGGAAGGCTATAAGACAATAGATCAATCGAAAGTTTTGGTTTTACTTTTTGCCCGATCGATCTTGACGAGTATCTCCATTCTTGAACGGTTGGAACAATTTGGACATTTCAAGTACTTCCAAGCACCCTTCCTGTCTACTCCGTGAGGGCTAAAGAAATCGGTGAATACAGATATTTCGCAATCGTAACCGCATCTTGGGCAATGGTAAACAGTAGCTTTAGCATGCCAGAAGACGAGGATAATCAAACCACCCGCTGCCAACGCCATCCAGACATACCAGTATGAGAGGAGCAGGTAGATACCTGCAAACCCAAGAACCATCAAATATACTGTAATGTAAATAGGTGTTTTCAACCAGTCCTTTTTTCTCGATTTACGGTAACTGGGCAACTCGTACCTCCCTGCAATCAAATATGGTCGAACATCAGGAATTTATCTCTTATCTCTTTGTCTTGTGTGGGGTTTGGGTTTGGCTTAAATTATTAATGCAACTTCAGAGCATGCATGCAACAACTTGAAAAGCGTGGTTTCTATATCACTGAACAACGACCACAAAATTCTTCTACAAATGCGTGTGTGGGTATTGTGAGTTAAGTTATGACATGGAAGGATATGACATGGTTGAAGTGTTAGTTTTGTATTATTCCAGGACTGGTAGAACCAAAGCTTTGGCAGACGCTGTCGCCGAGGGCGTCGAAAGTGTTGAGGGCGCTCATGCTGAAGTGAAGCGTGTTGACTATGCAACTGTTAACGACTTCATCTCTTGTGATGCTGTAGCCTTCGGATCTCCAAACTACTTCAGCTATATGGCTGGAATCATGAAGAACTTTTTTGACAAAGCATTGAGTATAAGAGAAAAGGTTGGTGGCAAACCAAGTGTAGCATTCACTTCAGGCGGCGGTTCAAGCAACTCAGCTCTGTTGAGCTTGGAAAGGATGATCTCTTCCTTCAGACTGGAGAAAGTCACTGATGGCGTAATCTCTGAAGGAGAGACCAGAGAAGAAAAACTGAGAGCCTGCAAGAAACTTGGAGAAACCTTGGCAAAGAGGGCGCTTGAAAGAGCTGAAGTGCCAAAAGACTAAGTGCGTGCAGTCAAAATATTTTCTATGCATGCATCGAAAACCGATATTTTCAGAGCACCAAAAGCTTTTTGTTGAGTTTAAATGCTTTTGTGAATGGGATTTGCAGTGGCTCAGGATTCTCCAGATGCAGAGATCACGTTACGTGAAATCACTCGGGATACAGTAAGAACTATATGCGATTTGAAAGTGTCCAATGAGCAGACGCAGTTTGTGGCATCAAACTCTGTATCTTTAGCCGAGGCTCATTTTTCCAATCAGGCTTGGTTTCGAGCTATCTACGCAGACGAAACTCCAGTCGGATTTGTCATGTTAGAGGAGATTCCAAAAGAGGCTTTGCATTTCCTTTGGCGCTTCATGATTGACAAGAGATATCAAGGCAGAGGCTATGGTAGAAAAGGGTTAGGACTAGTCGTTCAACACCTTAAAGAAAGACCAAAGGCCAGTGCACTTCTCACAAGTTATCGAGAAGGCAAGGGTTCTCCAAGAGGTTTCTATAAAAAAATGGGATTCGAAGAGACCGGAGAAAAACTTGACAATGGAGAACCAATTATGAAACTGAAACTCACATAACTAGAGACATAAGCCTCGAAAAAAGGGGGTTTGCAGGAGACATCACCAGCGCACCGTGTGTTCAAGTCCCACCTACCACTATCTTTTTCTAGTTGTGATCAAAGGGTACAGTGTTTGAGGAGTGACCGATGGCAAAGGGGTTAATCAAAATGATATTCGCTCGACGTAGCATACGCAAATACACAACCAAACCAGTTAGTGAGAAAGACATTAAGACGATGCTGGAAGCTGCCATGGCGGCTCCTTCATCTTCAAACCGCAAGCCTTGGCACTTCATCGTAGTGACTGACCGGCAGACACTGGATAATCTGGCTAAGGTTCATCCCCACGGAAAGATGCTGTTTGAAGCGCCTCTCTGCATAGCGGTATGTGGCGACAAAACGATCTCGCCAAGCGCCTGGGTACAAGATTGCTCCGCATCTACCGAGAATCTTCTCTTGGCAGCTGCTGCATTGGGTCTTGGCGCAGTCTGGCTTGGTGTTCACCCTAGGGAAACCCGCGTCGGCCCTATAAGGAAGGTGTTGAAGATTCCGGAGACAATTGTTCCTCTCAACTTGATCTCCATTGGCCATCCGGCGGAAGAGAAAGAACCGCGCACCCAGTACGATGAGCTGCGAGTGCATCGTGAACACTGGTAGCACCTCAGCTGCTGAATCTTTTTCAGATTGCGCGGGAAAACAGTTCCTCAAAAAATTCGCGTATCTTCTGTGAAACCGAATTTATTGTTGATGGGTAGTCTTCCATGTAGAAATGGTCTGTGTCTAAAACCAGCTTCTTCTTCGTTCCTTTAGTTTCCTCGTAAAGATGTTCAAATTCTGAGTACGGCGCTACACTGTCACGCACGCCATGAACAAAAAGTTTTGGACAGCTAAAATCCAATTTCGCCTCGAGACCGTTTACCTTCCTTAGGATCGACAACGCAACAAACCCATCTACTTCAGACCGAGCAGCTGTGTTTGATGCAACCACAGCGCCAAAAGAATATCCCAACAAACCCAAGGATTTGACATTCTTTCGCATGAATGAAATTGCATCTAAGACATTTTGAACCTCCTTGATGCCCCTGCCATACTTTCCATAATCAATGCATAAAGCAGAGATGTCATGCAACGCAAGTTCCTTCGCAACCTTGACAATTCTACTGTCATTTCTGCTTCCTCCGTAGAGAGGATGTGGTGGACAAAGGATGACTCCTGTGGATGAAGAACCGTAAAGGGTTGCAAGCAGTGTCTCATCATTACTTCTGAAACTTACCTGCATGTATGCCATCCGCATATGGTTTTCATCATTTGTGGAGCGATATGAATCTGCCGATCGATCTGTCATAGGTTTTTTCGACTTCTGGGGGAAAGTAGCAGGCTGGGAGTTCATGATGTGCCCTATGATTTCTTAGGCATTCACAACATCTGCCTTTCGAGGAACATGAATACGTGCATGGACAGTTTGCCAAATTGATTTGCAGATTTGGGCATTCACTCATTTTATTCACCGACCTCTTCCTTATTCGAGGGAAGATGAATGACATGGGTGCAGCAATCATCTCCTTGGAGGAGAGACTTTATTATATCAACTCTTACCGGTTTTTCAAGAATGCCTTCCCACAGTTGTTTGTCCCACCCGGCTGCACAGTAACAAAAGATTGGCGAAATCTTTTCTTCCTCGCTGATTGCGGCTCTCACCCAGGGACAGTGGCAGTACGCTAATTGTTTCTCGTGTTCGGTCTTTGCACTTTGATGTGCCTCTGGGTTGCATGCAACCTTTGTCATGTAGATGATGTTTCCATCCCTTACAGGATGATCATAATATGACCGCCCTTTCCAAGAACGGTCGTTACGCATTATTTCCAGAAGCTTATCAAGATCGCCCAATCTTTCATACCGTCTTCCTAGCTTTTGAATGCGTCCTTTAGGATATGTGTGAGGGCAAGTACCAATCATAATTTTCTTCTGGGTCTCCTCGTCAACCAAAGCCTGTAACTTTTCCATCGCACCCTTAATCCACTCAGCTTTCTTGCTAGGGCTGGAGCTAGATCTTATCCTTTGACTACCCTCCATAACCTCTTTTCTTATAGGCTCTCCAGCAAAACAATTGATACTCTCAGCAAACTTATCTATCCATTTCATATGCCATACCTTGATTGGATATTTTGGAGAATTCTACTACTTGCGGCACAATTAAGGCTTTGCGCTTTACCAAAAAAGGGAGTTTGCGGGAGAAGTCGGGAGATGTCACCTGGATGGGGAGGTTCAAATCTCTACGGATCCACCTGGAATTCTTCCGGTCCGTTTTAATGGTACGCGCAAGCCATAATAACAAATTAATTCATCATAGTGCAGAGTGGATAGCGAGGTCGGTAAGTATGAGGCGAGAGACAAAGGAAATTGTGCGCGAAGAGACACTTGACCCTGAAGACTGGAAATCCATGCGAAAGCTAGGTCACAAGATGCTTGACGACATGCTGGATTATATGAAAACCGTCCGGGGGCGCCCCGTCTGGCAGCACGCCCCTGACAAAGTTAAGGCACATTTCAACAGACCTCTGCCACAAGATCCTCAACCACCGGAAGAGATTTACCGAGAATTTGTGGAAAAAGTGCTCCCTTATCCCCTTGGAAATATCCATCCATGTTTCTGGGGCTGGGTCTTAGGCACGGGGACTGTTTTTGGAGCCTTGGCAGAACTGCTGGCAGCCTCGATGAACACAACGTCGGCCGGGGGCTACCATCACTGCGCTGTACATGTCGAAAAGCAGGTGATTAACTGGATCAAAGAAATGTTAGAGTTCCCCGCTTCAGCCAGCGGCGTATTGACCAGTGGCTGCTCAGCTGCAAACATAATAGGATTGACAGTAGCCCGAAATACAAAGTCAGGTTATGATCTTCGTCGGAAGGGCTTCCAAGTCGCACAGCATAAGATGATGCTCTATGCATCCGAAGAAGTACACAGCTCAATCCAGAAAGCTGTAGAACTACTTGGACTAGGCAGCGAAGCACTTCGCTCTGTGCCAGTCAACGATTACTTCCAAATTGACCTCCAAGCGCTGAAAACGATTATCACAGAAGATCGTGTGAATGGCTACATGCCGTTTTGTGTCGTTGGAGCGGCGGGAACGACCAATACAGGAGGCATCGACGACCTCAACGGACTCGCGGATATCTGTCAACGGGAAAACCTTTGGCTCCATGTTGACGGGGCATTTGGCGCATGGGTTGCTCTGGCTCCTAATGTAAGAAATAAAGTGTCCGGAATGAAACGTGCCGACTCGCTGGCTTTGGATCTTCACAAGTGGATGTATATGCCATTTGAAATCGGATGCATACTTGTGCGAAATGAGGGATATCATCGTAAAGCTTTCTCGTTGACACCTAATTACCTTGCTCACGGAGAAGGTGAACGGGGCATTACGGGGGGCGATTCGCCATGGTTATTCGATTATGACTTCCTTCATTCACGTGGGTTCCGGGCGCTGAAAGCTTGGATGTCCTTAAAGGAGCATGGCAGTCGTAAGTACGGGCGGCTAATTCAACAAAACATAGATCAAGCTCATTATCTTGCGGAGCTGATCAATTCTCAGCCGGAATTAGAACTTTCAGCTCCAGTCATGCTGAATATTGTCTGCTTTCGTTACGTCGCTCCCGATATGAATGATGTCGCACTGGATGAGCTTAACAAGCAAATTGTCATCGAGTTGCAGGAACAAGGTATCGCCGTGTTATCCGGAACAGTAATCAAGGACAAGTATGTCATGCGTGCAGCAAACGTGAATCACCGTAGCCGCCGTGAAGACTTTGACATTCTGGTGCGAGAGGTTACACGCACCGGGAAGGAGCTGACGATATCTATGAAAAACACAAGGCCCTAGCCTTTAATGAAATTTTGGTTTAGGGAAAAAAAGGGGAGTTTGCGGGAGAAGTCGGGAGATATCTCCATAATTGTAAGGTTACTTTCTTAACTTGCAATCCAGTTTACCTCTGCTTCTACTTCACATGTTGTTCAATCTTTTAATTATTTTGCATCCTTCAGAGTTACTTTACCCGGTCTGCACGTAGTCTAGTGCGTCTTTCAGCTTTGTTTGAACCCGGTACTTGCGCTGGAAGAAGCGGACAAGGTTTTTTATGTCGCGTTCCAATAGTTGCTCGGCGTTTGGGTGTTCGCGGCTTACGTATTGGGGCCAGTCTATGATAAGTGGGTGCCAGTTTGGCTTTATGAGGACGTTGTATTCGCTTAAATCTGCGTGGATTATACCAACGTTTTTGAGGGCTCTGCGTATGTTTGAAAGAACTTCGTGCAGTGTTTTTTGTGGGTTTGGCATCTCCTTGTACTCGGCGAGTTCGGCGCCCTCTATCATGCTCATTGCAACAGTGTGGCGGTTTTGATAGATTGGCTTGGGTACAGCTACACGGTGAGGATACAGAAGTTTTAGAGCTTCGAACTCTTTTTCTGCGCCGAGTCTTGACTGGTAGAGCCAGCTAATGTGGCGGCGTTCAGCAACGTAACCTCGAACTCTACGGGTTTGGCGGAAGCTTGTTCTTCCCAGCCGATGGAACTTAACTGCGATTCGCTTGTTGTCGGGTGTGAGTGCATCGTAGACATCGGCTTCTTTGCCTACGCCTAGGGGCTTGCCAAATGCTTCGAGGATTCCTGCTTTTACAAGGGTGTTTATTGCGAGGCAGTCGTAGCCCGCCGTGTTGAGCGCGTAGCCTTTGTAGGGTCCTGTCCAGCGATAAATTAGCTTAAACTTGTTTAGTCTTGTGAGACGGTATTGCGTTTGTTGCTCAGTTAGTTTGGCGAGTTTTGGCAAGGTTTTTTCTGGGATATAGCGGAAGCGGCTCATGTTGGCTTCGATGACGTAAAGAATTCTGAGGTCTTCGGGTTCTAGTTTGCGAAAGGATTTAACTGCGACGTCTGCGGCTGACATTGTACGAGAAATGTTTGCGATGGTTGGTTATTAAGAGTTGTTTATTTCATGTAGTCATCGATTCGAGTTGATTTATGGTGGTGTCTATCATTTCTTGTATGTCGAGTCTGCTTTCTGCAGCTTCTACTTCTTCTAATGTTGGTAAAATGTTTTCATTGGGTTTAACGGCTTCGCTGTTTTTTGGTTTTATGATTAGAGCTTTCTGGATTCCGATTTTTTGTGCTAGTTTCTTGATTTCAACTGTGGTTAAGCCTGCGAGTGGGCGGTGTATTGGATAGTCTCGTATGGCTTGGTCTTGAAGTCTGAACTGACGTAGTGTTTGATGCGGTCTTTCGCCTATGGTTTCTCCTGTAACTATGGCTTCGGCTTTTTCTCTTTCAGCTATTTGCGCTGTTACGCGATAGATGAGTCGTTTGTTAAGGATGCCTAGCAGATGTGAAGGACATTTTTGTCTTAGCATGGTCAGGTTTTGGCTGTGGGGAATTATGCAAAGCCTTGTTGGGTGCCCGATTGACCATTCGAAGAGTGCTTTGCAGAGGCTTTTCACTTGTTTGACTGCTGTTTTGTTTCGGTTTTCGCTAAAGTAGACCGGCACGACGGGGCAGCCTCTTTTCATTGTTAGCCAGCTTGCCACAGAAGAGTTTATGTCTGGTTTTATGAGACCTATTGCTTTTGGTTGGGTTCCTATGGGTAAGCCGTCTGGGGCTTGGATTGTTTCTGTGTAGATGTACGTGTTGGCTTGTCTTATTTCGATGCCTATGATGACATCAGGGTTGGCTAGGTCTACATCTAGTTGAAGTTTCGGGAAAGCTTCGAGTATCTTTTTTCCTACGTGTTCGCAGATGTCTCGGCTTGTGTAAGGATGTGTGCCAACTCTTCTGCATTTTACTGCGAAACTGTTTTGTTTTTGGAGTTTTTGTTTGGCTAGGCGTATGGCTTGTGCTGTTATGTCTTCCAGTTTGCTTGTTGTCTGGCTGGCTGGAGAAAGCGAGGATATGCCGAAGACCCTAGTTAGCTCTTCAGCGGCTACTTGGGCAGATGACGTTTTTATGTAGATTCTGCCTTGTTGGCGGATAACAGCTTCGTATGGGATTTTGTGGTGTTTTAATGTGGCCTTAATGTTTCGGATTAGGCGTTTCTCATAGGTTCTTCTTGTCCAAGCGCTTTTGATGCCGATTTCTCCCCCAAGCCTAACGATAACTATATCAAAGAGAGTTTGTGATTTAGTGGGACTCAATGGAGTGGTTCCCTTCTGCAGAGTGGGTAATTTCTCAAGGTTCTTTAATATTAAGGTATATACGCATTATAACCGCCTGAACGATTTACGTAATCTAAAGTTTACCTCTCGTTAATCAAACAGTTTTTTGCCAGCTAGACGAAGCAAATAGGCTCATTAACATGCCAACCATGCCAGCTCTGTGATGTCAGAATTAACTCATAATCCTTAGCATAAATGCAGATCTACCTCAGTGCAGACACGTAGAAGGTTGAAACTCGTAGAATCTTCCATAAACTCGTTAAGAGACGCTTTTTCTGCTGATTCAAATTTTTACTATGTATATGCATGCTTACCTTTTACTATGTATGCGCACGCTTACCCGACGATATTGTTTTCCAATACGCTACGTTTATCTAAGTACAAGCTAATATTACCTAGCAGACAAAGAGGCGGAAACCTTGTCAAGAAGCTCGAAAAGAAAAGAGGAAGCTTTAGAAGCAATTGATTTTATCGTCAACGTACTCAAACAACACGAAAAAGACTTGGACCGCCTCATAGCGCAGCTGGCAAAGATAACAAACAGAATCACAAAGAAAGGCGAACTTCCACCACGCATGGAAACAATGGAGGGAAGACTGGCAACCCTACAGAACGAGATCAACAACCTAATTCAACTGCTCTCAGCAAAGGAAGCCCCAACGCCAATGACACCTGCGCAAACGTCAGCGTCCACGCCAACATCACAGCCACAACCACAACCGACGGCAAAGACGACACCGCCAACTTACACACGAGGCCCACCCGTAATTGTACGCTGCAAACAATGGAAAGACTTCAAAACCCTAGCCCGAGACGCCGAAACAGTCTCTTTCCTCTACAAAGAAGCCGAAAAGACCTTTCAAGCTGATGCTTTAAAACAAAACCGCGTCTACACATACAACGGGGAAACCCCGAAAAGCGGTGAACTCTTAAGAATCTGGCTGGCAAGAGAGCTGCAGATAACAGGTGAAAAGGTGTTCGAAGGCGTTCTGGCCATAGGTTAAAATATTTACTCTTTCCCTAGTTTCTTGCTGCTGAATAAACAACGTTTTTATAGAGCAAAGCATAGTATATCTTATGTCTTAAGACACCTAATAAGGTCAGAAGAGAAGAGGGGTGGAGGTTGAGAGACCAACCTAAGTCGAGAGGGTTAACGCGTGTGGTTGCGTAAAATCGGCTTTTTAATCCAAGCCGTCTTCTCCTTTCTCTCTCCAAGATGCACAATCACACGCGCGGTCCAATAAGCTGTGAAGCCACCTCTTCACGGAGAGCCGCCATAAAAAGCAAGGAGTTCGCCAAGATTGAGCGTTGAAAACACAAGCAGCAAAAGCAGCACCATACCTGATGAGGCTGATTTAAAGCACATTATGGAGCGGATAAAGCTAATGCGCCAAGAGTTCGAAGAACTGCTTTTCTTAAAACATGCAGTAGAAACGCTGAAGGACTTCAAAAAGCGGCTACTCCAAGAAAGATGCGACTAGGAAAATCAGTGGACTTTTTAAAATTTCCGATTTTCAGCCTAGTTTTGGCATTTAAGTGTTGTGCCATATGTTTATATTAGGCTGTTGTCTGGTTTTTTGGTTGTTGGGGGATCGACAGTTTTGGAGATGAACCAAAACGAAGTTTTGAGGCTGACTGAAGGAATTCTAAGAGAAGCAGGCTTCAAAGTTTCCACTCGTTGTGTTTCAAGGTCTAGTTGCTTCGATCTCGTAGCTCGCAAAGGCGGGCTAGTTGCGTTTTTCAGAGTTCCCTCCAACTTAAGCTGCACCGGTAGGCATGAATCTGAAGAGTTGAGAACTGTCGCCGGGTTTTTCGGCGGCGCCGCGCTTTTCGTATGCGACAAAGCCAAAGATAGGCCTCTGGAGGATGACACAGTCTATTCTCGCTATGGGGTTTTCGCGATTTCACCGGGCACTTTAGAGGATGTGATTAAACGAGGATTTCAGCCTTTGGTCATAGCTGGTCCTGGCGGCTACTACGCAGCCTTAGATGGTGAAGCTATCAGACGACGACGTTTGAAGCTTGGCTTGTCTATGGGTAAGTTGGCTGAGAGCTTAGGCGTCTCTCGCAGAACATTATATGGCTACGAACGTGGTATGGCCAAAGCTTCAGTTTCAGCTGCGTACAAGTTGGAGTGGCTTCTAGGCGTACCCGTTGTTGAACCCATTGATATTCTTACGCCTGCACATCGCACGCGCAGTTTCTTAACCGTTGCCAAGCAGGTTCTTGTTCGCAACCGTTTGTTACACAGGGTTCTAAAATGGCTAAGACGTTGCCGCTTCGAAGCTTTCCCAGCAAAAAAAGCTCCCTTCGATTTTGTAGCCGAATGTCCCGAAACAAAGCTCAGTTTAGTCGGCGGAGTTGCGTGTAGCAGCGATCGGAACCTAGACGCGCGGATGAAGGAGATACTAAGTGTTAGCAACATCGTTGGAGCTAGATCTGTCTTCATCACTGATGGAAGACAGATTCCAGAAAATGACATTCCCTTGGTCTACCATGAAGAACTGGCGAAGATGAAGAACCCAAAAGACCTGATGGCAAAACTATAACACCCTAAATAATGCTTTTGCTTGTGCTAACACGTTCATTGTTAAGGCGTTTTTGGCGTGCGCGCATTCCAATTTGATAGGATTTCACATTTTATCATTCATGTGCTTATCCTGTCAAAAAGGATGGGTCAAAAGCATGAATTTGCGCGCTCGCGCGACTGAATGATTGACCTCTTTCAAAATGCTTTTCGATGAATCTGTATTTGCCTTATCCAGAGATAAACCGTGGACAAGCTAAGCAAACTGACCAACACATTAATAACAATGCTCCATTCGCCAATCCAAAAGGGGTTTCCGTTAAAGAGGGGAAAAAGAACATAGGGCGAAATCTCATGAACCCACATGTCAAAGAATATGTGAGACACTCCTCCAATGAGACAACTGAAATAAATGGTCTTGAAAGGATATCTCACTTTCTTGGGAAAAAACCTAAAAAACTTATAAATCCTAGAGATGGTTTTCTCGAACTTTCTCTCCATTACATAAATAATTAGACTTAGCACAAGCGGATATATTGTTAGAACAAAGAGATAGCTATGCCAGAACCCGTGATTAATCTGTCCTTCTGCGAGAAAATAATACACTAACTCAAGATCAACAAGAGTAGATGAGTAGAGTAGCGCTGTGACATCGAAGGTCTCTGGTCGTTTAAAATGCAGTGGGGCAATGGCTGAGAAATGCAATGGAGTCGCAGGCAAATGAAATCACCCAGAAGCCTACGCTTTTTCACCTAAGTCCATTACGAAACGCTCATAAAACCAACATGACAGGAGGGTGCCAATTCCCGCTCCCATAATTATGTCTTTTATAGAATCCATGGGATAGTTAAAGTATGTTGGATCTGGATTTAGATATACGTCTGAGGTTTCTGCAATTTCCCATCCGAGTGCTATGATCATTAGCACTGCGAATATGAAGAACCACATGAACTTTCTGTCCCAACCTAGATATCTTTCCAGAGCAAACGGTACAAACAAGGCTCCTAGAAGCCAGGGGGAGGTAATATGAGTCCATGTGTCAACGTAGCCTGGCGCAGGCATACCAGCCTCATTGGTGAATTTTGGGTTTAAATACCAGCCGTAATATTGAGCGGCATTTTGAAATGAGATGGCGAAAAGTCCCAGAAGAACGAGGTATACAAGGTAGTATTTGCTTACGAAGGTGTATTGTGGTTTCCTTTGTTTTCCAATCATGTAGAGAATGATGTGAATTATTATGAGCGAGTATACTGGAATGAATACCCAAGATACGATTTCTCCTGGACCAGTGCTTAATCGCAAGAATGCATCTGTAGGTCTCGTAACGATGAAATCGATGTACATTTGGAGAAAGGGATCTGTTTCTTCCCAAGCTGAAGGGGGAAACGTAATGTACCAAATGAATGCGAGAACAATTATTATGGCGGAGATAGAGATAATGGGAACCCAACGCTTAAGTTCTTGGCGCAAGTTCATCCACCAAATCCTAATACACTTTCTCTATTCTTTAGTTGTACACACCTAACGTATTATTTAAGTTTTGAAATTTGCGCGCGTGCTCCTAGAAGTATCGAGTAAAGATTTCTACCATTATCCTGCCTATTATGGGTATGAGGCCCAGACCCAACAGTTTTGAGACGAAGCCTATGTCAATAGGCCATTCTTGGGCTGTTTTCACATGTCTCTCTTTGAACTGCAAACTGAAGAGGCGAGCCGTGATGGCAGTGGTTTGATCACTGATTTGTCTTGTAGGCTGTTTTGCCAAGACTTCATCTAGTTGTCGCAGCAACTGTTCAGATTCTTCTTCAATTACTAACAGTTCTTGCCTCTTCAATTTGAGAAGAGCATTGTGAATATTATAGAAGGGTAAAAGAACACCGATTACTCCAATCGCGACGAAGAAAAGGTAGGGAGATATGACAATTTCAAGGAGGGACAAGGCTGAAGCACGGGCGAAAAAGGTGATATTTCCGATTGAAACTGCCAGAAAATAAAACAAAGAAAACCATAAAGCCAACATGCTCAAGCCACGGAATTTTTTAATTGTCTCTGGCGATAACTCCACGTTCAATGGTTGTCGCGATATAAGAAATATTGTTAGCCAAATCGACACAACCATCCAGATGCCAGTTCCTGTAAGGAGCAAACTGAAGAAACCGGCGGAAAGATACCAGATTACATGCAGATTAAAGCCTTCGGCCAATGCTCGTTGAAATTCGTTAGGTGCATCTGATAAGAAAACTACAAAACCTATAGCTATAAAGAGACATGGAAGGAAACTATAACTGTATCGTTCTACTCTTTCAGAAAACCTTCGGAATAGCGGGTCATCCAGTTTTAACATTGGGCGAACATCTTGAATTACGTTATTTAGCTCGCGCTGTATCATGTATGAACCAAAGAGTATAAGGAAGCTTGTGCCAAAAAACATCTGATAAAAACTCAGATCTAATATATAGGAGGTCATTAATCCATCCAATGCAAATGCCAGAAGACCGGCAAGCCAAAGCGAGAAGAGAAGGCAAAATCGTGCCAACATCTGTTGCCAGAAAACCTTCTTATCAATCGGAAAATAGCTGAACAATAATTCGGTCCACAGCATTTTCTTCGGCAATCTGAACACCTAACACGCAACAGTTTCTTTCTACAATCAATTTATTATTTAGGTTTTTATAAGACCTTTGCGCGCGCTTTGACAGTACATCGATTATCACCATCCTTCTGCTCAAAAGAAAGAGCGCAATAAGTAGTAAATCATGTAGCCAAAGTTTCTGAAACGCAAAAAGAGGCGAAACTTCGTTTCACCCAATCGTTTCTTGTATCTCACGGGCACCTCAATGCATTTCAGCCCAGCGTCAAATGTTGACACGAAAATCTCCATTTCTATCTCGAATCCCTTGGCTTTCAACCTTGGGTAAAGAGTTTCAACCGCTTTTCTGCTGAATACCCAATAACCTGTTTGCACATCTGTAAAAAATCTCAGGAATCGCAACCCAAGAAGCAGTGACACAATGAAGTTGGAAAAAATTGTGAATAAACCCATAGCCCCTTTCTCGCGTTTCCCCCTTATTCTTGAACCAAGTACAACCTCAGCCTTTTCAGCATCCATAGCCTCAATCATCTTAAGCAACTCTCCAGGATCATTGCTCCCGTCGCCGTCAATCATGCACAAAACATCGTTTTTAGTGCTGAGAAAGAATTCCATCCCTGTCCTTACACCATAACCCTTGCCTCTCCCGAACTTCTGGCCAATCACTATAGCTCGATAATGCTTGGCCACTTCGACGGTTTTATCTGTAGTGCCACCGTTCACAACTAGAACAGCGAGGTCTTCTGGCATGTCTTGTAGAACCTTTTGTATACCCTCTTCCTCGTTTAACGTTGGCACCATCACCAGAACGCTCCTAGTCGAGTTGCGATTCAACCAAATCCCTCCCAGCTATGGTTCACCAATCAAGATTAATAAGGAGCTGTTAATGAGTGATTCTGCAGAGCGCCTGATAGGAGGAGTTTTTCCGAATGGATTTGTTCTCGCATGGACTTTTTGGTTTCATCTTTGGTCAAGCTTTACAGTT
>JAUWZP010000070.1 GCA_030615265.1 Candidatus Bathyarchaeota archaeon
CTCATTGTAGGCCACGGCTCCAGTATAGTCAGCGTAATTTGTGCTGTTTTTAGATGTGGCGGTAACTACGTTTTGCCCCATCAACTCAACACTTGGAACTTTTATGACTGCGTTTTCGCTTTCAATGTCGGTGAGCTGCACTGTAACCTTGTCGATTTTCATGCCTTTGAAAAGCAGCTCGATGATAGAGGTTCTTTCGTAAATTATTTCAACGCTCATGCTGTTCAAGTTTTGAGCATACTGCAGAAAGTTGATGGGAGCACCGCTCGGGAGGAGATAGCCGAATTTCAACGTGGGCTTGCGCAATCCCTTTTTGATTGTGTCAAGGTCGCGGGACCCGATCCCGCGAAGTTTCAACAGTCCAAGGTCTATATTGTGTTCTACGTCGAAGGCTGTTTTTAACCCAAGCATGCTCGGATCAGGGCTCGGTGTCGTTCCATAGGTTGTTTCTTGGACGTAGTAGACTTTGGCTTCATGTGTTCCATATGCCACTTTCATTCACCTCTTTATGTTTCGGGTACATTTTCGAACATCCATCCTGTGACCATAAACTCGGAATGCCAGAGAAACGGTTTAACAGAAGTTTCGTCAACATCGCGGTAACTGCCAAACTTGACGTGCGTCAAGCCTTCAACGGTTAAAACGCATTTGACATAGTCGCAGTAAAGGACAGCTGCCGTTGCACCATCGCTTGGGTTTGATGTCCCAGCTAAAAGATAGATGTAGCCGACACCATCAGAATCCATGTCGATGTAGTTGGTCAGATTCGAAGTCAACGTTATTGTAATGGTCTCGTCGGCTCCACTGGTTCCAGATGCAGCGTTTTCCCATGCTGAAGTGACATGGTTCCAAACTACAATTGTGGTGCCGTTTCCACCGGGACCTGTGCCGTAACCTTCAAAACTCAGAACAATTTTGTTGACATTGTTTTCATGCGGGTCATATTTCGGCAGTTCCAGTTTGAAAGCGAAGAGGATTAAGGCGTACTCGTTGTTTACACTGTGCGATTTTGAGTAGCGGTCGTCGTCGCTGTACCACAGTTTTGCATATTCAGTAGCGTTTAGTTCTGTCCATCCAGCGTCAGTAGGAACCAGGCTGCCTGGTGCTCCAGCTTCGTAGGCTTTGTGTGTCGTCGTTGTAGGGCTTAGGCCAACAAAATCGTAAGTGGTTTCATTTGGCTTTGTCCTTTTTTCTCTGATAATGCGAAGGATTTCTTCTCTGAGTTTTGACCGTGTTCTGTTTCCCGACTGTTTAAGAGTGCTTTTATTGACGACCCAGCAATCAACCTTGAAATTTAGAATCCGCTGGGAAAGGGAATGATCAAGTGTAATTGGCTTAACCTGGCTTGGTTGACGTAATCCAGCTGTAACTTGTCCATCGTAGTTTTTGAGCAGTTCTCGGTCATACCACTCACGGCTTACGAAAATGCTTGCGACGCTTTGGTCATCGTTTACAACTCGCATATTTGCCTTGAGCAGCCGAACAAGCGTGACAACAGGATCCTCAACTTCAGGCACCTAAAAGCCTCCTACAAACAGCTTTACGATACAAGATATCACCTTGAAATGCAAACTCTTGGATGTCAATGGTTTCGTAATCTATGCCTTTTCTGCGGATTTTGTCATGATGCATTATGGGCGCAAAAACATGAATGGTCAGATAATCCTTGATTATGTAGCCTGGTTCCACAATGACCTCTTCAATACGTGAAGGACTAACTATAGCTTTGATATCCACTGCTTCGCCATAAGAAACTTGATCAGCTGCTTCCCGAATCGCATAGAGAATTACGTTTTCGCCTTTGGACCACAAAATCTGAGTGAAACGAGTTATTGGATCCTCATAGTTAAGGTATAAGAGTGATAGCCAAGCAACCGTCGCCGTGGACTGCTTGTTTTCTTCGTAGCTGTAATCATCGAATTTGACGCCCCAAAACATAAACTCATCTTGGTGTTTGTCGATGATTTTCATGCTGAATTCAAGGCTTGACTTGTCATGGTTTTTGCGGATTTTCCAAAGGATTCCAGCAGTCACTGCGTCGTAATAGTCGCTTGCAGGAAAACGACTGACAACATCGATGTAGCCTGCCCAGCAGACTGAAGGATTATAAGCCGGGTACTGAGCGCTGGCTGTAATCGCATTGATAAAGTTGTTAATGTTTTGAACTGTTAGGCTCCATCCTTCGTAATTGTAGAGTCCGAGCAATGCATAAGCGAAAGGATCATCGTAGATTTCGTTCTCGTTAATTCCGACTCGGTGCCATTGTCCGTCGCCGCTTGGAGGTGGTCGGTATTCAAGCCAAAGATCTTCGAAGCCTGAACGCAGAAAGCCCACGAGGTCACTCATCATGTTTTGATATTTGGTTTGGTTAGGGGGATCGTAATAAGCCAGCAGTTCCAAACCAATAATCGCATAGAGGTTTTCAATGTCCATTTCTGGGAGCCAAGCATCGTTTATGTCGACAGCCCTTGCGAAACCACCATAATACTTGTCATGAACTGTAGGCGTTGGAGGATGCTGCATATTGTAAAGAAAGGTTGCTCCAGCCAGCTTGGCAGCATCCAAATAACCTGCAGTGCCGGTTAACTTGTAGGCCCTTATGAGAGCGGGGATAACTCGGGAAGCATCAACAGCATAGTAGGAAGTGCTTGTTTCTGTGCTTGTGAAGCCTCCGTAAGCCTCTTTCGCTGGGTTTGTGTTTTGCTGAGTCAACAGCCAATCTGCAAGGCTCACAACTTTGTTGTAAATCTCGGTTTGGTTACCTGCAAACTGTGAATCATAATAGGCTTCGTAAAAGAAGTCGATGGCAAAAGCTGCGGCAAGAGCAGCCTTCCCCCAAGTGAGGTCTGGACCCGACCCTGGAATGACGTAAAGGTAAGGCGCGTAATCGATTATGAACTGGTAATAAGCTTCGGGGACATTCAACTTTCGACTACACTGTCCCGAAATAGACGCCTTTAATGCCGTTCAAAATGCGTTCAAGTTCAGCCTGCAAAACTTCGAGTGGGGGAACCTTGCTCAGTACACTTACGTTTTGGCCTCCAACCGAGAAGCTCAGTCCAACAGCGGATCCGCCCGTAAGATAACATACCGCATAGATGGCGGCGAGAACTGTAATGAACTCTTTCTCTGCATCAGTGCAACTGCTGTAGTCGATTTCTTCGTCAGTTTCTAATTCAAGTGTGACCTCAGCACGCTTAATCATCTTCGTAATTTTAGAGTCTGAAATCACAGCTGAGCTAACATTAATCGCATCGCGGACATCATCCGCGGATACACTTGCCATTGTTATCTTTGGCCTCCTTGCGTCTTGCTCAAAATGTGCTGGAAGGTTTGGACGCGGTTTTCAAACGCCGTGATTATGTCGTCGAAAATAATGTCCTGTATGTCTTGGGGAAATTGAGCCAACGCTTGTATGATCTCTTTGCCGAGTTTTCTTCTCATATCACCCGCTCCCCACGATGACGATGTCAAAGCTGAAGGCGTCGATTCCCGAAATCGCCGGGTCCACAGCCAAAGTAAAGGCAACCTCAACGAAGCCATCTACTTCAACAGGCTGACCATCATAATCCCAAGAGAGCGCTACGAAGTTGGAAGCATTCAATGGACTCCAATTCTCTGTAGATAAAAACAGCGCGATGGGAACGTTAGCCTCATTCTCAATGTACGCCGTATGATTCTTTTCTTCTCCTGGCTCTAAAACACCCCAGTTGATTTCGGTTAAGGGAACCGTCAACGCGGGGTCTTGGTACACGTCGACACCGACGGCTTTGATTGCAGCTTGATTGTTTATTCGGCGACTACGCTCCATGATTGCGCCAACAAGAAAGCCGGCTGAGAAGCTAACTGCTATAGCGATAGTAACCGTTGCAATCAACGCTGTCCTCACGAATCTGGCCCCAAAGGAAAAAGCGCATGGAGTCAGATTTAAGGAATCTTGGCGAAAAAAACCATGTTAAAAAAACCGTGTCAAAAAACAATGCGCGCGCAGAACTGAGGAAAAACTATTTCATGAAAGAAAATGAGAGACTTCTACAAAAAGCATAAAAATGCATTGCAAAACCTACCTAGGCTAGGACTAGGGAGAATATACAAAGTGAGAGTTAAGGCTATACTTTTGGATTTCGGTGATACCCTTGTTTCCTTTGAAGACTTCGACTATGAAACTTCTTTAACTACACTTCACCAAACCTTGGTGGAAAATGGAATATTGGTTCTTTATGAAAAGTTCAAGAAAACCTACTTTGAAGTAAGAGATCAGTTATATAGGGAAGGAGACTCCTCTTTTAAAGAATTTAATTTTTGTGTTCGTGTTTCCCGCGTGTTAAATGAGTTTGGATTTAATCTTAATCCTACAGACCCTAGAATAATCAGCTCAGTGGAAGCCTTTATGCGTCCTCTTATAAAATCGCTAAAATTAGAGGAACATGTCCCTATGGTTCTTCAAGAATTAAAAAAGAAGTATAGGCTGGGTCTTGTTTCAAATTTCGCTTATCCTCCAACAATCAAGCAGACGCTAAGGAAATTTGGCTTATCCAAGTTTTTTGATGCCGTAGTCATTTCTGGAGACATAGGTTGGCGCAAGCCAAGTCCAAAAATCTTTGAAAAAGCTCTTAGGGCATTGCATGTGTCTGCTTCAGAGGCAGTGTTCGTGGGTGATGCTCCTTTTCATGACATTGCTGGCGCTAAGCAGGTTGGAATGAAAACAGTTTTGCTGAGGCGATTAGGTGAAAGAGAAACGGTAGACACGCGTAATCCAGATGAGATAATAAGTGGACTGGAAGAGCTTCTTATGATATTGCAGGATTGTTAGATAAAGAAAACAAGTGTATGTTTATAGGTTGCGCGCGCATATCCAAAAGTTACCAAGTTACTGGTTTTTAGATCTGGTTAACCATTCGTCTTTCAGAATGTCCATTATGATATCGTCATGATATTTTCCGTCTATAAAACGGGCTTTCCTCCTCCTTCCGACTTCTTTGAAGCCAACTTTCAGATAGCATTTTTGGGCTCGTTTGTTAAAGTCAAAGACATCAAGCTCAACTCTATCGAGGTTGAGGGTTCGAAAAGCGAAGCCGACAATAAGATTCATGGATTCTTGTCCATAACCTTTTCCCCAATACTCTGGATTGTAAATGCTTACTCCTACCATAGCGGATCTGCTGGTCCAATCGATATTGAAAAGACCTGCTCCCCCTATGAGCTTGTTGTCCGCCATGGTTTCGATTGCAAATGTGAAAGCTTTTCTTTCTTGACGCTGTTTCCATGTGCCTCTGATCCATTCCTCTTCCTCATTGCGAGCAACTGGACCTCTATCCGCACTTCCAAGGAAATTCCTCAGTTCCATATTGTTCCAATGCTTCATGATCTCATCGAGGTCTGAAAGTTCAAAGCTACGCAAACGAACTCTTTTCCCTTCAATCATGTTGGAAACCAGAGAATTGTAGACAAGCATCTTATATAAAGACTAAAGGGTCTGGTAGTCAAGACAGAAGTCTGATTAGTCGGTAAAGGCGAGGTCAGCGGAGAGCGGAACATACTCGCCACTTAGTTCGCATCATTCGGACGTTAGATCAGTTCCCAGTTAGACATAGAATTTCCGTTAAAAACCATTAACAGAAATGCGCGCGCTAATTCAGAATTTCTAAGAGTTTTTCTCCTTTTATTGTGATTTTGTAGATGCCTCGACTGACTCGTTCTACGTCGCCGTTTGGAAGCAAGTAGCCGTAAAACTGCTGAAAAATGGTAAACGGAGTGAAATAATACGGTTTTGAATGATTGTGACAAACGTTTTATTTTGACTTGAATTATCAAGATGCGTTGATTGGTATGGCTGTGGAGTATATGGAGCACGCATTATTTCGAATGAGGCATAGGCGGATATCGCGAGCCAGTATTGAAGAAACGATTGAAGATCCTGATTTCAGCTTCATGATACGTGCGGGCAGATTCGTCGCATTGAAGAGGTATGGAGACAAATTTCTTAAGGTGATCTATGAAAGGAGTAACGATAAAATAATCGTTGTTACAGTATATTGGACGAGGAAGATGGGGCGATGATAAGGGTTCAGTACGACTCCAAGGCTGATGTGATGTATATTTGGCTGAGGAAAGCCAGATATGAGATAAGTGAAGAGCTGGCGGAGAACGTGATTCTTGACCTTGACAAGCGGGGACGCATAATCGGAATAGAAATCCTTGACGCATCAAAAAATCTGGGGAAAGAACTGGTCAACAAAATACTGAACACGGAGAAGCTGGCTGTAGCAGCTTAACTTAGCATCTCAAATAGATTTCCTCCCAGACTCGGCTTCAGCGTCTTTGACGAACTCTGTGACTTTGGCGTAACGCATGCCAAGCAGGTTCTGGCCCAAAGGAAAAAGCGAAAGAAGTCAGATTTAAGGAATTTTGGCGAAAAAAACCATGTTAAAAAAACCGTGTCCAAAAATAATGGGGGCGGGCGGGAGAGGGTCTTGATTGTTGGGTAGTTAGACGGCTGTTCTGCCATAGTTTCCTGCGAGGATGTATAGGTCTTCTGGATCAATACTTCCATCTTCGTTGAAGTCTGCAGCCCTGTTGTAGGCAGCATCTCCTAGACGGGTTCCATAGGCTCCTGCAAACAGGTATAGATCATCAGGGTCCACGTCTCCATCGTCATCTACGTCTCCCGGGAACAACACTTTGACTGTGTCTGTTCCTTCAAATGGTGTTCCATCAGCTTCTCCTGTTATTGTTAAGGTTACATTGCCATACTCTATGCCAAGGTCAATGCAAATCCATGAGGCTGCCTCAGTTCTGTTAAACTTAACCATACGTTCCAAGACACCATCACCATCATGGTCTACAATGTATTTACTTGAATTCGTTACAAAATCATATTTAGGGTCTAATACTGGTTGAATAGTCCCATTGAGCAAGATGGTAGTAGCATCTATGTCTTCTGGATTGTATCGCTCAGAAAGTTGAATGTAAGTGGTAATTCATTGTCCCTTACTCTTCAAGTTCATAGTGTCAGGGTTTCTTTTTCATCTCATGGTTTATCCACCAGATGATTCCTAAAGCTATAGGAATCCCGAAGATGATTAGACCCCAGATTAATATCGAAAGGTAAGAATACGCGAGATATTTAAATGTCCAAGTTGCAAAAGGAACATTCCAGTTTCCATCAATGAAAACCTTGATGCAGAACGCAATGAAAATCAATAGCGATATTCCTCCTCCTTCATTTGTCGTGCGCGAGCGAGTGCCAAAGGGAAAATGTGCACGCTTATATTCTTTCTTTTCCTCATCAGGTAATTTTTTCCACCATAGCCACGATATAGCTATTGCTGCTAAAATTATCGGGACTCCAATGAGGAGAAAAGGCAAGAGAATCACATGTAATATAAAAGTCACTAAATATCCCATTGTCCATAAACCTAAAGTCGCAGGTACCAGATCCATTAATTGAGCATATCCTACGTACCATAAATAGACAAGAATTGCACCGATCGAAGCCAAAATAGCTCCTACTACAAATGAAGCAAGCATGCTCCAATGTTTTCGCAAGAATTTTTTCCAGATCTCGCTTAACTCAGTTTCCGCCTTCATAAATTTCCTATTCCTTTCAAATCTATAACAATAAGGGATTTTTATTTGTTTTACATATATAACTATTTCTCTCTCGCGCGCTAATTCAGGATTTCTAAGAGTTTTTCTCCTTTCAACGTGATTTTGTAGATGCCTCGACTGACGCGTTGTACGTAGCCGTTTGGAAGAAGATAGCCGTAAGCTATTTTGGCGAAAAAAACCATGTTAGAAAAACTGTGTCGGAAAAACTGTGCGCGTGCTGGTGTTTACTTCATCTTGCTTGATATTCGCATTCTTCTGTAGACAATGACTGCTAATAGTGTTGTTGCCTGTGAGACAAAATCTAAGGAAATCAAGATCCGTTAATGCGCACGCGTAGAAGATCTCCTTAAATTATTAATGCAACTTGCATGCATACAAAAGATCTTATACTAGTTGGAAAATAACAAAATCGTTCAAAAAAGTGGTAAAAAATGGATTCAAACAGAAATACTGCAATAATTGTGGGAGTATTTTTTATAATTGCGACGGCAGCACCTATTATGAGTGTTGTTCCGCTTGGTTTCTTAGGATCTGAAGGTGATTCAGATTATCTTACTGCTGTTGTTGCAAATGAAAACCAAGTGTTGATAGGAGTGCTCCTTTGGTTAACTCAAATCGCTTCAGTTGTCATGATTCCAATTATGATGTTTCCAATCTTAAAAAAGCATAGTGAAAGTTTAGCTCTTGGGTACGTTGGTGCCAGGATTTTTGAGGGCTTTTTTGTTGCTGTTAATGTAATCAGCTTACTATCACTATTGTCATTAAGTCGGGAATTTGTAAGCGCAGGAGCTCCGGTTGCTTCCTATTTTCAAACTTCAGGCGCTTTATTACTAGCAGGTATTGATTGGGGCTCTGTTCTGCTGGACTTTCCTTTTTGCCTAAGTGCTCTGGTGTTTAATTATTTGTTATATAAATCAAAACTCATTCCTCGATGGTTATCAGTCTTGGGTCTTATTGGAGGCGCATTGTGGTTAGCAACAGCCCCTGTACGTATGTTCGGCATTAGTCCTCCATTGATAGAGATTTTGGCTCTTCCAATAGCCGCGCAAGAAATGATTCTTGCAGTAT
>JAUWZP010000084.1 GCA_030615265.1 Candidatus Bathyarchaeota archaeon
CGCGCCCGTAACCGCCTGCCTTCGAGGCGCCTAGACCGAGACGAAAAAGATATTGGTTTGTTCGGAGAGGTTCGCTTTTCCCGAACAAGACGAAAAAGGTAAGTCTACACTGGTCTATACCGCAGCTCCAGAAGAACAAAAAAAGAAAGTAATAGATCGCATGTGCGCCCCCCTCATACTTTCCCCTCGATAAATCCGAAATGGAGAAATGGGGGAGACAGGAGACGAAAAAGCTAGGGGTCAAACTGAGATCGTGAAACCGCAGCGTGCACATTCAGCAGCCGTTGGTTTGTCGCCCCTTAGTAGACTTTCGCGTTCCACGTGGAACAGATCAGCGCCGCAGGCGTCACACTTGTGCCTTTCCTCTTCTTTCAACCGATCACCTCCATAAAGTAGACGAAAAAGAAAAGGGGTTAGGGTTGGGGTTTGTTGGTTATTCCGTAACCCCCATCCCTCAGCAGCTCACACATGCAAGCACCACATAAGCCCCTGTCGTTCTCTTTGTAGGCTTCGTTTGCGTCCTCCTGCGTCTCGCCCATCAGAAACACCTTGTCAACCTTCCAGTTACAGCCTCCGCATTTCTCATGTTCTCCGACCTGAAACATCTTCATGCTCTCACCTCCGCAAAACAGCAGGTCTCAGGCTTATCCGTGTTCCCGTTAGTGATGTCCTCACAAACAACGTCACAGTCTTCCCGTTTTGGGCAACTGAAACAGCAGATATTACCGCAGGGATCAGGCTTAACAGGCTTTTGAGGTGCCTCGATAGTGCAGACATACACTATCTCAGGCATCTTCTATCACCAAATCAACCATGTCCTCTTTCACGGCTTCCTTAAACTCCTTCTTGGCGCCCTCCCTATCCTCAGCCTCAACAAAATAGCTAGTCCAACAAAGAAACTTCATCCGATCACCGCCTTGGCTGCTAGTCGTTGTTTGCAGAGTTCATAAGTTCCTTTCGGGTCCTGAATCGTGGTTAAGACCGCTGCGATCCCCGTTAAGGTGCTGCGCGCGCGCTTGGCGTCCTCTCGGAAGCGTGTGCTGCTCCATGCTATGTGACTTGTCGCTTGGGCGAGATCGTAAAGGCTCTTGCTGCTGCTCTCGTTGTATTCGTTCATAATCTCCCCTTGGACGGTCTCACCTATGCCGTAGCTGCCACAGAACGCCTTTAAGATCGTCTCTCCCATCTTACTGGTTATTCGTTTCTTCCTGCTAGCCCTGATTACGGACACAAGCCCCTTCTCTCCGCTTTGCACGTCCTTGACGGTCTGGATAAGTCGGCGCTCCAAAACTTTCTCGTCTTTGATCGTTGTTAGTCTCAGAATTCTAGTTCTCCACTGGATTCGAGAGCCTTTAATGTAGCTTGAGAGCATACCCCGCAGCCACACTAAGGGGTTGGTGCATACCTGCAGCTCTATCATTTGGCTTATCGAGATCGCGTACTGCGTGTAGATGTTGCCCGCCGAGAAGGAAAGCCCTAAGTTCATTCCGTTGTGCTCACCGTAGACCCCTAAAAGCTGATCTGCTTTGACTACGCCGCTGTGTCTGTCGTACTCGTTGATGCCTAGAGACGAAAAAACTTTTGCGCCGATCTCCTTAACTCGTTCAGGGTCAAGCATGATGTGTTTAAAGCTGGCTACGCTGAAAAGCTGCGGTGTGCCGTCTCTGCTGCTCGTGATGATCGCCTGAAATCCCCTTTGCTTCTTCAGGTCGCCGTAGACTTCAGCAAAAGAAACACTGGAAGCTTGGCGCCTTAGCCTGATCTGATCGCTTTTCGGTGCGGTCTCAGGTGTTAGCCCTTCGCCCTGCAGCAAGCCGTTATAGTTGTCGATCACTCTTGTATCGAATCTTTTTCGTCCTTCTTGGAGTCTGCCCCAACTCCAAAGCGCTTTTTTGCCTAACTTGTAGGTTTCTCCGTTGTCGAGACGAACAAGATAAGCCTCGCCGTTTGGCGCTGTCGTTATTTCCGTGATCTTCGCGCTCTCGATCACCTTTGCGTTTTTCATGTTTTTTTATCTACCTCCATGTTTTTCGTCTGTAACTAGGTGCATACGTGCATATAAACCTTTTTCGTCTTGCTGTGCGGTCTGTTCAACGAAAAAACAGTTCAGAACTTGGCGAAAGTCGGGAATAGAAAAAAGAGGGATTGTTTAGTTTCGGCGTCCTGCATACGGTAGGTCTCTTTGTTTGATCTTCCAGACTTGGTTAGTTCTCATTAAAAGCCTAAGTTCGGCTTCGCTGAAGTATCCCCATTCCTCTTCGTGACCTTGGACTAAGCCAAACCATATTTTGTCGTTCTTGAATACCCGCCCCTCGATAACGCTGTCTTGTGTGTGGTCAACTTCTACACCGAACCAATAGAACCCGTTAAAGCTTTCCCAACCCTCTACGATCTCTTTTCCATCAATTAGCAGCTTTTCGTCCTGTGCTTCAAAGTGTGCCATGCTATCACCTTTTCCTATGAGGTTGGGGTTTTACCGTTTACTAGGTTTTGCAGTTGGCTGTTTAAGGTGTGCATGTTGGCGTCCTCAAAGGCTGCGTATGTAGCTTTCAAGATGTCGTTAGGCTCCCATTGTAGCGTTTCTGAAACCATGTTCCCCAAAACCTCAGCGTCAGAATGAGAAGCTAGCTCTTCAGGTGTAAGGTCTTTTCGGTAATACGTCTGTCGCCCCAACTGGATAAGCTGTTTAACCCGCTTAACTATGTAGGCTCTGCGGTCTGCGGTACGCTTCCTTTCTAACTCTTCAGGTGTCAAACCTATTTCCTCACCTTAAGGACAGGTGCATAGGTGCATATAAATATGCTGTTAGCTCTGTCGAACATAGAAACAACATTCAATAGGGTTCTTCGAGCGTCCAGATCACTTTACGCCCTTCCCTGTGTCGCCTCAACTTGATTTCTGGATTCAAAAGCAACTGATTAAATCGCCCGCTTTCAACTGCTCTAGCTCTCCCTGTAATCTTTGCTACATCTGAGGAAGTGCCTGAGCCACCAAGTTTGATTAGAGCTAAGAGCGTCTTTTTTACGTGTGTTGGAAGCTTCATCCATGCGGGGATATCGTCATAATTAGCAGGGGGAAGGTGCCGAGTTTCTCTGTAGTGCCTTTCCATGTTGAAGTTTATGTTTTTCAGTTCTTGCCTTATCTGTTCTAGAAGTAGGTTTGTATATTTTATCTCTTTTCGCAAGCTTTTTTCTTTACCCATCACGACAAGCCCCTAGATTTGCGGGGTTCATGCTTTAGAGTCGTCAGATAGAACGCTGCACCATCAGGGGGAGATAAGAGCTTTAGTTCTATCCGATGAGGCAGAAATTAAATAATTAACGCCTCTAATTTCTCCACACGAACCCGCTTTTATATGTCAAACTTCCATTTCGAGTTTACAGCTACAACATCAGCAGATACCAGGTCTAGATCATACGCGATGAGAATTAGCAGCCTTGCTTGTTCAGGCCTAGTAAATCTTTTCTTGGCGACTTTGAGCAGCTCTTCTATTGTCATTCCCTGGTCTTTTGCATCATTGTACCATTTCTTCAATGTCGATATACTTAAAGAAGGAATGTTTATTCACCCCCTTCTAGTTTTTCGTCTTCCCCTGGCGTTTGCGGTTTTCTATAATGATCTTAGTTTTTTCGTCTACTGAAAGCTTCTTCCATATCGGACAGAACGTAGTTTTTAATGGGGGCTTGTGTTGGCATATCTGATCGAGCTTCTCTTTGTCTCCATGGTACTTGCTATACTCTTCGTTAACGAACTTCACGATCTCCTTAAATTCCTTGCTTTTGAAGGCCACTGTTTCTAGGCCCGTGTCTGCCCCGGTTATCACAGTCACGTTTTTGCGGCTGATTAGCAGCGGATTAAAGTATCTTCGGTAGGCTTCAAATTCTCTGGTCTTGAGGTTCTTTCTTAGGCTTAACCTGTGATTCGGGATCTCTTTTGTTGCCATGTGGTTGGGTATCCAACTGTAATAGTCAACTTCTGTCATGGAGTAGCCAGGGGTCTTAGGGTCGGGTTGCTCGAATTCTGCAGGACAGATTATCAAGATTGGCGCCTCCGTCTGTTCCTTCTCCCTAGTCTTTCCAGGTCATAGATGAACCAAAATAGAGCAGCTACGATAGGTAGGATTCCTATTAGCCAAGCTACATCATGTGCCATCCTGAGCACGTCCTATCTCAAACTTTTCAAGGGCCTCTTTAACATCGTATTTACCCATTAGCTGATATACCCGTTGAGAGCCTCCAGGTTGTTTTATGCCATAAAAATGAACCATAACGAAAAGCTGATTTTGCATTATCTTCAGTTCGCTTATTATTTGATCGCACTCGGCTATGGCCCTAAGATTTTTCTGAATTCGATCCTGCACAGGCTTCAGAACGCCTGGATAGTTGTATTTCTTGTTCTGCTGTAGCCTTCGGAGGTTTTTATCGTTTCTAAGTAACCGTTTTTGCATACTTTCCCGTGCCCTTTCTACGAACATAATAGCTCTGTTGAGGTTGTTGATTGCCTTGGCCCATTCATGTTTCCAACACATTAGAATTCCCTCATTCGTAATTCTCCATTTTCTTCAAGTCTTTCAGCCATTCTTGGGGTATGGCCATCATTTTTGGGCAACCGAATTCGCTACAGTCCTTAGGGAAGTCTCTGTTACAGTAAAACGCTTTATTGCCTGTGTCCGCGTTCTTTGCTTCACCTAGATTCACGCATACCTGCGTAGGATTCAGCAGACGGTCTAGGCAGCCCTTGGCAGCCACGAAACTTCGGCTCTTAAACTCAGTCATGTAGACCCCTTCGTTTCCTGTGGAACTATTTGCCGTAGGGTTGAGACCCGGATAAAGCTTCTAACAAAAGCGTTTGAGAATTCTATCGAGTTTGTTGTTTCAGCCATTATCTTTAGGCCCTTGCCGTTTAGGAGAGGTACGTTCATTCCGAACTTGCCTAATAGTGCAGCAGCTTTAGTGAGGCTTTTGTCGGCTATGTGCATACACATAAAGGCTTGCTGCAGGCGTTCTTTTTCGTCTTTATTCATCCGGCAACTTTCCCTAGTTTATCAACTATCCAGAATTTCCCGTTAGGTAGAGCTGCAACGTTTAACCTGTATCCACATCTCTTACATTCAATGTTAACAGCTAGGCATCCATGTGGCCCCTCGAGAAACTCTTTTCCTTGGCACCCTGGACAGATCAGCTCGTCAATGATTTCAGACAAAGCGTTTCACCTCACTTTTGCTTAATCTGTTTCGGACTTCTTCATTTCCCGAAGGATAGGAGTAACAGTTATCTTGTCGGGTTTTCCATGTGCTACACCATAGTCCAAGCCGTCAAGGAAGGCATCAAGTTCTCTATGGCTTAAGAAGTTGTTGCTCCGAGTCCCTCTCGTAACAGATAGATTTTTCCACTCTACGCTTACTCGATATTTAGCCATGTTTGTTTCCTCACACCCCTACGTTTCCACTTGAATATTTTTTTCGTCTAGAAGCGGTTTATTGGCTGCTATCCACATCTCAACAGCTTCCTCGAAGGCCTTTTTCAGAGATCCCTGTTTGTCGCCAAACTTTTTCCGGGCTGCCTCCCTAAACTCCCCCTCAAGTTCATCGTCTATGTTCTGATTAATTCGACCCATCTTTCATCAATAAGAATGGGTGCATAGGTGCATATAAACCTTATTATGTGAAAATCAAGAAAAAATATGGTTCTTCGGTGATGTTGGTGAGGGGGTTAATACCGAAAATGTCACCAAACTATGTTATGGTGATGTGTTGGTGATGTGGTTTTTGGCCTAAAACAGACACCTAAAAAAGTGTGAAAAAATCGGAGAATTGGCGCTTGTTCTTTTTCGTCTATTCATGGTTTAGTTTTACTTTTGCTTACCTCTCTCTCTCCCTTTATGTTTTCAATCGCTACGACAAAGCCCTCGGCATCCGGGTGTTCTTCTCTCACGTGTCTTAGGCCTGCGTATCCCTCGAAGATTGGAACTGACCCGCCATCTGAGGCCCAAGGACAGATTAGGCATTTGGCCCTGTAGTGCTTGTGTTTCTTCAAAGTTAGAGGCTTCCGATTTTTTCGCGGCATATAAATTTGTTGTCTTCGCCAGTCCAGTAGCGGTAATTTCCGAATCGTGTGTTCCCGGTGGTGATGGCCTGTAAGAGTAGGGTTGATTGATTGCTGAATATCCATTCGCCTTTTCTTTTTCTGAATGGTTTCCAGGGAAGTGTGTCTAGAGCTGCCGGGAGTAGCCTATTTCTTATGGGTTTTGATTTGCACTTTTTCTTGTGGAGATTGTAGTCGGCGGTGCATGTGAAATGTGCTTCGCAGTTTCCGCAGTAGCAGGGTTTGATGATGTTTCCGGGAGGGCCGGGGTGATATATGACTTGTCCACGTCTTTCCAGTTCATCTATGGTGACATACTCAATCTGTTCTTTCTCTTCCTTCATTTTATTACGCCCAGGGGTCTTTATTGGTTTTTACGATCTCCCGGAAGAATTTCGCTATCAGCTCTCTTGTCTCATCGCTTGGCTTCATACCGCTAGTCATGTCAACCCGGCTTTTAGCTTTGAATTTCTTGTAGGCCTTCTCTTGAACGTTGAAACCGAATCTGTGTTCTGTTTTGCCTTTTTTGACGATGAAGGTTAAGTCCATGCGGTTCCAGGTGCCAACCGGGCTATATTGCAGCAATACTTCTTCGTCTCCGCGTTTT
>JAUWZP010000113.1 GCA_030615265.1 Candidatus Bathyarchaeota archaeon
AGCTAGCGACAAGACGATCACGCAGACTCTCTACGAAGAAGGCTACAGCACCCACGACATTATGAAGCGTCACTTGCCGTTGAAGTCTTTGAAGACGTCGAAAAAAGATGATTCAGTTATTAGCTCCCTCGCAGGAACCACGAAGGGACCAGGATTTCTTGACGAATTCAAAACCATGTTCCAGCAGCAGATCAGCAGAAACAAGGAGCTCACGGACGTTTTCTATAATATTGGTTTGGGAACGCTTTTAGCGAGCCTAAGCAAATCGGGTTTAAGCATGGAGGATTTCCGGAAGATCGCACTAAAGAAGGAGGGGCTCAGAGAGGCGTTGGAGTCGGCGGGAAAAACTGTTTTTAAGGCATTGGAATATTACGAGTCAGACTTGATTACCAAGGTTGAGGCGGAACGTGACGAGGCGAGGGCCTACTCCACCATCCTAGAAACCAAAGTGGATGCGTTCACTAAGAGTTTAGATCCGAAGCTTCGGCTTGAAAAGATGGTGCAGTCGTACCTGTTCAGTGGAAATGTTGACCCAGACGTGTTGATGACGCTTATTGACAAGTGGTTGGCAATGGAGCTTGTTGAAGTGAAGATGGAGATGCTTGCATGAGTCTCGAAGAGATGGCTGAAAAATACAGCAAAAAATGGAATGTTCCCCCAGAGGAAGCAAAGGAAATTATCCAGAAACGCCTTGATAAGAAGCCTGAGAAGGCTCTAGACCGAACCAAAGTCACTCCTAAAGAGGGTCTTGAGTTTCCTGAACCGCTTTCTGAAGCGGCCAAAAAGATCATGGGTATCAATCAAGCCGTCCTATCCACTGCTCTCACTACGAAAAGTTTGAGAGAATTGAATCTGCCACCAAAGGAACTTGAAACTTTAAAGCAAAAGATCGATTATATGGAGACGAACCTTGGGCAAGTGGTTGATCTTGTGAACACAACTATGAGTGCAATGAATGAGGATTTGAAGGCGAGGAAGGCTGAAGAGGAACGGAAAAAACTCATCGACGAAATGAGTGAAATAATCAAGCCTTTGAAGGAGAAGGTTGAGGCGCTAGAGAAACTGAAGCCGGGAGAACCCGGAACTGCGGAGGCGTTAGGTGCCCTTACAACTGAAAAGATTCTTGCAGCCGGTCAGGAAGCCACTGAAAAGGCGCAGAAAATGCTGAAAAAGATGGGATACGAAGTTAAGTTGCCGAAGGGCCTAACTCTTGAACAGGTGGAAGCGAAGATTAACGAAACAATGAAAGTGAAGAAGAAAGAGTGGGAAGAGAAAACCGGCGCGGAAGTTGAAATAGAGAAGGAGCGCATCAGAGCCACAGAAACGGTCTTAACCGGCGTTGTCGACAGGGTTTTTGGCATCTTCTTGGAACCGCTCAAAGACGAGATCCATAAGGCTATTAAGAAAGGCGCCTTCAGGCGAGGTCCGTAATGGAATCGCTGCAGAAAAGGTTAGAGCTATACGAGCAAGCAAAGAGATTGTATAAAGCGGAGCGAAGTCATAGAAAAGTAGCCAAGAAACTGAAGCTATCACCATCGACAGTTTACAACTGGGTTCTTGGTGGAAGTATTCCTGGAAGACCACCACATTCGCTGACAACAAAGATTCAAAAACGAAAATCAAGCGATTCTGAGTTAGGGTGGTTGGCAGGCATTATTGACGGTGAAGGTTCGTTGATGTTCCACAAAGTGAAGGAAAAAAGGACAAAGCAGGGTTTCAGTTGGACTGCAAGACTTCAAGTTGCCAACACAGACATGAAGATTATAAATAAAGCCAGAGAGTTATGTGGAAATAGTGGGCATGTAAAAACTAACCCCGTGTGCGACTTTAGGCCAACGACTGTATATGCGTTTAGTACTAGTAGCAACGTTATGAGGTATATTCTTCCAAAGATCATTAATATGTTAGTTTCAAAACGTCGCCAAGCCGAGCTTCTGTTAGAGGCTTTGAAACTACTACAGGAAGGGCCGAATGTAACATTGCATAATACCCGATTAGAGGAAATCTATCAAGAAATGAAAAAACTAAACCATAGGGGGGTTTAATCTGGAGTCGCTGCAAGCTGCCCTAGGTAAAGGATTCGGCTTAGCCGCTAGAATAGGAATTAAAGTGTTTCGTACCGCCGTTTTTAACGCTCTCTTCCTATTGGATGAAGAGGATTTGGAGCTGGGCATCAAAGAAAACGTTGACTTGCTAGGACTTTTCTTGATTTATGCGCCGCAGCATGTGCAGATGGCTCGACAGTTTGCAGGCAGGGTCGGCAAAGGCTTCGAAAAGAAAATCACGTTAGAGAACAGTCTCAGATGGGTTAAGGAGGAATGTGACAGAAAAGGCACACGTCACTACGACGTGATTGTGAATCTTCCCGAGGGCTCGGAGCCCGCAGCTGAAGGGAATTATCTCCCAAAGGGATATGACAAAGAAAGGGTGAAGTGGTTTTGGGGCAACGTGCAGCGGCTCTTGAATTATGTTTTGTATGGTAAGATACCAAGGGTCACTAAAAGGTGGGGCGTCGAACATCTTAAATGGTTGGCGCAGCAGGAGAAGGGCAAAAAGGATATTTCGGGGTTGCTAAATAAGGGGCATACGGAATCAAGCGCACGCAGGAGCCAGGAGGAAAAACAGGTTTAACATTTCTGTTGTAATTCCAGCACTTGATGAGTCGGAGAATATAGCTAATTGCATCAACGGTTTAGGGGCTCAAACGCGCCCCCCCGACGAAATCGTTGTTGTCGACAATGAGAGCGATGATAATACGGTGGAGATTGCGCGCGCATTAGGCGCCAGAATGCTAAGTTACCCACGTCCTGACGTTTATTTCGGAAACATAGGCCTGGTCTTTCAGCGTGGAGTCGAAGCGGCCAAAGGAGACATCATAGTTACGACGGGAGCCGACTTCAC
>JAUWZP010000090.1 GCA_030615265.1 Candidatus Bathyarchaeota archaeon
CAAAGAGTTCAC
The DNA here is from genome assembly GCA_030615265.1 of Candidatus Bathyarchaeota archaeon. Lineage (GTDB taxonomy): Archaea > Thermoproteota > Bathyarchaeia > Bathyarchaeales > Bathyarchaeaceae. The sequence continues at coordinate 13 of JAUWZP010000090.1, forward strand.
CAAAATAGGTTTGATAACGAGCATTCTTCAACTAGCTTTTGCAAGTCTCTATCTAACGGTTAGGTTTGGATTAGGAGGTTAAAGAAACTGGCTAAAGTTAAGAAGTGGATTGAATCCAAGAAGGCGAAACTGGAATCTGGGGAATATGACGAAACCAAGAGAGAGTTCGAAATGGCCATAGGAAAGCCTTTTATCACCATAAAAGTGGAGATTCCAGAAGGTTGCGAGGACTTCCGCACCGAATTTCTATGCCTAGAAAAAGATGAACAGTTCCAAGAAGAGATAAAGGACCTCATTAAGAAACGGCTTATCTTTGAAAAGCGCTATGGGAAACCTGAATCTTAACTGTTCGAACTCCAAAATAGGTCAAAAGCCTTTCAGATTTCAAGCTTTGCCTTGAGGTTACGTGAACCGAAAACAAGTTCGCTGCTTACTTCTTAATCTTCTGTAACAGTAACTTTTTCGATGCTTTCAAACCATGGAATGACTGGCAAGTCGCCCATGAGCTCCTGAATTATCTCCTTTTCTATTTCCGAATTCTCCTTTGCAAGGCTCTCCTTAACCAATCGAACCACGATTACTACTTTCTTCACTTTCATTTTTTCGCCCTTCCGAACGCCTAGGGTTAATGTCTCGAAATGACTCTTAAGCCATGTTTCCGTAAAGAAATATCTTTTTGTCAGACTCAGAAGTCTTGGTGGTTTGAAACGATGTGTACATCTGTCACGCTTTTTCTTGTATTACATCTCTTATAGCTTGCTGCACCTTGTCCACGGGTTCGCACGTGTTGACTAGGTAGGGAGGAGCGAATTGGAACAGTCTCCTAAAGAAGTTGTTCCTTACCTCAATCTTCTCGGGGGTTCTGACAATTAGGTATGGGTTGAGGTACTGTTCCTTCGGATGTTTTTCTAAATATTCCACCGCCTCCTCTATCTCCATCTTCCTTACAATTTCTGTATTGTTTCTGTTCCTTTCCATCAGCATCACTTTCTTCACACGGGTTGTATCAACGAACTTGAACGGACCCGCGATCCAAGCCGGATCTAGAATAGCGCGGCTATACTCGTGGGCAATGTAGGGGTCATTGATCATTTTATGCAGTTCCTCTTCATCGATCTTTGCCTCTCTCAACTGATCTATCTCCTCTTGGCTGAGCTCTTTAACGTTTTCCAGTTTGCACTTGTCAAGGAGCGGCCTTATCTCTGGGAAGACTCGGACTATGTTTGTTCTCAGGTAGAACTTTCTCTCGCTAATTTCCGCGCTGGCCCTGCCGATGAATCTTACATAGAGCCAATCGTCGCTGTGTATTCGGGCGCCCTTCATCTTGAGCAGAGCATAGCTGTGAGTGGACTTGCCGGTTCCCGTGGGGGCTATCATGACGACTCCTTGTCCGTTTATCTCCACGCAGCTTCCGTGAATGCTGTGGATGTTGTGTTGGTCTTCCGCGATGTCACAGACGATTCCCAGCGCCCAGCTTTTGCACTGGCCATAATACTCCGTGTTATATATGATCGCTGTCTTGGTGTCTGGGTTATAGTAAGCGTGTGCTCTGCCTTTGTCAAAGTTTTCGTCTAAAACCGCGTAGATTCGACCGTGAGACCTCGCATCTCTTTTTTCGGCGAACCAGTTTTCTATCCAAAATTCGTAAAGGTGTGCAGAGTTTGTTTCAAGTTGCATGCAGAAGTTGTCGATGCTCGCCTTCCAGCCGTAACGGATGTTGCCCAAGGTTTGCTCTGCTTGTGCAACGAGTTCATCTCTTTTCTCTTTCGATATGATATCGTAGTCTACTCTCCCGATTACTTTGGTCAGTTTGTTGTAGGCATTCATACCCTATTCCCTCAACAGCGAGTCAGCATCTTGGAATCATTTTTACATAAGCGCATTAAGCTAACCTCTCATACTGCAAATCTTATTTGAAGCTTTTCCCTGACCGCTATCCCCTATGTTAGTATTAGTTTAAGATGCTTGGCTTTGGAAGTTGAAACAAACTCGGGAACGAAGATTCGTGTGCGCAACTGGGCGCAGCTAGTGATATATAAGTGCCTTATCAATTACCAGTTAACCATAAGAAGCGAGAGTACGCTAAGGGAAGATTCCTTGAAAGTTCCCATAGACCTAGGATTTACAGCGAAGGATATCGCTAAGGCTGTTCAGAGAAGGGATCTAATTATTGTCATAGATGTCTTAAGATGTTCTTCCACAATTGCCACCGCCTTGACGAATGCCGCTAAAGGAGTCATCCCAACAAGAACTGTGAAGGAAGCTCGCATGCTTCATAAGAGGCATCCTGAGTTTATACTGGCTGGCGAGAGAAAAGGAGTCCGACCAATAGGATTCGATTGTGGAAACTCTCCGCTTGAATTTTCTCCTCAAAAGGTGAAAGCGAAGCACATAATTTTGACTACCACAAGTGGAACAAAAGCCATAATTTCATCCAGAGATGCAAAGCATGTGTTCATTGGAGCCTTTCTGAACGCAAGAGCCCTCGCCGAGGTAGTCTCAAAGATTGCTGAGCAGGAGAAAACTGGAATCTCCCTTGTATCAGCTGGGACGAACGGCAACTTTTCTTTAGAAGATTTTGTCTGTGCTGGTGCCATAGCCCGCTATCTTCCAGCCAGTAAAGTTGAATACTCGGGTGCTGTTTCAGCGGCATTGTTAGCTTTTCAACGAGTACATAAGTCATTGTATGGAGTCATTAAATTTGGATCTCATGCGAGACGTCTTAAGAGCCTAGGGTTCAAAGACGATGTGAAATTCTGTTGTCAATTAAATGCTTTTCAAATTGTTCCTTTCTTGAAGGGTGAGACGATCGTCCAACTAATCGAAGTCGCCACCAAAACTTGATGCCTTAATTCCTTTCTGAATATCTGTACAATTCTGGTAAGAAGGTCAAGGGGGGTCAATGTTAAGGGCAGCAATTACATCGGATTCGCTTTCGTATGCACAGCAAAGGGAGAACTTACGCAAAAAGGAGATATACACTGCCCAAGAGTTCAGATGGGTTAAACTGCTGAATAGTACAGTAGGGGTAGTGCAAGCAGCATCGTGTTCTTTCCTTTTGTTGTAAGGGAGTAGTTTACTCTCAAGGGTGGCCCTTGCTCCACCGTTCTTCCGATGTATCCGTGATGTTTTAGGCTTTTCAGCTTGTCCGATAAAGTGCGCGAGTTCACACCGAGAATCTTCTTTAGTCCACTGAAACCAACGGTGCTTTTGAGGAATAGTATGTATAGTATTTCGAGGTTCCATTTTTGGGATAACAGGTTGAAGCTTTCCTCCAGGCTTTGTATGGCTTCTTTCAAGTTTTTCAGGGTCATCTCTTGCTTTTCTAGTATGCGTCGAAGAGTGTCTTCTATTCCCTTGAGGGTGTGTTCCAGCCGTGCCTCTACAAGCTTGCGAAGTTCATCGTTTAACGTTAGTTGTGAGTTCACTCATCTACACCTAGTGTGAAGGAGCTCACTTCACAATTTATAAGGGTTTACATATACAACAAGGTATACCAAACACATCGAAACAATCTGTGGGGAAGAACCCTCTTGAAAAAGTTTGACGTGATTGTAGTCGGCGCTGGAACAGCTGGTTGCATGACCGCAAAAACAGCGGCTAAAGCTGGCTTAGAAGTAGGCTTAATTGACAGAAAAAGCAGAGAGGAAATTGGAGAGAAGATCTGCGGAAACGCCATTGGCAGACATCATTTTGACACCCTTGGACTAAAGCATCCGTCTGGAAACGAGTTGCAGTCAAGAATTGCGGGTGTTAAGATTTATTCACCAGACATGGAAACCGTGTTTCAAATTGAGAGTGAAGAGCTTTACGGGTTTATCGTTAATCGTCTTCTTTTTGGACAGAGACTGCTTAGACTTGCAGTGGATGCGGGAGCAACTTTGCTGGACTCAACTCAGATGACAGAGCCAATCTTAAAGGACAACGCGGTTATAGGAGTTTCAGCGCGGGACATCAAAACAGAAACCAAGACACAGCTCCAAAGCAAAGTTGTAGTAGATGCAAGCGGCTTTTTCGCTGTTTTAAGGAAGAAGCTCCCTCCGGAAATTGGGGTTGACACTGAAGTCAGCTATGAAGATGTAGAGGCTTGCTATAGGGAGATTCGCCAACTAAAGGGACACGTAACAAGCCCAGACTTCTGTGAAATCTACTTAGACCAAGACACAGCGCCCGGAGGCTACCACTGGATTTTCCCAGAAGGCGAAACCAAAACCAATGTAGGCGTCGGTGTGCGTATGACAAAAATTTTTCCAAAGCCAAAAAACCAACTATACAGCAAGGTTTTATCCAAACCATTGTTTAAGGACTCAACCGTCATCACTGGAGGCGCATGGTATGTTCCAACTCGGCGACCACTCGACTGCATGGTTGGAAACGGCATAGTCATGGTTGGAGACTCTGCATGCCAAGTCAGCCCAATTCACGGAGGTGGAATGGGGCCTTCCATGATGGGCGGAATGTTTGCTGGAGAAGTCATTGTTGAAGCTTTGCAGAAGGGAGATGTGACCCGTGAGGGCTTATGGCAGTATAATGTTAGGTATATGCAATCTTATGGTGTTAAACAAGCTGGACTTGACATTTTCCGACTTTTCCTGCTTCAAGGAGTAAGCGACGAAGAGATAAACTATGGAATGAAGTATCATCTAATAACCGAGGAAGACATCTTAAAAACCAGCATGGGAGAAAACGTGCGCCTTAACATCACTGATGCTGCCCGAAGAGCCCTAAAAGGATTAGGTAAGCTTTCAATACTTAGACGGTTGAAAAACACAGCTAAGCTTATGAGAGAAATCAAAGCGCTATACAAAAACTATCCTAATTCGCCAAATGACTTCGAAGAATGGAAAAAGAAGACACATAAGTTGATAACAACTGCAAATAAACTTCTAGCTAGAAAGAAATAGCCTCCTCAAAGAAGATTCGCTAGAAAAAGGATAATTAGCATAGAAGCACCATAAAGCTAGGACTTGCAGGTGAATGAAAAAGAAGCTTCCAGCTGGTACACTAATTCAGAAATTGAACGAGAAAATCCTAGGCAAACTTGACATCAACAAAACTTTAATTTTAGGGGTTGTGCTAAAAGGACTGCCCATCGCGTACAGCATAGCAAGAATGAACCATACCATAGACAACTTTGTCCCAGTTGTGGCTTATCGCCCACTTCAATTCCAGCATCACGTTAACTCATATTTGCCAAGCCTAGAATGGAAGTCTTACCTAAAGGAACAGTTGAATCATTGTGAAAGTCTCATTATCATCGATGACGTTGTAAACTCTGGGTTCACCAAGCAGAAATTGGAAAGCACTTCAATTTCATTAACTAAGGGGTATAGAATTTCCTGCTGGTTCGCAGCTTTGGTTCTTAATCGGAAAAACTTGGCGGGTCCCAGCTTTGTCTATTCCAGTGACATCTATGCCTTACAAGTAAACGCTAAAGAAGTTGAATGCGATTGGGGAACGATAACTGTTCCTTTATGGGACCTACCAGTAGAAAAAGCTCGGCAACGCTGTGAAGAATACTTTCAAAAGCATTGGCTAAGCGAGAAACGGTTTATCACCATAACTTATTAGCCTGAACATTAAAAGCTAGCTTGGTTGCGTTACAAAATTGCGTGTTGCAGCTCTGGTCTCAGGTGGCAAGGATTCCGCTCTTGCTTTACATCGAGCATTAAAACAAGGCTATACTGTGAAATATTTAGTAACCATGATACCTCAGCGCCCTGACAGCTGGATGTTTCACTACCCGAACATTCACCTAGTCGACTTTTTCGCTGAAGCTGTAGACATTCCCTTGATTAAGGGTGAAACTTCTGGGGTTAAAGAAACCGAGCTAGAAGACCTTAAGCATGTGCTTGCTGGCCTTCAAGTAGACGGAGTTGTAACCGGCGCCATAATGTCTCAATATCAGAAGAAGCGTATTGATAGAATTTGCCAAGAACTGAACTTAAAATCTATCGCGCCTCTCTGGCATGAAAACCCCCAAAAACTGCTGGCGGAAATCGTAAGCTTAAGTTTTGAAGTTCTCATCGTTGGAGTCTACGCCTACGGCTTCAACGTTACATGGCTGGGAAGAAAAATCAATCAGAAGACTATCAGTGACCTCATCAAACTTAACAAGAAATACCAAATCTCACTGGTAGGCGAAGGAGGAGAATATGAAACCCTAGTTCTTAACACGCCATTCTTCAAGAAAAGAATTCAACTGGTCCAGACAGAAAGGATGTGGGAAGATCATAGTGGATGTCTAATTGTTAAAAAAGCTAAACTGGTGGAAAAATGAGTAGCAAAGTTTCGGTTTTTTATTCGTATTGCTCGCGCTGACTGAAGTTTAGGTTTA
>JAUWZP010000029.1 GCA_030615265.1 Candidatus Bathyarchaeota archaeon
AACAAGCTTCTAAGAGCAGCTCTAACCGTCTCGGATCGACTAGAGTAACCTCCTCCCCGCATACAGACATCTAACTTCTTCAACAAATCACTGGTTAGGGAAATGCTAACAATGCATGCATGAACGCCATGAAGAGAGTGGAAAAGGGTGTGTCGTATGCGATGTAGAGTTTTCAGGAGAATCTCCTCCTATATGGAGAGATAAGAGATTCATTCTGATAGTGATCTCAGCAACACTGTTTTCCGTAGGGTTGCTTTTCGAATTTATCCCAAGATGGGAGATGCTTGCAGGAACTCTTTTTCTGGCAACTGCAGTGATCTCTGGGTACAGCATAGCGAGAGAAGGATTCTCTTCCCTAATATTTCGGAAAAAATTGAGCATAGATTTCCTTATTATGGTGGCTGCTGTGGGCAGTTTTTTCATTGGTCACGGAGAAGAAGGAGCAACGGATGATCATCCTCGAGCTCCACCGCAGCTACTTTCTCGGGGGCCAGCTGTGTTTGGAGAAAAAGAAGAGACCTATATGAGAGCAAGGAGAATTTATGAAAAAGGACTTAAACCACTCGGCATCTAATATGTACAGTCTTGGAGGCTTACGCTTGGGGCGAGTCGCAAAAGGCGTTAAATGCTCGGTAACTGGTTGCGGAAAAGAAGCGCTCCGTTCGTTGCCAGTAGATAGGGTGACAGCCGCCGGACTCAAGGTCGGTGAAGCAAGACGGGCGTATCTATGCAAGGAACATTACAAAGAGTTCAAGAAGGAAACAAAAAAGGATCGAATGCTGGAAAAATGGAAACATGGAACGTCAGGCAGAGGCAGACGGAAATTCAAACGCCCGCAGCACGTAGCTTGAGACAAGCTCTAAGCCGCCCCACTGCTTTTTTCCGAATTGAGTCAAAAACGATCAAAATGTATGCATGTATTCCTAAAGGTACTGATGGTCGAGCCCTAATTTGATCCCTCGTCCACGCAGCGACGTTTAAATACGAATTTGCATGGACGCGTTTTTTTATTGCATACATGCATACTTATGTGTGAGCTTACTTCTTACTACTACATCCAAAGGAACGAATGAAAAATGAGCAAATCAACTAGAGAACCAAACGTAGTATTTGTTGGCAGAAAACCTCCGATGGACTACGTGTTAGCAATCGTAACGAGCTTCAGTGGGTCAAACGCCAATGAAGTTACTTTGAAGGCGAGAGGACAAGCAATAAACACGGCTGTGGACGCTGCTGAGATAGCTAGAAACAGATTCCTGAAAGACGTGAGCGTGGACAAGGTTATCATAGGAACTGAAGAGATGCCACCGAGAGAAGGCGAAAGCAGAGCAAGAAATATTTCAACAATTGAAATCACCCTAAAACGAACATAGGAAACACATGTACGAGAAACGCGTGCAATCATTAGAGCTCGACCAAACATAGTTTAGGTTAGTCTTTAACCTTCAGTCGGCTAACGGGTTAAGTTTGAAGTTAACCCACGTAACCTTAAGGTGAGGAGAGTATCGAACGAAGCTGCCGTCAAGTGCCTTGCGCTCTAGATTCTCTGAATTTTTCAAGAAAGTTCAGACATATTGTTGATAGACGTATAATGGCGCAGTGTTATGGAAGGGGGGGCTGTTTATCTCCATAGTTAATACTTCCAATCACTCTCTGAATAGTTGTATTGAATCTTAATTGTGAGAAATGCCGAAAGACTGCAACATGCATGAATAGAGGATTAGGGATGATATTGGTTCTAATCCATCCATATAGATACAAAAATGGTGAGTCATTCATGCATGCATTCCTTGGCAATTCACACCAAGGTGCTATGACGTACGAAAGGAAAAAAAATGTGGATATGAAAAAGATTGTGTACTGAAAATAGATGTTAGCTTGTGAGCTTAATATCTACTTCTTCTTTCAGGTCTTGCTGGTCTTCTTTTTGCGTAACATTCTCGACAATACATTGGTCTGCTTCCGTCTGGTTTGAAAGGGACTTGACATTTTTGTTTACATTCGGCGCAGACTGCATCGTGCATTTCTCTTGGTCTTCCATAAGACATTCGATTGCACCTCCTATTCGATGAAAGAATTAGAATCCTAATTCAACAATGCTTACCATAAAATTACTTATAAACTTATGCGCGCACTTCGGAGCAAAGGTATGAGACGACGATATTTGGAGCCTAATAGGCAAAGTATGTTGAAAACAGGCTTTTTTCCCAAGAGACCTTCACCAATCATCCAAAAACCGTAAGCAATGCGCACTGTAGGAACCCTTCAACCCTGCAAGTAAGGAATCATAGGCCCTCCAGTTTTCCATGCACCATAATATTTGGATCCAAATATAGGGGCATCACAAGCCTGCGCGCACACAAACAAAACCATACAGAAAACCCAAATGAAACATTCGCTGCTTCAGTAAATCAATGTTGTTGGCGCCGCCGGTCGGATTCGAACCGACGACCAGCTGGTTAACAGCCTCAGCCTCAAAAGGCCCAAACCTTTCGGAGTCAGCTGCTCTACCGGACTGAGCCACGGCGGCTTCCAAATGAAACCATCCCGTTTTTTGGGATGCAGTAAGATTTGAAAACTTCGAGCAGTATTTAAGCTTATTCAGTGTCCTTTTTACGGAGAAAACGTTAAAAGTGAGATTTTAGCCTCTAGTTTAAATTCGCAATTTTCATATCTAAAGTAGTCGCTCAAATTTAAAGTTCAGGAAGGCTTCAGTAATGTTCGGCTATGCTGGCAACATACTGTTCATCAACTTATCAGAGAGGAAAATGAAAACACAAAAGTTGGGGCCAAGACGCGCTCGTTCTTTTCTGGGCGGGAAAGGCTTAGGAGCAAGCTTTCTCTATGAAATGACCCCTTCAAAGATTGACCCTTTTTCTCCAGAAAACGTTCTCATAATAGCGGCTGGCCCCCTCGTTGGAACCTCTGTTCCATGTGGATGTCGATTCGTGGCGGTTACAAAGTCTCCTTTAACTGGTCTATTTCTCGACACCAACTGTGGAGGACATTTCGGGCCTTCTCTACGTTTTGCTGGATATGACGCGCTAGTCATCACCGGGCAAGCCGAGAAACCATGTTTTCTTTACATTGAAGATGATGACGCTGAGCTTCGAGACGCAGCGCATCTGTGGGGGCGAACAACCCATGAAACCGAAGAGATTATTCACAGCGAAGTAAATGCAGACGCCAGCGTCGTTTCTGTAGGACCTGCTGCTGAAAGGCTTGTTCGGTTTGCATGCTTAACAAGCGAACGTTATCGAAACGCCGGGCGGGGAGGAGCAGGCACAGTTTTAGGGTCTAAGAAGCTTAAAGCCATAGTCGTTTACGGAGCAAATTCAATTCCAGTGGCTGAACCAGAAGAGCTATGGAAACGTGCCACCGAACTTTATGAGCATGCTTCAATTGATAGGCTTGGGACTCCAGGCATACTTGACATTGCTCAGGAGACAGCGTCTTTGCCCACACGAAATTATCAGGCTGGCGTGTTTGAAGACGCCGAGAAAATTGATGGCGAAACCATGAAGAAACAACTTGTAGTACGCGACATAGCTTGCTTCAACTGTCCCAAAGCTTGCGGCAAACTGGTTATCGTCGAGTCTGGACCATGGAAGGGAACAAAGCTCGTTGGACCCGAATACGAAACTCTCGCATTGCTAGGCGCCAACTGCGGAGTAAACGATTTAGAAGCCATTGTACACGCAAACCTTCTGTGCGACCAGTTAGGAATCGACACAGTTTCAACGGGAGGCGTAACCGGCTTCGCAATGGAATGCTATGAAAGAGGCATATTGACAAAAAAGGACACGGATGGACTCAAGCTTAATTTCGGAAACGCTGAGGCCATGATTGAACTTGTTAAGAAAATCGGCTTAAGAGAGGGAATCGGCGACGTTTTGGCAGAAGGCGTTAAAAGAGCATCAGAAAAGATCGGAAGAGGAAGCGAACGGTGGGCAGTGCATGTTAAAGGCGCCGAGCTACCTGGGTGGGAAGCCAGAGCGGTGAGAGGACGCGGCTTAATGTATGCCCTCAACGAATGCGGCGGCTTTCACACGAAAGGTTGGGTTTCAGGCTCAGACCCTCCTGGCAAGTCTGCTTTAGACAAGGTTGAAGGATTCGTCAACTCTCAAAACAAAGCAGCCGTGCTGGACTCAACTGGGCTCTGCATGTTCATGGAAATGAAATGGAAAGACCTTGTTCACTTGCTCAACTTGGTTACGGGCTGGAAATTAACCCCTGCCGGATGCTCAAAGATTGGGGAAAGAATCCATACGCTAGCTAGGGCTTTCAATGTGAGAGATGGCTTCAGCCGAAAGGACGACAAATTGCCGCCGAGGCTTATGAATGAACCTACACCAAAGGGGCCTCCCGCTGGTTACAAAGCCTTTATTTCAAATGAGGACTTTGAAAAATGTATAGACAAATATTACAATCTTCGAGGCTGGGATAGAAACGGCAAGCCAACAAATGAAACATTGTTAAGGCTGAATCTTAGGAAACCTGCAGAAGATTTGAAGAATGAAACTTGAAGAGAATTCTTTAACCCACACAGGTTGTTTTCCTGTGCAAAAGTTTATCCGAGACTTCAAGTCTCTTAAATACTCTACGAAATGTATCTCACAAGGCTGTGAAAGAATGGGTCATGAAGAAATATGGAAAACGCTTAACGACATAATAGTAGAGTTCAGAAAGAACGGGGAAATTATCCCGCCAGAAGTTATGGAAGACCTACGTGCAGCTAAAACCTTGATACATGTCCTTAAGGCTGACCCAGCCAAAATGGAGAACGTTCCCACAATTGAAATGTACCTTAACAACGTTGAATCGCATCTTATCTTCGCGGCTCAAGCCAAGTTCGGCGCAAAGTTCGTGAATCTTTGGATGATAAGATTGAAGGAGGCGAGAGAAAAACCAGATATGGAAGTGCCAGCGGAAACTGCTTCAAAATTTGTTCCAGGCCTTCCAAGAAGTCAACGTTGGGTGAGAGTTCAGGTTTCTTCGGAAACGCCTAAAGAAGAAATTGAAGAATTGGTTAAAGAAAGCGGATTAGCATGTAAGATGCAGGATGACGGGTACATGCTTGTTTATGGTGACGGAGAAAAACTGAAACATTTCATAAAAAGAACAGCAGCCAAGCTGCGCGTTGCAAAGGAGAAATGAGCCTAACGAAGTTCTTGGTGCATAACAGTTAAAACGAGTTCGCCATATCTTTTATTATTATAGAAAAATGTTATAGAAAAACTGTAAAGTAAGCGGCGACTATAAACAGCCAAAAGATGCGGGAAGGCTTCGAGAAAGATGCCTTACATCAAAAAAATCGAACTGAGAGGTTTCAAAACTTTCGGAAAGTCTACCTCTATCCATCTGCATAGAAACCTCACCGTTATAACTGGACCCAACGGAAGCGGCAAGACCAATATTATGGACGCCATTCTGTTTGGGCTAGGAGAGTTGAGTGCCCGACGTCTCCGGGCTGAAAGTTTTTCGAAGCTCATATTCAACGGTGTTCCAGACGCAAACATAGAGAAGGCAAAAAGAGCCAAAGTGATTATCCAATTTGACAATTCAGACCATCGCATACCCATTGACACAAACACCGTAACGGTTTCACGGGAAGTTAACAGAAGCGGACAAAGCGTCTATCGACTGAATGGACGCAGAATCTCAAGAACCAACCTGCTAGATATGTTGTCTATGGCTGGCATCAGCTCAACTGGACAGAACATTGTTATACAGGGAACAATCACCCGTATGGCTGAAATCTCACCGGTTGAACGTCGAAAGATTTTGGACGACATGGTCGGCATTGCCCAGTACGACGCAGAAAAGGCTGAAGCTGAAGAGAAACTTCGGGTGGCTGAAATTTCAATCCGCACCGCCATGGGCAGAGTCGACGAGGTGCAGAGGAGAGTTGACGACCTCGAAAGAGAACGCAACCAGCTGCTTCGCCACAATTTTATACAAGGCGAAATCCAACGGTTAGAAGCCATTAAGATTTCACATGAGATTGCGAAGATCGAAATCAAAATGAAGGATTCTCAGTCTAAGATTGCTGAAGCTGAAGGCAAAGTTGAAAAGTTAAGGCAACTGCGGGAACAGCTTCGGTCTCAGCGGCATCAGGTTGAAAGAGAATGGAGAAAACTCAGCTCCGAAATGGTTGAAGAAGGCAGTACGCGAGTTCTAGAGGTTCAGATCAAGATAGGTGAAGTTAAATCGAGGCTAACCGAGCTTAACACTAAAATCGGAGCGTCCACAGCCAGCATTGAAGGACTAAAAAGGGTTAGAGAGAATCATCTGCAGCAACTTGAATCTATAAAAAATGAGATGGCTGAAATCCGCCGTGTCGTTAAGCAATTGCAGCGTGACCGTAACCGTCTGCTTAAAGAGATAACCGCAAAACAGGCTGTACATGATTCGTTAGCTGATGAAACAGGTCAGTTGTGGGATAACCTTGGCGAAAACAGCAAGAGGATGCGGGAGGTTGAGCAGCATTTAGACAAGGCTTATCGAAACCTTGTTGCTCTCAGAAGCAGTTTTGCGCGAAGTCAAGCAACGATAAGGGCTTTATCCCGTAGGTTTAAAGACCTAAACACTCGAGGACAGCGGTTTACATCAACCTTGGGAGAACTCAAAAAATCCTTCAGTGATCTTTCAGAGGTACAAAAAGAACAAAAAATCAGTCTTAGAACTCTTCAGCAAACTTTGGACAGAAAAATAGCGCAAAAAGGAGCCGTAATGCAAGAGATGGCTGAAGCTGGGAAAATCGCTGACTCTGCACGTGAAGCGGTGGTTGAGTTTGAAACTCAAAAGAAACTGGCAGAAGCTGTCGCTGGAGAAGAAGCAGCGTTAAGAAGTATTGAGGAAATGGGAGAGCTCGGGGTTATTCAAGGCATATTTGGCAGACTAAGAAACTTGATTAAGGTAGAGAGCGGTTACCGGCAGACGGTGGAAGTAACCGCTGCTGGTTGGCTTGATGCTCTTGTTGTGCGCGACGTTGATGCAGCGTTCACATGCACTGAAACGTTGAAACGCTTAAAATTGGGAAGAGTCAAGATTATTCCCCTCCGCGAATTGCTGTCTGCCAAGTCTGTGCGTTCGCCTAGGATTGAAGGAATTGGCGGAACAGCCTCAAGATTTGTTAAATACCAGAAAAAATTTGAGCCCGCTGTAACTTTTGTTTTTGGCGACACTCTTGTGGCACAGGACCCTAAAGCAGCATTATTGGCTTCTCGGCAAGGCTATCGCGCTGTGACAGTGGGGGGAGACCTCTACGAAGCCGGCGGTGCCCTAGAAAGCGGTTATTATCGGGCTCCCGTCGACTTTGCCTCTCTTGTTCCAAGCGAATCAGCCCTCAAAAGCCTAGACGAAGCCGTGAGAACTCTTCGGGAGCATCTATCCAGAAGAGAAGGCGACATATCAACCTTTGAAGAAGAAATAGATAAGACAAAGATGGAAATTGCACGGGTAACTGAAACCATAAGCACATTAGAAAATGAAACTGCCCGACTGCGAAGAAGCATTAAGCTGACAGGTCGAAACATTAGGCGTATTGAACGGTATGCTAAGAGAACTTCAGTTCAACTTGAGAAGGAAAAGGTCCAAATAGGCATTCAAAAGGCTCAACGCTACGCTTTAACAAAAGAAACGCAAAAGCTTCGAAGCGAATTAGCTGAGTTAAGACGCAAAATCGACCCGGCGCACATTCAAGAACTGGAGATTCAGCGAGCAAAACTTGGAGACGAACTCGTGAGTTTGAGGCAGAAACTTGGCGGCATAGAAACAGAACTTTCAACCAATAAGTCAAAGCTGGAAGATGTGCTCAAAATAAACTCTAGAAACGTGAAAATTCAACACGTAAAGGTGGAACGACAACTCTTCAAGGTGGAAGATGAAGTCAAAGAAGCCATAGAAGAAAAGGTGATTTTAGAACAAGAGCTCATAAAACTGGACAGCTCCAAAGAGGAACTATCCCGCACGGTATTAACCGCTCGAAAAGAATCAAGAAAGTTTACCAACCAGATTGACAGCATCGACAAGCAACTGCACCGACTGGACAGCACCTATGAAAACGCGGAACGTTTAAACAATCAGCTCCAGCTGAAATCACAAACGCTTCAACTGCAGCTAGACCAACGTCTTTCGAAATTAAAGGAAATAGGCTACGAACAATCCTTGAAAGTTTCACTGGACCAACTTGAAGCCGTAGAGTCCTCGCTTAAACTTATGCGATTAGAGCTAGAACGGCTAGGAGCAGTCAACCAGCTGGCTCTCGCGCATTATTCGGAGCAAATTTCACGTTACAGACAACTGTCCATACGCATGAACGAGCTGGAACGAGAAAGACAAGCCATATTCAACTTCATGGACGAAATAGAAAGAAAGAAGAGAAGCGTGTTCATGGAAGCCTTCAACAAGATCAACCAGAGCTTCGGCAAATTCTTCAAGAAGATCACTGATGGCGGAGAAGCTTCCTTAAAACTCAACAATCCAGAAGAGCCTTTCAAGGGCGGAATGGACATGGTTGTCAAGTTTCCAGATAAACCTCCAATCCTCATAAGCGGCGCAAGCAGCGGTGAAAGATCTGTGTCAGCCGTAGCGTTTCTATTTGCAATACAAGACCACATGCCTGCTTCCTTCTACCTATTCGATGAAGTGGATGCCCACCTTGACGCTTTCCATGTGGCAAAACTTGGAAAACTACTTGTAGATGAGTCAGCTAAATCTCAGTTTCTAGTTATAACCTTGAAACCTGAAATGGCAAGCAAAGCCGCAAAGCTCTACGGAGTATATGAACGCAACGGCGTTTCCCACGTGGTTTCCGCAACCTTCAAAGAGGCGGCTGACTAATGTCTTCCCAAGTCAAGAAGCCCTTCTATTACAATCCTCCATGGAACATTCTTTTCGAATTACATCGACTACGCAACACTAAGCCATGGGACATCAACATATCCTTTTTACTGAATTCCTTTTTAGAAGAGATGGAAAAAAGTGGACAAGTCGACTTCAGAGCTTCAGGAATGGCAGTGGATTCTTCTTCAACAATCTATCTAATGAAATCCAAGCTTCTTCTAAAACTGGAGGAACCACCAGCACCACCGCCTAAAGGTCAGCCTGACTTTTTGCCTCCACCGCTTTCTCTTCCGTTTCGTTATGAATTGACTTCCACCACTATTCACCATCTACTGCAAGTGCTAGACGAAGTGCTTAAAGGCGAACGCGTTTTCGCTCTGAAACCCCGTGTTGAACCAGTTTTACCTCCACCATCTGAAATTCTGCCTCCAGTCGACATGTACATAATGGAAATTGAAAAACAAATGGGAAAACTGCAACGTTTTTTACTACGCCTTTCCAAGGAGAGCGTGCCCATTCTATTTTCTAAAGTTGTCGCAAGCTTAAGAAAACTAGAGGCAATCAAAACGTTCATAGTTCTTCTATTTCTAGCTCAAAAGGGCGATGTAAACTTGTGGCAGGACATAGAGCTTAACGAAATCTACATAACTCTTGGTGGAGAAACAACATTTGAGCGACCAACAGTCGGAATTGTCTGAAACCAAAGACCACACAGAAACGCGAGACCTAGCCTTGCTTGAAGCAGCGCTCTATGTTGCTGGTAGACCCTTAGACTTGAAAACTTTGGCTTCCGTCATCAGAACTCGCTCTAGAAACAAAACTCGGAAGCTTGCGAGAAGGCTTATGGAAGAATATGGAAACCGTGACACTGCTTTGGAGATTTTGGAATTAGAAGACGAAAGATTCGTTTTACAGTTGAAAGCAGAATTCACGCCTAGAGTTAGAAGACTTGCAATCCGACCGCTCCTCTCAATGGGTCCATTAAGAACGCTTTCATACATTGCCTATCGACAGCCGGTTCCTCAATCTCATGTTATAGACGTCAGAGGACACCACGCTTACCGGCATCTTAAGCAACTTGAAGACTTAGGGTTGATCAATCGTGAAAAAACTGGACGAACCAAAGTGCTAAGAACCACCGAGTTTTTCGCTGACTACTTCAACTTAAGCCACGAACTAAGAACTCTGAAACAACAGCTCAAAGGAATATTTGAAAGTTTCACAAAAGTTGACACTTCAAAAACACCAAAAAAGGAAAAATAGGTCCAAACAAGCCTTTCCAAGTGCTATATATCATTTTTAACAATAATTCGCTAATAAAAATATAGAAGCTAAGTTCAATAAGGCATAATTAACTCGATTACACATGTTATATTCTGAAGAGAGAGAAAGGAGGCTTGTTATGGCCTTTTCAGATGACCTAGAAGAAACAAGACGTAGAGGCTATCGGGAAGGTTTCAAAAACGGCTACAAAAAGGGATATGACCGAGGTTACGAAGAGGGCTTTGAAAAAGGAAAAAGAAGACACCGTCAGTCCAATGCAACACGCTTTATGAAGATTCCATGCGAATGCGGATCTGTAAACTTCCATCCAGTTTTCGACAACAGACTGGTCATCAATGCAGATGGAGAAAGAAAATGCTGCTCCTGTCAAAGAATTATCCCAAGAGACGTGATCTTTGCCCATTATAGCCGACTGCAATCCAACAAACGAACGAGCTAAAATTTTCTTTTAATAACCAAGAGAGACGATTCTTTTCAGGGAAAGGCTTCAATTTTCTTAAATACCCCCCTAGTGCAATAGATATTTGAGATGCTCACCCAGGAAAAACGGAAACCGATCGCTAAAGTTTGGATTGAATACGAAGGAAAGCCTCTCCTCGGAAAGGGAGGAGCAGAAATCTTAGAGGCTATTCGCCGGGAAAAATCCATTTCTAAAGCAGCCAAGAAAGTTGGCATGTCTTATCGTTATGTTTGGAGTTACCTGGCAAAAATAAGCGATGGCTTACAGGAGCCGATTGTTGAAACCCATAGAGGTGGAAAAGCTGGCGGAGGCGGAGCAAAACTCACCAATCTGGGTGAAAACCTCTTAAAGGAATACAAACGAGTTGAAAGCTACGTTAGCGAAATCTTAGGCGACGAAGAATATTGGGAGGCAGCGGGGTTGAAAATTAGTGCGAGAAATCGATTAAAAGGCACGGTTAAACACGTGGAGAAGGGAGATGTGATCGCAAAAATCAAAGTTGAGATTCGGATGCCTGCAACTATAACTGCACTTATATCTAGAGAAGCTGCGGAGGAATTAGACATTAAAGTAGGCGACAGCGTTGAAGCTGTGATAAAGGCAACCGAAATTATGGTGGCGAAAGAAACAAAATAGGTGAAAGGCGCGAAGCTTAACCTTCAACGACGTGTCTATAGGAGACGTACTTGCCAGCGGTTGGGCTGTCCCTGATGATTCTGACAACATCGCCGGGCTTAGCTCCAATAGCTAGAACTGCTGGGTCAGAAGCTTTCAAGCGAGGCAACTGATGAGGGTGCACCCTATATTCCTTTAACAGCTTTTCCCTATCATCTGGATCAACAATTTCATGTTTAGGAACCAAAACGTGGTCGAAGATGTTGAAGGAAGGAAAAATTCTGGGAATCAGTTCTATGCCTTCTTTTTGAGCGTTGACTCGAGCTGCTGACGTGTATCTGCCGCTTGTTACAACCAGCGCTCTTTCCAGTTTCTCTTCTTCCATTATTTTTTTCAAATTTTTGATATACTGAACACCGATTGTCCCTCGGGAAGGCAAACACCACATGAGTATTTTCTCTTTTTCAGCCGTTTGCACCAGAAAACCGCTGGCGTCCTTTCCTTGCTTTCGCTTAATCAGCTTGTAGCCTCGAAGCTTTATTAGAATTTGAGCCTTGCGCTCTTCTATGTTGGCTGGTTTAATCGTTTTGACCGTTTTTCTGGCTTTACGCGTCTTACTCAAAATCTTATAACTCCAATTGTGAGCGGTGTAGTGAAATTACTTATTAAACCCTTAAACTTTACGCTTTGGAAGACATGAAACTTGGACAACCCGTCGCTTCTTTAAAGAATTCTAGAGAATATATACAAAATCCTTATCTAAACAGCCAACTTCTGTTCAATGATACGATGAGAAGAAAACTGGCAAGCTTTGGAAGCAGCCATGAACCAAAAATTTAAAACAGTAATCGTAGGCGGAACATTCGACGAACTTCACAAGGGTCATAAAGCTCTGCTCATAAAAGCCTTCGAAATCGGAGACCGCGTCACAATCGGCCTAAGCACAAATGAGTTAGCCCACAAGATTAAGAAGAACCATGAAGTTGCAACCTATAAAAAGCGACTAAGAGAACTGAACGACTTCTTGAAGGAGCAAGGAGTCTCTGGCAAAGCGAAAATCGTTCCGCTAAAAACTCCCTACGGCATCACATTGTCAAAGGGCTGCGCCGAAGCGCTTGTTGTAAGTCGAGAAACAGAAGCGCGCGCTAGAGAAATTAACCAGAAGCGGAAAGCGAAAGGGCTGTCACCTCTACACGTAATTGTTATCGAGATGGTTCCCGCTGAAAATCACTTGGCTATCTCAACAACAAGAATCAGACACAAAAAAATAGACCGAGAAGGTCGCGTACTCAAGTCTTAAGGGTAAAATTGGCTAACCTGCATAACCTTTCAGGAGACATGCTTTTAACGATTTAATCACAAGCTTACTAGTGCATCACGGTGGGCATTTTGAAGAGAACAGGCATCGTTAGGCTTCCGCTCCATTATGGAAGAGCGCCTAGGTGGCTAGTTACCCGAATGATAAAGCTGGCACATGAAATAACCACAATCATAATCGATGAATATGGCCACAGCATCTTCTTGCAGAGGCTTTCCGATCCCTACTGGTTTCAGGCTTTAGGCTGCGTGTTAGGCTACGATTGGCATTCTTCAGGCGTCACAACAGTTTTGACGGGTGTGTTGAAAAACGCCTTAAACCCCGAAGAACATGGACTTGCTATTTGCGGTGGCAAAGGCAAAGCGTCTTTGCAAGCGCCATTGGAGATAAGTCAAGTCGGCGAGAAATTCGGCTTCTCCACGAATCGAATTGAAAGACTGCGCTATGCCAGTCGAATGAGCGCTAAGGTTGATAACACCGCCATTCAAGCTGGCTTTCCTTTATACCATCACGCTTTTGTCGTTGCTGAAGATGGCAAGTGGGCTGTAATTCAGCAGGGTATGAATGTTAAAGACCGAACAGCCCGACGTTATCATTGGCTTTCAGAACATGTTCAAAACTTTGTCTTAGAGCCTCACGACGCCATTGTGGGCAACATAAAACGAGAAATAGCGCTAAACATGACAGACAAACAGAGTCAAAACTGCCAAAAAATCTCCACAGACATCGCAAAAGAAAAGCCCAAGAAAGTTCTGAGACAACTGCAATCCATACGTCCTGCTCACCAAACGTCATTAAAAAAGTGGATGCCCGAAGCCGAATGGAAAGAATACGTGGTCGATGTACTATATCTGCCCAATAACCTAAACTGGAGAGCCTTAAAAACAGCTTACGAGTTCCAACCCAAAAACTACGAGGAATTACTTGGCATCAAAGGAATTGGACCAGCAACCGTCCGCGGACTCGCACTTATCTCAGAACTCATCTACGGTGAACCACCCAGCTGGAAAGACCCAGTTAAATATTCTTTTGCTTACGGAGGAAAAGACGGCGTGCCCTATCCGGTTAACCGAAAAGCCATGGACCAATCTATACAAATTTTAGCAAGTGCCATTCAAAACGCCAAGATAGAGCGCAAAGAAAAGTTGAGGTCATTGCAGAGATTGTGCAAGTATGTTCCATCAGACCATAGTTCTTAAAGTTTTGCATGGAAACCAGAGGAGTTAAGCGACGCACATTAGCAAGTAGCTCACGCAACAGCCACCATATTTTCGATAATACATTAATCCCCAAAATACTAAAGACTTAATAGACTCGTCCATGCAACCATGAATTTTGACGAGAAGGAGAAAGGCGATTAATGCCCCAACTTTGCCCTGTTATCATGGGCGTTGGCAGAACCAAATTCGGAGAACATTACGAAAAGGAACCAGAAAAACTGATTGAAGAGGCTTGGCTTAAAGCCTCAGTGTCGGCGGGAATAGAACGAAAAGACCTTGACGCCGCCTACATTTCAGATTACTTCCTCCAAATCACCAACAAAATTGGAATTGAAGAAGGCTTCCTTTCCGAGCTTACCGAACTGCATATTCCAATGGAAAAAACGAGGTCTTTCAGCTCCGCCCTCCTGAACGCTTGCAATGCCATACAGGCTGGAAAATACGACTTAGTTCTTGTAGGCGGAGTGGAGAAGATGACCGACCGCTGGGAGAAAATCCGAGACGACCTCATGCTATTAGAAGACCCATGGAGCTATTATGCGGGAGGCACACCTGAAGCGAATCACGAACTCATGTTAAGAGAATACATTAAGAAGCACAACATCTCCGGAGAAAACTTAGAGAAACTGAATATTGCATTAGCTCAGATATCAGTGAAAAATCATCAGCATGCAACCTTGAACGCCCATGCCCAATTTCAAAGAGAGATCAAACTCGACCGGGTTCTGGCGGAAAGAAAGAGGGTAAACAGGTCTCTCGGTCTCTTGGACTTTGCACCCATATCTGACGGCGCCTCTGCTGTGGTTTTGGCGAGTCCAAAAGTTGCCAAACAACATACCAGCGCGCTTGTTTGCGTTGCAGGGTCTGGCTCAGCCACGGACTACATCACTTTTCCAGCAAGAGAGGATAGAACAAGCTTTATCGCCAGCCGAATTGCCATGCAAAATGCTCTTAAAATAGTAGATGTACAGCCAAACGACATTCAAATCGCTGAACTCTACGACCAGTCTACGCTTCTTGAAATGATTTCCCTAGAAGACTTAAGCTTTTCAAAAAAGGGAGAAGCATGGCGAGATGTATACACCAGTTGCAGGGATTATCAAGGATCCTACATGATTGATGGAAGAGAGCTCTTCGTCAACACAAACGGTGGGTTGAAAGCAGATGGAAACCCGCTTGGCGCTACTGGGGGTGCTCAAGTCTTTGAAGTAGTTAAACAGCTCCAAGGTGAGGCGGGTAATCGGCAGGTGAAAACTGATAGAGAATTGCGGTTTGGATGCATTTTTGAGCTTGAAGGCTTCGGGACAAAAGCCTATGTACACATTTTAAGGAGAGACTGAAATGAGCAGCGAACCTATTGAGAGAAGAGTTTCTTACATTGGAGACCGCCTGAAAGGGAGTGGATGTAGCCTTTGCGGCAAAGAATACTTCCGAATTAAAGACTACTGCGGAACCTGCGGACGAAAAAGCTTCGGCAAAATGAAGGACATCGATTTCTTCTACGAAAGCGGCGTGCTAGAAGTCTGCACCTTCGTGAAGCAGCCTACCAACAAATTCGTGAAGCTGGGTTCTTACATCTACGGAATAGTCTCCTTTCACAACGGAAAAGTTAGAGTGCCAAGCCGACTGACCGACTGCCTCTGGGATGATAGTGAAATTGACATATCCAGCTTCGAAGGTAGAGAGGTTGTTCCAAGGTTCAGAAGACGCTACACAGTTGAAAAAACCGAGGTTATCCCAACAATCTCACTTACGTTCACATTTGCCGATGAATACTACCCACATCAAGAATATGAAATAGTCAAACCCAGAAAGGAATATGAAACCCCAGGTATCGTCGGATATGGAGTCTACGTTCCGCGATTTAGAATCAAAGAGCCAAGAATGGAAAGGGCTGTGCCGTTCATAGACGAAGACGCCATCACAGCAGCAGTTGAAGCTGGAAAACTAGCCTTAATCCATTCGGGAATCGACCAGACTCTGATTGGCAAAGTGTACGTGGGGTCAGAATCCAACCCGTATGCGGTCAAGCCCATAGCTTCCAAGGTGGCGCAAGTGTTACGGCTGGGTGAAGAAGACAAAACCGAAGGTCTTCAAAGCGTGGATGCCGTAGACACCGAATTCGCCTGTAAAGCAGCCACCAGTATGTTCAAAGACGCAACAGCACTCGTGTACTACCCAGGTGTGCACATGTCCTACGCTATGGTCATAGGCACAGACAACTCGCAAGCCGCGCCTAGAAACGAAATCGGAGGAGAACTAGACTTCTTCGTTGGCTACGGAAGCTCCGCCTTCATATTTGGCAAACAAGATGTTATCGCTGAAGTCGAGGGCTGGTTTTCATGCACGTCGGATACCCCAGATTTCTGGAGAAGAGACCTTCAACCTTACCCAAGACATGGGGGACGTTTCACAGGTGAACCTGCCTATTTTAAGCATATAACAAAAGCGGCAAAGAAACTCATGGAAACCTTAGGGTTACAAATAGGCGACATAGACTACTTTATTCCTCATCAGCCCAACATTTCATTTCCAGTCAAAGTTGCGAAAGCATTAGGCTTTAAAGAAGATCAGTATATGCTAGGGCTTCAAGTAGCTAGATTCGGTAATACTTATTCTGGCGCTTCACCCATCGGGTTAGCAGCGGTTCTTGATAAAGCTGAACCTGATGAGAGGATACTTCTAGTCGGCTACGGCTCAGGCGCTGGAAGCGACGCCTATTCCTTGGTTACAACAAGCCAGATAGGTGAAAAAAGAAACAGGCAAAAGTTCAATGTTGAATATCAGGCGGAGAACGAGCACATTGAATACGTGAATTATGACACCTACCGAAAACTGAAACTCGGACTATAAAAACCAGTTAAAACTCTCGCGCGAAGATTGCCACAAAATCGCCTTCTTTGACATCGAACGTTACTCCTCGCAACGCTGGAACGAGAACTTGGTCATTCGGTAGTTTTTCTTAACATCGTCTGCTTCGAGTAGGGCTGTCACGCTAACACCGGCTTAATGAAATAAGGACAATGCACTCCCCTTTTTGAATTATCTAATTCTTAAAACTCTCTCTCAGACTCCGAAGAAGAATCTCAAGATAAATCTTATGATAAAAGCGACTACAGAGATGCTTGCGGCCTTTCTCCAAGTGATCACACGTAAGAGACGTATTGCGATTGCGCAGAGCACGGCTATCCAAGCTTCTCCAACCAAAGGGAGATATAACCACACTTGGTACGCCAAATAGGGATACCACATTTCGTTAATTAAAACATTAAAGTCATCAGCTTTCAAGGGTAAGTTCAAAGCTGGAAGCGTCGAAAGTAGCACTGCGCTGGCTATCGTGTAAACCACAGTGGCTATGAAGGCATGTCCAATGATAACAAAAAACACCGTCCACCGGCCTACTTCTTCGCGAAAAACTTTTGCGATCATTAATAGAATGCCAGTCCACAGGAACCAATTCATGAAGAAGGGTACAGCAACCTGAATCACAATGGGAACTATTGCTCCACTAAATGCACCTGTCTCAAGTGGGGAAACATATTTTCGAAAATACAAACCATCGATTTTCATCGTTAGATTTACTGGAGCCAGCCAAACTAGTCTAAATTCTAATCCCGTTACGCTTTGCCAGTCTGGGGAATTAGTTGAATTCCAACCTTGGTCTTGGCCAATTTTGAGCGTTGCATTTCTCCATTCATCACTCGAGTTCGATATTAAACTGGTTAGGTTTAATTCAAAGTAACTACTTTCGCTGCCAGAAAATAATCGCAAAGTTGCACTTG
The DNA here is from genome assembly GCA_030615265.1 of Candidatus Bathyarchaeota archaeon. GTDB lineage: Archaea > Thermoproteota > Bathyarchaeia > Bathyarchaeales > Bathyarchaeaceae. The sequence continues at coordinate 17,527 of JAUWZP010000029.1, forward strand.
AACTCGGGAATGACCCATTTTCATGTATCCACCTGATCCAAAAAAACAGTTCCTTGTAACCTGTGTCTTCTGAACAATCAAGGGGTTCTATGTCAGTTATTTTCATCCAAATGCTTGTGTCATTGAAAACTGAAGATTTGACACTATGGTTGCCAACTGTATTTCCCATTTTGTAATCTGTCTCATCGAGTGATAGTGAATCGTTGGAATTCCAATTATGTTGATTTGTTAATGATTCAGTCCAGTCATCGTCATAGGGCGTCCTAGTTTCAAGAAAAAACTTCGAGGCAATAACGTATTCCATAACTAACATAGAGAATGTAACGAGCACCAAAACCAGGATGACTCCTTTGAAGTCTGGCTTTTCGACGATTCTCTTAAAGGCCTCAACCGGAGAATATAAGACTTTGAATACTTCACGGACACCCAACTTTCGTCAGTTCCTTACCTGTTTCACACTTTCTTTAGCCATGTTTCCTTTTAATAACTCTTCCATTGGTTCACCTACAGAAATGCAAAAGTCTCCGTTTAAGTTGAGTGAGAATGCAATGAGAGTCGAAAAAAGAGCATTGTGCGCACAAGATTTGTAAAACGGGGAGTCTTTTAGCTGTCGAATATGCATTTGGAAGAATCGTCAGGCTTTTTGCATATGAGACATTGGTAAATGTCAATCGACGGGTTTGAACGCTTGCACAGTTCGCACATTAATCCTTTCTGTCTGACAAGCCTGCAGATTTCGCAAAATCTGATTACTAGTTGACGTCGGGAAACTCCGCCATTGACAAGCATCATAGCTGTGCGCGTTATCATCTGTTGGACTTCTTCTACGTTTTCGATCTGGACTACTCTGCCTCGAACATCTCGTGTGTATTTGCTCACTGCGGTTTGAGTTATACCGAGAAGACTTGCTATGTCGATTTGCTTAAGTTTGTGGGTTTGAACTAGCTCTTTTGCCAAGCCTGCTCGAATTGCTGGAACAACCGATTTCACTGCGACTTCACAGGGCATTGACATGTGGTGACTTCACCTAGGTACAGAATGATGGAAAACTATTTAAGCATGACGTGTGTCATTTATATATGACGCATGTCATAAAGGAGAGCCTCAAAACATGAACTCGTTTTATCCATTCTCCTTTCTCTCTCTTCCCTCAACAAGAGCCAGAAGGGCTTTCTTCAATGACATGTGTCAAAAACACAACGGGTGAAACGATCATGTTGTCGCAAGCTGGTTCAAACAAACCTTCTGCAAAAAATATTGAAAGTAAGAGTTTACTCGAGATTTTAGAGCAAGCTGAAACCCACTGTAAAGACTGTGAGACTGTATCGCCTATGATCTGTGTTGAACACTGCGACGTATGGAAGGTAAAAAACGAAGTCTTTGAAACTAGGCGAATTGTAAACCAAAAAGACCATGCAATTAAGTTGCTTAACATCTTGAAAAACGAAAGACGACTAAAGATACTGGACGCGCTTATGGAGCGTCCTCGCAGTCTAAGAGAACTGCAAGTCTATTTGGGGAAATTGGGGTATCAGCACAGTCGCAGTACAATAATCAACGCGTATGTCACGCCCTTGCTCGCTACTGGGCTAGTCAAAAGAGAGAGAATAAGATATCGGCTTACGTTTTATGGTAAAGGTTTCCACGGTATCTTAAAAGGCGTCTTCCTCAGAGATTTGTTGCCCATCCATTCGTGTTGCTACGAAGAAGTGGTTTTAAGAGAATTGAAAGCTAAACCAAAAACCTTCAACGAACTAGCAGCATTGGTGCCTCCTAAGAGCTTATCAAGAGTTTTGACAAGACTACGAAAAAAGAGATTACTCTCAAAGAATCCTCGTTCGGACTATGTTTTCTATCACAGAATTAAGGGTCGCCCAGAAGCCAGGTTGTCGCCTACGGAAAAGAGGATTTTTAAAGCCATCCCGAAAGCTGGAATCTCGGCTCGCAGTCTTTCTAAAGAAGTTGGAATAAACCTGAGAAGAACCTACAAATACCTACGTAGACTTAGAGACAAAAAATTGGTTTTCGCACTGAGAATGCGGAGAACATACGAGTTGACGCAGGGCGGAACAGAGACAGCGCAGCTTTTAGATGAAGTGGCTAGGTTAACAATGACCTCTTTAAGCGCACCTATTCCAATTGCCAAATGAAAATCGGCAGTTCGGAGTGAAAAACTTAAGCTACTTGAGAGTTTATTGTAATTAATAATCTGGAAAGCTGGAGATTACATGGAAAGACCTGCATGGATCTTTATCGAAAAGATATGCGGTGAATGTCCGCAGAAAGATAATTGCCCTATTGAAGACTTCGCGGTTCAACAATGCGAATTTTTGGAGTCACGTCTGCCAGAGTCTCTACGGCGGTTCTTTGCAAAGAAAAGAGAGATAACGCAGCAATTAAGAAAAAAGCATGCTCTTTCGAAGAAATCTTAAACTGCTTTCATCTTTTTGATTTCTTCTTCTCGCAGTTCTCTTCGCAAAACTTTGCCCACAAGGCTCAGAGGCAACTCTTTTCTGAACTCAACTTCCCGAATGGCTTTGTAAGTTGCTACTTTTTCTTTGACGAATTTTTTGATTTCTTCTTCTGAAGCTTCGGTGCCTTCTTTGAGAACAATGAACGCCTTCGGGATTTCGCCTACTACTGGTTTTGGCTTGCCAATTACTCCGCATAGCTTAACTGCTGGGTGTTCATAGATCACGTCTTCGAGTTCCCGTGGATAAACGCTGTAGCCCTTATATTTGATTAGGTCCTTTTTGCGGTCGGTAATGTAGAAGTAGCCGTCTTCATCCATTTTGCCCACGTCACCCGTGTATAGCCAGCCGTCTTTGAGCACGGCCTCGGTTTCTTCGGGCATCTTCCAATAACCTTTCATAACCTGCGGCCCCTTTACTGCAAGTTCGCCTATCTCCTCCACACGCATAACTTTCTTACCGCTCTTTACGTCAACAATTTTGGCTTCGGTGTCGGGCCAAGGCAGCCCGATAGAGCCTACCTTCACAGTTTTCATAGTTGGGTCCAGCGGATTGCTGTGCGTCACTGGTGAAGATTCGGTTAAGCCATAGCCTTCAACCAAAACGCCGCCGGTTAAGTCCATGAACTTTTTCTGAACTTCGGGTGGAAGTGGAGAGGCCCCAGAGATGCAGAATTTTACGGATTTAAGATTATACTTGCTGATGTCTTGGTGTGCAATTAACGCGGCGTAGAGGGTTGGAACACCGCCGAATATGGTCACATGATATTTTTGAATTGACTTTAATATTTCTACTAAATCGGGACGTGGAAGAAGAATCATTGCATCTGCTAAGTATATTGGAGCATTCATCGAGGTTGTCATGCCATAGATATGAAAGAGAGGTAAAGCCGTTAGGAAAACGTCTTCCGTCTCTTTTCCCTGAAGCCATTCTGCACACATAACAGCGTTTGAAACGAGGTTAAAGTGTGTAAGCATGGCCCCCTTTGGTACCCCTGTTGTGCCGCCAGTATACTGAAGCGCTGCTAGGTCTTCTTTCGGATTGATTTCCACCTCTGGCGGTTGAGCAGGATATTTCGCTAACATTTCTTTAAAGAAGTGAACTCCTGGTTCTTTCGCTACCTTAAGGCTGGGCACTTTCTTAAGCAGGGTTCCAAGAAACGCTTTCACTGGTGACAAATATTCCTTTATGCTGGCCACTATGATCTGTTTAAGCCTGGTTTG
>JAUWZP010000106.1 GCA_030615265.1 Candidatus Bathyarchaeota archaeon
TCTTCCTTTCTGGCGCCTGTGCAAACCAGGTTCCCGCTGGCGAAGAGAAGAATCACCACCTTAGGCTCATCCATTCGGTAGATGAGACCGGGAAATTGTTCCGGCTCGTACATGGTTCTCCTAAGGGAGTAGGCTGACTTCTCAAGGTCTATCAATCCTCCTAAACTCCCTGACGCAACCATATTCACTATTTTGATTTCGGGTTTGCCAGGGATGATGATCCCGCTCTTCTTCAGTTCCTTTACAACTTTATTAATTGCCTTCTTTGCCTCCTTCTCGGACTTGGTTCCGGTGCAAACCATCTTCCCTGAATTGAAGATTAGGATAGCCGTCTTGGGTCTCTTTAATCTGAAGACCAGTCCCGGAAACTGTTCTGGACGGTACTCAACACCCGGATTACCTTTCACCACTGCGTTTAGGTCAATCCTCTGATTTAACGTGGCAGCCCCCACGACGTTTTCGATTCTGATAGAAGCTTCAACTCTGGGCATTCGAACCCTCCTTATGAAACACCATGAAGTTGGTGGAGTTATTTAAATTGAGTGTGCTAAATCAGAAGGCATTGCATGCATGAAAGGGAAAAAAATGTGGATATGAAAAAAGATTGTGCACTAAGAATAGATGTTAGCTTGTGAGCTTAATATCTATCTCTTCTTGCTGGTCTTCTTTTTGCGTAACATTCTCGGCAATACACTGGTCTGCTTCCGTCTGGTTTGAAAGGGACTTGACATTTTTGTTTACATTCGGCGCAGACTGCATCGTGCATTTCTTTTGGTCCTCCATAAGACATTCATGTTGCACCTCCCATTCACTAAAAGAACTAGTTTTCATCCAAGATACTAATTCTAGGGGATGCTTACCGTAGAGTTGCTTATAAACTTGTGTGCACGCATGTTTGGGTTTGGGATTAAATTTTAAGGCGACAACATATAGGGATTTTGCCCAAGCACGTTGTAATTGAATTACATGCTGGAATATACCTATAGCGTCACAAACCGATAAACCCCTGTTTACAGGCTCTCTAAGACGATTCAGCACAACTTTTTCAAGCATTTTCCAAAAGGGCTTTCACGACAATATGACTAAGGTGGTAAACCAAATTATTTGGGCTTCTTTTCAAAAACGGGGTATTCGGGAATGTTGTTCACAATTCACATATTATGCGTGAGGGCTTATGGTTTACCATTTTGTCATGCCGATGTGAATTATAACATTGTGGTTTACCATTTTGAAGGGGAAAAGGGTAACGACAATTCACTTGGGTTATAACTTCCCGTGATTGGTAAACCAAATTATTTTAGGTGAAACTTCCGAAAAGAAGCCCGTTTTACTGTGTCTTTTTTAGATACATGGTAAACCAATGGTAAACCAAAAGAATGTTACCCTTATGTTACCCATCAAGGTAACGATTCCCATCATATTTGTGTCAAAATCGGTTCACGCGCGAACACGGACTTAGACCCGATTTTTTGTTTATTTTGACAGGGTTGTTCTATGAAAGGAAAATGGTGAAATCCTATCAAATTGAAATGCGCGCATCTGCAAATCACCATAGAATTCATGGACTCTAACCATTCAGCGTATCCTTTGCGCGGTCAGGGTGGAATATCGGGTATTTTGACCCATATGATAGCTCCTTTGCGATGGATATATCTCAAGGGCTTAGGAAGTGGCTTTGCATTTGCAAGTACCCAAGCATGAATGTTCTTGTAACGGTTTCTAATTCTGTCTAACTCCTCTAGAGGAATACGATGCTTCGAGACGTTTGCCCTCATTTCTTCATCTGACAAAGGTCCTTTGGAATCCACAATTTCCGCTGTGCCAACGACCAGTCCAGACCCGCTTCGAATAAGCCCAATGCGTCCGCGAATTCTGCAGTTTCCACCTCGGATTTCCCAAGTCTTACGCCCATCGAGAATGCGAGTTATCCAAGGTTCCTGAACGACCAATCCCCGCATGTTTCACCTCCCTCCTGGCCAGATACTCAGATCGCGCGCGCATTTCGGTTAAGCGCTATTAACTGATGCGCGTTTGACCATACCGACCATCCAATTCTCGTTGGCATGCATGCAAAATCTCGCTCCGCACAACTTGTGCAGGCGTCAGATTTGACAGCTTTTTACAAGCAAGAACGACAACAGTCCAGCATAACCTGAATGCGATTTGGGTCGTATACCCATTTCACTCCTCTTGGATAACATACGTCCCCAAATACTTTTTTTCCAACAGCACTAGGTCTAAAAGGGGACCCATTCTGTGTAAGTTTGACAGCACGAGTGAGGAGTGCTGAGTCAGATGGATAGCCAACAGCTATGAAATAATGATCCTCATCTCTTTTTGTGTGAGCATTGTTTCTAATTCTGTTCAGAGTGTCTTCATCAATTTTGTCATTCAAAGAATCTCCGTTGCCCAATGGATCGCATAGTAATGGAGTCTGATCATCAGGAGTCTTGGCGGCAGCATAAGTAGCTTGCACTTTGAAATATCCAATCACATATTTTGCCATTCTGCGTTTTTGATTGTAACGGATTAAGCCCATATCTCTGCCAAAATATGCATCTTTTATATAAGGAGCTAGACTTGCTACAAAAAAAATGTAGTCGCCCCCTCTGAGGTAACTAATCTGTCTAGCTTTTGAATTGCCAATGCCATCACCATACGTGAAACGTTCGAAGTCTGGATCAAAATGGACCACTGCATAATCATATTCTTGAGGTAGGTAGTCCGAAAGCCATTTGCCAAAGCTCTTATTTCTCGCTTCAATCTTGGAATAGGTTCTGGTTTCAAGAGTCCACAGCTTGCCTTCTTGTTCTTCTCCGTTTTGTACTATAATATCATGCTCTTCCTTCCTCAAAAAGTACGTGTCATCATAGTAGAATTCGAGAATGGGGATAAACTCAAAAGTGCCATCATCAAAGATCGGTCCGTTCACCCCTAAAGTCATCCGATATTTCTTGCTCTGGTCTGCGCCCACATGGATTAAAAGAGCTTTCATTTATCAATCCCCTTAGGCAATTGCTCAGGTAACATGAGCGAAATTTAAGCATTATGTGTGACCTTATAGGACGATCCTTCTATCGTGAAGCCTTTCTGTGCGCGCGCTTTTGCTTTATGTTTCAGGAAGCTTGATGATTACTTTGCCGTTCGGTAGATTTGCGACGAACTCCCATCCCTGTTCTAAGTAGCTTTCAACATCATTGATGGTTACAGCCTTCTGCGCTTTGGAATCATTTGCTTTCTCTCCCAGAAGCCTCTTTCTTATTATTGTCTGAAGCTCTTCGTCGCTGACTGAGGATAAGTCGGTTTTCTCCACTTCGTCTGAGCTGAAGCCTGCCACCAAGAGTAGCTGTTTCCTGAAGGCTTGTCTGAGTCTTTCTTCGCTGTCTGTTTCCTCCAACCTGATTGTTTGCAGGTGTTCTTGGCTTCTCTTGTAGGCTTGTCGCATGTCTTCTATTACGGTTTCGGGAAGCCTGCATTTGTTCGTGGTGTAGCGGTTCTCGATGTCACCTTTGTGTCCCATCCAAAATTTTCTGTAATCGCGCAGTACACGCCCTTTGGACTCTGCTAGCATGAGTTGCGTGTCGAAGTATGATCGTAACACATATGGTCTCCAGGGGAATCCAGCTTTTCTTATTGCTTTTCTTATGGTGTCTCCTATGTTCACCGTTCTTATGAATGGTTTCATTCCTTGTTTTGGCGTGATTATTGACGAGTCTAGTTTTAGCTTCTCGCCTTGAAGCACTCTTTCTTCCAAATAGGCTTTGATGTACTCGCATCCTTCATCGCTTAGGAATGTGAAGTATTGGTTTCTTGTTTTGCTTAGTTCCGGACGAACGACAATCTTTGGGGGGGTCTGCTCGAATTCTACTGAGCCGTTTGTTACTGTCATTTCTGGAAGATCTTTAACTCTTAATCCGTCGTACCCACGGTAGTTTCCAAGGGTCATTGGTCTTAGCCCGCTGTGGGCTATTAAGACGCTCGCTGTTCTAGCCTTCTTGTCCCCTGAGAGGAATATTCTTCTAAGCTCTTTTCTTGTTGGAACCCTTTCATCTTTGAGGGTGGGTGTGTCTCTTGTGCCTTTAATCTTGATCTTTCTTCTGATTTCGATTCCGTTGTGTGAGAGCCAGGACTTGACAGCTTTAAGAGTGGATTCAATGTAAACGCCTGAATACCGGTTTTTCTCAATTAACGAGACGGAGTCGAGCATGAGATTGAAGCGATCCACTTCACTCTCTGATGCTAGAGCATTGGGGCTTGTGTTGAAGTGCTTGCAGAAAGAGCCTAGCCTCCTAAAGTAAACGTCAGCAGTAATAGGAGAACCTCTGGCGACATTGTCGAACCAGCGTCTAACGTCCTCATCTTCCATCAGAAGAG
>JAUWZP010000112.1 GCA_030615265.1 Candidatus Bathyarchaeota archaeon
TGGCTTTTGCGTAGGGATTTTCAAAATCAGAGCAGTCTCGAATTGCGTTGGCATCAATTATTAGTTTGGGCAAAGCTGGGCTTGCTCCCTTTTTGATCGCGTGTATCAATTTATCGATTTCTTGGTGAACTATCCTGTAGACGCCAGTAATCGCAAGCACTTTTATAATGTTGGAATTGAAAATTGCCATTTCTATCGGGTCTAGAAACTCTCTTCTCGCGCCGATGAGTGGATCGCCCGTGATAATTATGTAGCCTAAGCCTTGCTCTTCAAGTTTGGTCTTGATGCGCTTTGCCGGGGCATCTGAAATAACCACACTAGGTACGTTACTGCTTGATAACTTCTCTCTCACCTTTGCTGGTCCCGATATCGACGGATTAGGAGATATAGAAACTATAAGGTTGGGGTTGAATTCGAAGATTTTTGGCAGAGCTTCTTCAACATCTTCAACACTCATCTTTGAACCCGTGGTCACAGTTCGGATTCTGACATCTTGACGGTCAGCAAGTTCGTCGAGGAGAAGTTCAAATAAAGGTGATGTCGCAATGTTGCCACATTTAAAAACCACAATCTTAACCTGCTCCATATCAGAACACCTAACTTGAACATTGGTTGTCTGGGATTATAAAAAATTAGTGCCTGTGAGGGCTACCAGAAATTGATATAGGGTGTTCTTTCAAGGTCAATTCCTCATGTACGCTAGATCATTCCAAAAAGCTTTAAACTGTAGGATTTCAAGTTATTTTTTCTATGAGAGATTAGCCATGAGCTTCGATAAAGTAAGTTTTGAAGAAACCCTAGGAACAAGCGTTGTTGCACCTGGGAAATGCATTGGTTGTGGCACATGTGTGGTTGTCTGCCCTTTCAATTGTTTAGAGTATGTGAAAGAAGGACCTAACTTGGTGAAGGAATGCCAAGTTTGCGGCATCTGTGCACAAGTTTGCCCCAAATACGAGTGGTCGTGGCCCAAGGTAGAAGATTTTGTGTTTGGCAGAGAGAGGAAAGCTGAGGAAGAGTTCGGAGTTTATCGTCGACTCGTTGTGGCTCGAGCAGTGGATGACGGAATGGTGAAGCTTTGTCAGGATGGAGGCGTCGTTACTGCACTTTTGTTATTTGCTCTAGAGAATGGGCTTATTGACAGCGCAGTCGTTTCGGGAATCAGCCCAGAAAAACCTCTGTATCCAGCTCCAAAATTAGCCACAACCCAAGAGGAAATTCTGGAATGCGCCGGAACAAGATACTTCTATTCACCTAACATCTTAGCCTTGACAGAAGGAATCAAACAGAAAAAGAAAAGCACAGCATTTGTAGGTACGCCATGCCAAATCCGCGCAATCAGAAAAATGCAAATGATTGGCTTAAAGAAGCACACTAGACCTCTAATGTTTCTAATAGGACTTATGTGCTCAGAATGTTTCACCTACGAAGGACTTGCAGAGAAACACATCCGTGACACATTAAGTCTTAACCTGAATGACATAATAGAAATAAACATTAAGGGAAAAATAATGGTTAAAACAAAATTCGAAATCAGAACCATTCCTCTTGCGACAGCAAAGCAATATGGTCGAAGAAGCTGCAGATTCTGCGATGACTTCAGCTCTGAACTCGCAGATATCTCAACAGGAGGGCTAGGTTTGGATGGATGGACATTCACAATTATCCGCACAGAAAAAGGAGAAGAACTATTTTCAAAAGCTGAAAAGGCGGGGGTCATCGAAACTAAGAATGTGGAAGAAGCGGTAAACTCTTTAAGACTATTGCGTAAACTTTCAAAAAAGAAGCGGAGTTTGAGTTCTTAGATGAAAATGAATACTACGACACTTGCTGGAACCGCTATTCTTGCGGCTTTGGTTGTTGTTTTTGATTATTCGATGAAATATTCGGGCCTTAAAATAAGTTTCCCGTGGCTTCCATTTCTTAAATTTGATTTCACGGGGATTCCCATAGTTTTGTCTCTCCTTCTCTTCGGCTTAATTCCTGGAACCTTTACCTCTATAATTGCTTCCATTGCTATCCTTGCACGCAGCGGACAGGTTGTTAGCTCCTCAATGAAAGGGGTTGCAGAATTTTCAACAATCCTAGGAATGGCTGTTGGGTTAAAGTTGCTTAAGAGGTTTAGGATTGTTGGCTCCTTTTCGCTTGGCATAGCATCAAGAGTCTTAATTATGATATGTGTGAATTTAGCGCTGATTTATGCAGGAATCATAGCGCTTCCCACATCTTATGCAGATGTTCCTATAATAGTAGCTTTGCTGTTTGGAGCATTTAATGCTGTTCAAGGAGTCTTGAGCATCCTTGGGGGACATTTTATCTATGAAGCTATTAAGAGACGTGTTCCTTCTTTAGCGAAAAAAAGTGAGCGATAAAATCATGGATTTAGACACAGTTACAGTTATTTCGCGGATTTCGCATTGCACGCGATAGGATATTGTCATGTATGTTAAATGTTGAAATTTTAAACCATTGTAGGCATGCACTTCAAGTGTCTGAAATTGAATAATCGTTTGAGAAACGATTTTCCTTGATTAAAAATGCTTACACAGACACATTACAAACTCTCAACCAAAATGCGTATTCATAGAAATTTTTATATCGACAGTTTCACTTTCAGATGAATCTCTGAGGAGCGACTATACGGTGATTATAGTTCAACAAAAACCTCTCCACGAGATTTTTCAGATGGCAAGAAGCTTCCAACGCCTTTTAATTGTTGGTTGTGACGGATGCGCATCAGTCATTCAAGTTGGTGGTGAGAAGCAGGCCAAAATTTTGAAGGCTCTGCTTGAAATGGAAAGAAAATTGAAGGGCAAACAAGAGCTTAAGATAAAAGCTATGTCCATTCTGCGACAATGTGATCGTCAAATTTCTGAAACTTCGCTTCACTCACTAGTTAACGATTATGCGGCCGTTATCTCGTTATCATGTGGAGTCGGAGTTCAAACCCTTGCGGAACTGTTTCCTGATAAGATTATCATACCCGCAAACGACACAAAATTCATAGGGATGCATGATACAAAAGCTGGCATGTTTTATGAAATGTGCAGAGCATGTGGCGACTGTATACTCTTCGAAACAGGTGGCATATGCCCAATAACACGTTGTGCCAAGAGCCTGCTTAATGGGCCGTGTGGAGGACAAGCGAAAGGTAAATGTGAAGTCGGCGGCGGGAAAAACGACTGTGC
>JAUWZP010000002.1 GCA_030615265.1 Candidatus Bathyarchaeota archaeon
GCTAACGCTTGTTTTTTCTTCGTCGTTTACTATTTTTTCTCTTCTTTCTTCCGCGGTTGCGCCTGCGACTAGTCTTCCGAGTTTTCTTCAGGAAAGGGTTCGCTTTCCTCCATCGGAGTTTCCGAAACTATCTGTTCTTCAGGCAGTATCTCATCTGTTGCTTCTTCTGTTGTTTCCTCTGTGGGAGTTTCAATCACTATCTCTTCAGTTATTGCTTCTTCTGTTGAGGTTTCAGACAACACCTGTTCTTCGGTTAATGTCTCTTCCGTTGGAGTTTCAATCACTGCCTGTTCTTCAGACACGATTTCCTCTGTTGTCTCTTCCACGGTAGCTTCTATTGTAGCTTCTGTTATCTCCTCGGTCACTTCCTCTGTTGACATCTCAACTGGTGTCTCAGCCAATTCGGGAGTTTCCGGCGTTATCTGTTCCTCCTCTGTAGACGTTTCGACAGGCGTCTCGGGCATTTCTAGGGTTTCAGGGGTCTCCACAACCACCTCAGTAGGTTGCTCAATGCTTGTCTCGTCGGTCACAGGAGATGGCTCAACAGGAGTTTCAATTGGCGCAGCGGCTGACACTTCAGGCGCAGTTTCCATAGCTGTTTCTGTTGGCGTCGCTTCAACGGTTTCAGCTGTTTCAATCGTTGCAGTAAGCTCAGCTTGCGTTTCTTCTGGAACAAGCTCCAAGATAGCATCTTTGATGAAGGTTAACTCGTTTTTTGTAGCCTCAAGCCCAAAACTCAGAGCACTAACCTCCTGAGTGTGCAGTTCCTCATTGATCTCGCCAGCAGCAAAGGACATCTCCACGTTAGCCAAGAACGTCTCTAAAGTGTTGATTTGCCGCTCAAGCTCATTAAGTTTGGAAGTCATTTTTTCTGCCAATTCTTTGCGATGATCTTCGATATGCTCAATCTCCGAGGTGAGCGCTTTGTTTAGGTTATCATAGGTAAGCTGCGAAATTCTGTTATTGCTGTGCATCTCTTCAAGAGCATTCTGCTTCTTCCTAGCCAAATCAAGCTCATTGTTTATCTTCTCGAAAGAATCTTTCCATGAAATCAATTCATATACACCTCATATTTCTGAGAAATGAATGCGTAAAACCGCGAGATAATCTTTATTAACATGCAGATATATCGCAGACTCTCAAAAGCACTCCATTTTTGGTTTTTCTTCCAAAAATACGTTTAAATCTCAGCTAAACAACACTGTAAATATAGCCTCAAAGATGACATTTGTTCGAACGATAAATCTGGGCTTTCTGGTTGGCAGTATCAAATACATAGAGTCCTGAAGCCATATGTGTCACGTTTTATTTAGATTCTGATTTAGATTTTTGTTTTAAAATGCAAACAACAAACTGGATATGTGTTTGGAATCCAAAAATTTGTATACGAAGAGACATGACTATACAACGGGGTCGGATATGGAGACAACAACGGTTTTGAAAAAAATGCACAGAAGACTCGTTAAAACCTTCTTAGACGTGTTGGTTCTGTCAGAGCTTAGAAATAGAGCCCTGAGCGGCTACGACGTTATAGCCTTCATTCACAGCAAATTTAGCCTCCTCGTCAGCTCGGGCACAGTGTATTCTCTCCTATACTCTTTGGAAAGAGACGACTTGATAAAAGGCGAATGCGCCCAACGAAAGAGAGTCTATACTCTCACCGAGAAGGGAGAAGCAACAATAAAGGCAATTCTGAACGCAAACGACAAGATTCGATATCTCACAACAAGCTTGCTTAAAGTGCAAAAATAGATGCCCAGAGCTAAGATGGCTTAGAACCAAAGAGTTTGGGAGCTAGCCTATCCACCACCTTCTTCACCTTTTCCCATTCTTCAGAATTCCTTATTTGAAACTTGTGCTTACGTTTCCACTTCCCATCACGGGACTGCCATAAGTACATAGCGATAGACCGCTTTCCATACGATTCTATGACAGCTATGGCTTCCCACCATTTTTGACTTTTAAATATAGTCACATGGTCTACTACCTTATAGAAACTTGAAACAGGCAATTGCTCCTCCTGCTCCTTTTCCTCCTTCTGCTCGCTCAACGCTTTTCGCCTCGGCATAAAGTTAAATCGGCTCTCATTTAAGGTCTTCGTAACACCCTTCGCTAGTACAAACTTCTTAACAAGCACAAAATTCTAAAGGGGAAGACGCTGTAAAACTAAGTGAAGAAAAATGGTTAAGGTTACATGTGTATACAGATCTCAATGTCCATGGGCAGCTGAATGGCTAAAAATTGTCAGAGAATCGCATGCCGACTCAAAAGTGGAAGAGATCAATACTTGGGAGAAACCAAACGAAGCCGCAACTCTGATCAACAAGGGATGCCGAAAAGAGAAACAGAAACTCTCTGCATACTTATTTGGAGTGTTCTTGGACGGAAAATACGCCAAGACAGGACCAGAGCTAACTCCAGCTGATGAAAAAGCGCGTGCGCGTGACCGCTTGGAAAGCACCCATCACCACATCTATGTTGAAAGCGAAATCACTATCGCTCCTTTAACAAGCCTCACCATAGAAGACGAGATTGAACTCTGCCTTTCAACCCATCCTTCCGCTGTCACGGTTAGCAAACGGGGCTTCAAACAGGGGAAAGAAATGAAGATGAACTGGTTTAAAGAAGTCCTTTCGAATGTAGACCCTTGTGGAGTAGTAGCCTACAGAAGAAAACAGCCTATAGGTCTATTGGAATATCTGCCCTCTCCACTGGCAAGGAAGCTGGGCTTCACTCCAACTGACGATCCTAGAGTGGCTACTATAGCATGTATAGAAGTTGCATTAGGTGAAGAAAGACATGGTGTTCACAAGATTCTGGTTTCTTCAATGCTTGGCAACCTGATTCGCGATAGTCAAGGATTTAATGAAATCGAGGTGTTAGCCCGAGAAGGAGACGTGACCCTTGACTACCCAGATAGCTTTCCAATTATGCATCCAGCCTCCTTGTATCGAGAAATGGGCTTTAGAAAGGTCAAAACATGGAGAAACCGCGTGCTGATGCGCTACCAACTTGCATAGAACCTCGATTTCAATGACACTGCGCTAATATAGCTCTAATCTAAACATCTTCCATAAGCTAGTAACGCTAATCTGCCTAAGGGAGAGTCAGATGTTTGAAGGTTTTAGCGGTCTCCGACTTTCATGGTAGCCTCGACGCCTCTAAACGAGTTTCCCTCAAAGCGCAAAACGTAAACGCCGATGTCGTAGTCATTTCAGGAGACATCACCCACTTCGGCTCTGTTCAAAATGCAAAAGAACTGTTTTCTCCATTACTCAAACTAAAGATGCCCGTCTTTTTTGTGCCAGGCAACTGTGACCTGCCTTCACTAGCTGAAATTAATTTAAAAGGCGCATTTTGCGTTCACGGTTCTTGCGAAACCTATGGCAACGCAATGTTTGTCGGCGTGGGCGGTGGGCCACTCAGCCCGTTTAAAACACCTTTTGAAATGACCGAAGACGAAATCATGCAAGCGTTAAATCAAAGTTTTGGACAGTGTCAACCCAAACAATGGCTGATTCTGGTCTCTCATACTCCTCCCAAAAACACAAAACTAGACGCAGCATTCAGCGGCGAGCACGTTGGCAGTTTAAGCGTGAAACGATACATTGAAGATAAACAGCCATCCATCGTCTTCTGCGGGCACATCCATGAAGCCCGAGGAATAGACAGCATAGGCAACACAATTATTGTGAACTCTGGACCAGCAAGACACCGCCAATGCGCTGTAGCCGATCTCGATGAGAAAATTGAAGTCCAACTGGGTTATCTGTAAAAAAAGGTTAAAAAGCATATGATGTAGTATTAATGCCGCGAGATGAAAAAAGATGTCCTTTAAGAAAGGCGAGTTCATTCTCATCGAATACGTTGCCAAGGTTAAAGAGACAGGCGAGATCTTCGACACCACAATTGAAGACACAGCCAAAAACGAAAGGCTGTATAAAGAAGGAGAAATCTACGAGTCAAAACTGATTGTGGTCGGCGAAGGATGGCTACTGAAAACACTTGACGAAGGCTTGCTCAACATGAAGTTGAAGAAGCCTGCAACAGTTGAGATACCGCCTGAAAAAGCATTTGGAAATCGGGATGCCGAAAAAGTCAAGCTGGTCCCGCTTAGACGTCTCACAGCCAAAGGCATCACGCCTCAGCTGGGAATGCGCGTCGAGTTTAATGGAAAACTGGCTACTGTGAGGACCATTGGCGCTGGCAGGGTTCAACTAGATTTTAATCCGCCTTTAGCTGGCAAAACCTTAGTCTATGAAGTTACGGTTCAAAAGAAACTGGCGACAAAAGTAGAGAAGATTAAAGCGCTCATCCACCGCAGAATTCCAGTGGTAGATGCGGAAAAGTTCGGATTGAAAACGCGAAAAACGATTGTTGAGATAACCGTTCCAGAAGACGCCTTCTACATTGAGGGGTTGCAACTCGCAAAGAGAGGCATATCAACTGACATACAGAAATTCTTTCCAGAAACCAATACAATCAAATATGTAGAAACCTTCAAAAGACGAGAAACAGCCGCTTCCACAACTACGACTTCAAAGTCAACATAGAAACTAACGCAAACGAACGAAGCAGTTATTTATCGTTCCACCACCTCAATAAGCTTAGTTCAGCTCCAAGCTGGAAACCAAAATGGACAGGTCTGTTGAAATCATATGCATCGGAAATGAGCTTCTAATAGGCAAGACTCTGAACACCAATGCCCAGTGGATTGCGAAGAGAATCACAACCCTAGGGCTAAACGTAAGCCGCATTACAATAGTAAGCGACTACGTAGATGAAATCTCAAACATGACAAAAGAAGCCCTGCAACGTAAACCAATCTTTATTATCACTACAGGCGGTCTCGGCCCAACATTCGACGACAAAACCCTTGAAGGCATCGCCAAAGCATTTAATTGTCCATTACAAGTCCACAAAGAAGCGTTGAAGATGATTGAAAAGAAATATCAGCAATTCGTGGCAGAGGGACTTGTGAAGGAAAAAGTGGAACTGACTAGTCCTCGAATTAAGATGGCTACCCTACCAAAAGGAGCGAGGCCACTGACAAATCCGATTGGGACGGTTCCAGGAGTGCTTCTGAAGCAAAACAAGGTTACTATCATAGCTTTGCCAGGAGTCCCGCCGGAGATGGAAGCGATTTTTGACAACTCAGTTGTGCCTTTGCTTAAAGAGGTTTCAGGCAACGTAACGTTTTATGAAACCAGCCTTTCTGTCAATGGGATTATGGAAACGGACATAGCGCCTCTCATCGATAAAACCATGCATGACAACCCTCATGTTTACATAAAATCTCATCCCTACGGAGGCGAAGGGGTTCCTCATTTGGAACTGCACTTCTCAACTACCGCCCAAAACTCAAACATAGCCAGGAAACATGTTAGTCGAGCCCTACTTCAGATCACAGAACTCTTACAAGCCAAAGGCGGAAAAGTTAAACCGATAAAGCCCAAATGACAAAGCGGAACTATCAGCTTTTCTGATAAAGTTTTTAACCACACTAATATGAATACGACTACTCATTGGAGTCTGCAAGTTTGAAAGCAGTAGTCTTAGCTGGTGGTTACGGAACAAGACTGCGCCCACTCACCTGTACGCGGCCAAAAATGTTGTTTCCAATAGCAAACATGCCTCTTTTGGACTGGACACTTAAAAAATTGGCAAAGAACAAGGTAACGAAGACAATCTTAGCTGTGAACTACATGACTGACGTTTTCATTAAGCACTATGGAGAAAAGGCTTATGGAATGCAGATTGCCTATTCTAGAGACCTTGATCCAGACCACAAAACACTTGCAGGTTTTCAAAAGTTAGGAACAGGAGGCTCAATTAAAAAGGCTGAAAAGCTGATTGGACATGAGGAACCATTTCTGGTTTTGAACGGCGACATCCTCACCAACATAAATTATGCTGAGTTCATGAAGAAACATGAGACAAGCGGTGCAACAGCAGCTATAGCGCTTCATGAAGTTGAGGATCCAAGCCGATATGGAGTCGTTGAATTAACCAACGAAGACCGCATAGTCCAGTTTGTGGAAAAACCAGCACTAGACGAAGCACCCAGCAACTTAATTAACGCTGGAATTTACGCTTTTAACCCAAAAATTTTCGATTATATACCCGAAGGACGCCAGGTTTCAATAGAACATGAAATTTTCCCCAAGTTCGCAGAAGAAGGAAAACTCCGTGGCTATACCTTTCAAGGCTACTGGACGGATATCGGAAAACCAAGTGACTATCTGAAAGCCAACAGGCTTCTGCTCGACATGGAAATCAAAAAAGGAAAACTGGGTAAAAATGCGGCTTTAGAAAGTGAAACCGAAATACAAAAGCCTTGCATCATCGGAGAGAACGTGACCATAAAGAGTAAATCAAAGATCGGCCCTTACGCGGCTATTGGCGACAACGTAATCATCGGAAAAGGAGCTCTCATAGAGAACTCGATAATCTTCCCACACACAGTCATTTCTGATTTCACATCCATAAAAGGCACAATTATAGGTGAAGCCTCAATGATAGGAAGCAGTGTTACAATTGAAAGCGGATGCATAATCGGCGACCACGCAATGATACGGGACAACGTAACCTTGACCCAAGGCGTAAGCGTGTGTCCTTCCAAAGAGGTTAAAGAAAGCGTCTTAACCCCAAAATGTTTAATGTAAACGCTTGTCTCTTCTCTGCACCTAATAGCGAATGTCATCCTTCGAAAGCATTATACTTCTACAATTAATACATACTAAGAACGGCTGATGCTGATGTGATGTGAATGACCATTATACTTCAGGAAGAAAATCTGAGCGACTCGGATAAGCGTAAAAAATATACAGTAAGCGTTGTGGGGTGCGGACGCATAGGTCTGCCGACGGCATGTCTCTTCGCTGAAGCAGGATTCAGAGTGATCGGAGCTGACGTCAACTCAAGAGTAGTTGCTCTATTAAACAAGGGAAAAGCTCCCCTATCTGAACCTAGACTTAAAGAACTCCTAGAAAAACAAGTGAAAAATGGAAGTTTCACCGCAACTAGAGACATCAAAAAAGCAGCGTCCAATAGCGACATCATCGTGCTTGTTGTTCCAACCCCAATCGACAGGAAGAAAAAACCTGATTACACATTTATTGAAAGACCGTGCAAGGAGATCGGCAAAGGATTACGCGCTGGGTCTCTGGTCATCGTCGCAAGCACAACAGGTCCGGGAATCACGGAGACCATAATAAAAGAAACACTGGAAAACGCTTCTGGCCTGAAGGCTGGGAAAGATTTTGGTCTAGCATATAGCCCCACTCGAGCGGCTCCAGGTCAAGTTCTGCGAGACATCGCCAAATACGCCAGAGTTGTGGGAGCTATTGATGAGAAAAGCCTTAGGGCTGCGAGCCTTGTCCTAAGCACAATTGTTGAGGGAGGAATAGTTAAAGTGAAAGACATGAAAACAGCAGAAGCCGTAAAACTTTTTGAAAACGTACATCGTGATGTCAATCTAGCACTAGCAAACGATTTTGCCCAATTCTGCGAAAAGATTGGAATAGACTATTTGGAGGCGCAAAAATCTGCTAACACTCAGCCCTACTGTCACCTGCTTGTCCCAGGAATTGTTGGTGGACATATTCCCAAAGACCCGTATCTACTTTTAGAGGAAGCAGAAAACGTGAGCGCAAAATTGCGGATACTAGTACTGGCGAGGAAGATAAATGACGAAATGCCCATTCATGCGATTCGCTTGGTGAAAGATGCCTTGAAAAAATGTGGAAAACCTCTAAGACGAGCCAGAATTTCAATCTTAGGAGTTTCTTATCGCTCAAATGTAAAAGAGCCAAGAGGCAACAAAACGGAGGAACTTGTGAGAAGGCTTCGTGCAAAAGGCGCCATTGTTCAAGTTTATGACCCCTTCTTCTCTCAGAAAGAGTTAACAGAGCGCGCGTTTCCCGCCAAGAAAACGTTGACGAAGGCGGTGGAAGGCACTGACTGCCTACTAATTGCGGTAGGTCACGACCGTTTCAAGCGTTTAAATCTGAGGAGAATTAAATTTCTAATGAAAAAAACGTCAGCAATAGTAGACATGGGACATGTCATAGACCCTGTTAAGGCAGAAAAAGAGGGCTTTATATACCGCGGAGCGGGCAGAGGCGTCTGGTTCAAATGAAAAGACTTGGTGTAGCAGTCATAGGAACAGGCTTCTGGGGTCGGAATCACGCCAGAAATCTTAAAGAGCTAAGTGAAACTGAACTCTTAGCAGTTTGCGACATTAACCCAGAACGAGCCAAAGCAGTGGCTGAACAACTCGACATAGACGCCTATACTGACAG
Organism: Candidatus Bathyarchaeota archaeon; assembly: GCA_030615265.1. Classification (GTDB taxonomy): domain Archaea; phylum Thermoproteota; class Bathyarchaeia; order Bathyarchaeales; family Bathyarchaeaceae. Next base: position 8,304 of record JAUWZP010000002.1, read on the forward strand.
TCGGAAACTACTGAAAAGACGAGACATAGAAGCTGTAACAATCTGCACTTGGTCAACGAAACTTGCCTTAGAAGCGTTGAGTGCATTAAAAGCTGGAAAACATGTTTTGGTAGAGAAACCAATGGCAAACACTGTCCAACAAGCTAGAAAACTTGTCGAATTAGCACAGAGAAAGGAACGACTGCTCACGGTAGGATTCCTGATGAGATTTATACCTGGTGTTCAACGCATCAAAGAGTCCATTGATAAAGGAGAAATTGGGACTCTCGTCTGTGCAACAGCTAAGAGAGTTTCTCGGTGGCCAGAAAGAATAGGAGATGTTGGAGTTGTCAAAGATTTAGCTATTCACGACATCGACATAATGAGATATCTTTTCAACAAAGACCCTATAGCGGTTTACGCAATGGCGGGTGCTCTAAAACATAGATTGGAAGACTATGCTCAAATAATGCTAACTTTTAGGGAGGGAAAAACAGCTTTTATTGAGGCTAATTGGCTAACGCCCTATAAGATACGAAAATTAGTGGTGACTGGAAGTGAAGCCATTATGACCGCCGATTACCTTACTCAAGAAGTAACAACTGAAACTTCCGGACAAACTTTAAGCCCTAGATATGAATGGGTAGAACCACTTAAACTCGAGTTGCAACACTTTGCTAAATGCGTATTGAATAATAAAGAGCCGATTATCACCGGCGTAGACGGCTTAAAAGCCCTTCAGATAGCACAGGCGACTTTAAAATCCGCAGCCAAGGGCACAATTATCAAACTTAAAGAATGATCTAGACTTTTTCACATACCCACCGCGCATTTAGAAACTGATCGTGTCAGGGCATGAAGTCAAACATAACATCCATTTCAACAGGGAAACCAGCTTGCCAACATTTCGTATCTCAGTATCATTAACATATCAAAACCATAATCAAAAACTTTTCCGTATCTTTCAATAAATAAACAATTAAACTATTCAAATCTCATATATTTAACAAGCGAGGAAAAAATATGCAAAAACTAAAAATAGGAAAGGGAGTGATCATTGGCAAAAATGTACAATTTGGTGAAAAGGTCGCCATATGGAACTATGTAGTCATAGGCGATAACACAAAAATAGGCGCAGAAACACGCATCGGAAGCTTCTGCGACATCGGTAGGGATGTCATTATGGGTAAAAACTGCATAATACAAGCCCACGTAACGATCTCAAACGAATGCAAACTCGGCGACAACATATTCATAGGACCAAACAGCAACCTACTAAACGACAAATTCCCACACAGCAGATGCCTAACACCATCCATAATAAAAGACAACGTTGTCATTGGGGGATGCGTCACAATACTCCCAAACGTAACAGTAAGCAAAAACTCCGTAATCGCAGCAGGGAGCGTAGCAACAAAAGACGTGCCATCGGAAACCGTTGTAAAAGGCATACCAGCAAAACAAATGATGACAAGACAAGAATACGAAAAGAAAAGAAAGGCCTTCATCAGAGCCAAAAAACCTAAGAATCTTTAGCTTCCGCTAGTTTTCTCTACGACATCCGCAATAACATCAACTGGATTTCAAGCCCAGCTAACAAACGTTTAATGTTGCGCTTTTCGGCTAGAAGCTTCTCCGCGAGCCTCAGCACATAGGATGGTTTCGTGTTAAAAATCGGAATGCTTTTCTCGGCTAGAAAATTATCTACATACCGACTTGGAAATATTGAACAATTATTGCGGATGCTCCCTGTAACGCTGCGTCCGAGTAATGGTTCCCTGCCTCAACAAACAAGTCTGCTTGCGCAACTAAACTGCAATCAAGGTCTTCCAAGAGCGTATCGTATCTCGGGTACAAAATTCTTAATCCACGCCACAGATTAACCAATAACAATCCTCCCAATAAACTCTCCGAACCGGAAAAACCATATGAATCATTTATAATCACTGAGAACTCTATCTGTAAACTTCACCAGGTCCTCCTCACTAACTCTCTTTCTGAATTCTTGATACGACTCTTCTGGTAGTCTCCACTTCTCATCCACGCTTTTTACAACCCTAGCAGGTACGCCAAAGGCGATAGAAAAATCAGGCACATCCTTAGTCACGAGGCTAGATGCCCCTATTAGACACTCTCTGCCTATGACGACTCCAGGAAGAAGGGTAACGTTCACAGCTATTCCGCTTCCAAATCTGATGTGGGGCCCTTTAGGCACGAATTTCTCTGTGTGTCTTCTGCCATGTAGCATTTTTGGATCATTGGCGCCAACAAATAGAGGAGCAATAAACACCCAATCCTCGATGATGATTCCTAAAGTTAAGTGACATTGGCTGTGTATCAGGACATGGTTACCAATCCAGTTTTTTCCTTCACTGGCGCTCAATGATCCAAATATAGAGTAATCGCCAATGTTGGTTTCCCTCCTTAATACCGCGTTAGTACCTATTCTACAATGTTTTCCTATGTTGCAATCATGTTCTATGAAAGCACCGTACTGTATGATGCTTCCGTCGCCTATCTTTGTATTTTCGCCTATGTACACGTTGGGAAATATGACAACGCCATCGCCTATTGTCACGTTCTCTTTAATAATGCTGTTCTGCCCTATCCTTTTTCTCTTACCCAAACTATCATTTCCATTTATCGTGCGAGCTTTCCTGGAAGTTTTATACTATCCTAGTTGCACTAATTCTGTTATTTTTTCTAGTTTTTATTATTTTTTATGGTAGGTCTTCTCTCTAATGAGAGTTTCAATCACGTCAACAGGGTTTTCCAACTCTGCAAGCATTTCACTTACGTCTATGCGCCTTCCTAGATACTTCTTCGCATACTTCAAAATATCCGAAGGCTTGACCTTAAATAATGGAAACCCTTTCCTAGAAACATAATCATTAACATGTGCCCATCCTAATATTGGAACGACTATGCTTGGCGTTCCTTGGAGTGCAGCTTCTCTTCCTATCGTTCCTCCTACACTTATAACTAAGTCAGCTTCTCTAACTAGCGAGAGAGAATCTACGAACCCCTCTGGAACGGTTAACCCTTCTATCTTTTCTTTTTTGTACCTTGGAAGAAAAAGCACATTTCCAAGTGAAGCTAGCTTTTTTGCTATGTCTGCTGTCACATCTATTCCTTTCATGTATGAGGCTTTAAACTCACTCTGCCTCACTACGATTAATGGATGTTCATACCTTTCGCTTTCTTCTCGTTTAAGGGGGTGAACCCAAGCAAACTCATCCACACCATCAAATTGAACTATATTTTTCGCCCCATATCTTTGATAAACCCTCTTTGGAATTGCCTTTGAGATTATTACTGTGTCAGCTAGAGGAACAATCAGTCGGTTAGCTTTTGTGTATATTGTATCTCCTGTGCAAAAGATTTGCATGCCAAGCCCAAATGCGGTCCGACAGAGTTCGACTGATCCATGTGATATTGCAACGTGTGGTTTATCATCTTTAAACATTTCAGAGAATCTAAGCTCTCTCTCTATACTTGCTCTAAATCTTGTAGCAAGCGACGTTGGATCGTATTTTCCAACGATTTCGAACCGTTCACCTAGTGTCTTCATAACATTTACAGTGTCCGGATGTTCTCTTGTTGTTAAAACCATGTGATGTCCAAGTTTTCTGAGACGTTGAGCAATCGCATGTCCATATCGCACGTGTTTTCTGGTGGGCAGCAGTATTTACTACCCATTTCCAGTACATGCGTCATACCAGATTTTCATTTCGCTTCTTCAACTCCTTCTTTCTCATTTATTTTAGCTCTACAGTTCAAGGGATCGCCACAGAGGTCAGTATAGTTGTAAAATTTTCCCTACTCCTAATACTTAATCTGCGCGCGTACAGAACATAATAAATTTAGCTTATCCTTTTTCTCTTTTCAAGTTGAAAGGTTTTCCCTCTGAAAGTATGTTCTTAGGAATCTTGTCTTTCCATCTGCGTAAGAACGGCAATTCATCTTTCTCTTCACGTAGCTCATCGGGCAGCATCTCTGGAATTTCATCTCGTATAGGATACCACCGCAAACATTTTGGACATATTATCATGCCCTCAGCAATCTCTTCTGTCTCTTCAAAAACATGTAACTCTAAAGGATAGTACTTGTCAATGGGGCAAGCCAGAATATCCATCAACTTTCTTTTGATACCTCATCCCTCCGTTCAGAGTATGTTAATCTAATAATATTATAAAAGATTTGTTAGACTCCAACTTGAATCAAAGCTAATGCATGAAAGATCTTGTCGTTATTCTAAACTAAACAGCAGAATTGGAAGTAATTTGTATGTCAATAACTATTTGATACCAGTTTGGCCCAGTTGGGCGTACTATGCGACCAAAAGGCATGTTAAACTCTGCTTTAAGCTTCCGTAGCTTTTCAGAAACTCTCGCTTTAACTTTCTCAACTGGTTTTTCATCTTTTCTAGCATGCTCGAAAGCGTAGTAATGAATATATCCGCCTGAGGGTTTAAGCGCAATTAGAGCTTGGTCAAGATACTCATAGGCTTTCTCTGGAAGCGGCATCAAAACTCTATCAGCCACGTTTCGTAATTGTTTCTCCACAATTTCCTTAGCATCACCCAACAGCGGAATAACTTGCCGCTTAACCTTGTTGAGCATGACATTTTCCTGCATGTACCCAACAGCAACTGAATTGATGTCTATGGAATGAACCTTGTCTACTTTGGAGAATCTAGCCATAACTATCGAGAAGCAGCCTACTCCCGCAAATAGATTGGCGACCACTTCGTTTGGTCTAACCAGCTTTGCAACGCGCATTCTTTCATAGCAAAGCCTAGGCGAAAAATAAACGTACTTAAGGTCTACTTTAAACAGGCAGCCAAACTCTCTGTGAACAGTTTCAGTTCTGTTTTCTCCAGCAATCCACTGTAACTTGCGCAACCGGAATTCGCCTAAGACGGGGCTGGTTTGCAGCAGAACTGTCTTCACCTGTTTATGTGTCTCCATGATAGCTTCAGCTACTAGTGGTGCTTTCGGCTTCAGAATATTTTGAACCCGAATAATTGCAATGTCGCCTATGATATCAAAGGATTTGTATAGAACTCTAAGTTCTTCAGGGTTCAATTGGTCCCTCAAAAGTGTCTTTAGGCTTCTCCACATCGGCAAACCTCAAAAACGGTTCACTCCAAGCGGGCTAGACGACTTGCCCAAGTTGCTATCTACTTGAAGCCTTTCGGAAGATAATCATGAAGCATCTCAATATCAGACTTTTTGATTGTTTTCAGAGCAACCAGAGACACGAAATAAGTTGCAGCACCAACAATTATGTAGAGAACAAGTATCTGCAAGGTGATGTCAAAGAGTTGATTCGACGAAGGCATAATAATTCGCCTTACCACATCAAGAAGGAAAATTGCAATTACCATAAGAACAGAAGAAAACGCTGCCTTACTCAACGCTTCAATGTCAAAACTGAGAGAAAACACTCGTTTTAGAGCAAAAACACTTAGTCCAAAAGTTATAATTGCAGAGGCAGTTCTAGCCAAAGCAGGCCCAGGCAAACCAAGATTAAACAAAGCCAATGCAACAAAGGATGCGGTAATGCTAAAGAATATAGAAGCAACCGTGATAACCGAAACTGTCTTGGTGCGTTCAAGCGTCATCAAAATTGGATTTATTGCAATCCCCAATGTCGCTGGAAGCGCCGCAAAACATATGATAGTTAAAGGCAACGCTGCCCCAGCATAATCTGACCCCGCGAATAACAATATGATAGGGCTAGATAAAGTTGCCAATCCTATAATGATTGGGAAACCTACTAGCGCTAAGTAGCGTGTGGAGACACGGAAAGCGTCTTTCAAACTGTTCAGGCCGTGCTGCGCGTAAAGTTGCGAGAGTTGCGGGAAAAGAGCAGTAATGATTGCAGATGAAAAGAGCATGGGAATCTGTGAAGCCCGAACCGCTACATAGTAGATGCCGAGCAGTTGCTGGCCTTCTGTTGGGCCAAGAACAGCGCTCATATACGAAACGATGAGAATCGAATCTGCCCATGTCGCAATGAAAACAGTAATAGTGGCTACATAGAGTGGATACGAGAATTTGATTAGCGGCCTCAGCGGATGTGGTTTTTTTATCAAACCCAAATATTTTAAGGTAAATGCCAAGCCAATTGCGGAAGACACTGCGGCACCCACTAACCAGCTAAAAACTACAGCGAAGAGACCGAAACCTGCAAAGAGGAGGAAAACGCTTAGGGCACTACGCAGCAAAGCATTTACGAGATTTATCAAAGCTACTTTCCCAATTCTCTGCAAACCTTGCAGACAACTCATCACACTAATATTCAAGATTGTAAATGCGGCACCAAACGCAAGCAACTTAAAAAGTAATGTATGGACAGGAGAGCCAAACATAAAGTTTGACAAAGACTCTGCAAAGAAAAAGAGCAAGACGAAAGCAATCAGCGAAGTAAACATGCAAATCTGCAAAAAACGCGTAAATACTGACCTTGCTTTTTCGAGACGTCCTTCTGCAAGATATTGCGCTAAATACTTAACTGTAGCAGGACCTAAAGCGAAAGTTCCGAGAAGGGGGACCAGAATAAGCGTGAAGGATAAGAGGGCAAAGATGCCCATTTCTTCATTTGACAGTGTGCGCGTGAGAACCACAAAGTAGACTAGACTTATGACTGATGAAGCAAAGCCCTGAATGAAGAGGTATGTGGCGCCTCGTGCAACGCGTGTTGTAGGGCTCAGTTGTGGCAATAGTGTTCCGCCTCTCGTAAACGGAGTATAGGTGACATTTAAAATTTAAATGCAATGATTGAAACTAACATCTAAGAGGAAGTTTCATGTGTAACCGTAGAAAAGTTTTTCATAAACCCCTTAGTATTGTCTAAGGCTAGAAGTTGGAGGAAAGGGAAAAATTTGCAATTGAGAAAACTTGTGTCAAAGCTGGGCGACGGCGTAAAGCTTCTCAAGAACTTGAGGTTCAGAATGTCACATGACCTCGTACTGCAAATAAGTATTCTTTCAATTATTCTTCTAATTGCTTTTGGGATTCGTTTGTTGCCCATGCGCTGGGGGTTCCATCTATCGGAGTTTGACCCCTACTCTCATTATCGTTCGGCAGAATACATAGTGAACAATGGATTTGCTTCTTGGTTTACATGGACCGACTATCAAAGATGGTATCCGTTCGGCATAGCTGTGTATAAAGGCTTCTTCCCAGGACTTTCCTTTACTGCTGCGTTTCTCTACAACATCTTTCAGATGCTGGCTTTACCTATATCATTGTACGAGTTTGCAGTTATATTCCCGCCAATAATGGCTGCCATAACATGTTTGGCACTGTATCTTTGGGGTAGAGACACTTGGGGAAAAACCGTTGGGCTATTCTCAGCCTTGTTTTTGGCGTTAAACGGTTCATATATTGGAAGAACATCGATGGGATGGTTTGACGATGAGAGTGTTGGAGTATTTGCCATCGTGCTCTTTGCCTTTCTTTTCTTGCGTTCGTTAGATGAGCAGCGGTCATGGAACTCTACGGTAAAATATGCAGTTGGCTCTGGCTTGTCGCTTGGCTATATATTTGCCAGTTGGGGAGCATCGTATTATCCTTTAGGATTGACAGCGCTTTTTGCAGTTTTGCTTCTGCTTTTGGGGAGATACTCTAAACGGCTGCTTTTATCCTACAGTTTAACTCTGGGGTTGGGCTTGTTCATCGCTGTTAATGTTCCAAAACTGGCTATGCGTTTCTTGCTAACTGCACCAGTGCTTGCAGCATTATCCGTTTTCGCCTTGTTATGTTTATGGGAAATCTTCAGGAACACGAAAACGAGTAAATGGAAGTTCATCTACACGCTTGGTTTCCTCGCAATTGCTGGTGTCGCATTTGCAGTAATAATGGGAACAGGAATAACAGGGATGGCAGGTAAATTCTATACCGTTTTGAACCCTTTTGAACGATTACTTAATCCACTTGTGGAATCAGTGCAGGAGCACAGACCCCCTGCTTGGGGTTCCTTTTATTACGACTACGGCGTTGGAATATTCTTCGTAGTGATAGGGTTATATTTTGCAGTCAGAAACCCGACGAATCGCAACCTATTCTTGGTTTTATATGCGCTTACAGCCGTATACTTTGCCTCATCCATGGTTAGGCTTCTTGTGCTTTTAGCCCCTTCCTTCAGCATGCTTTGGGCCGTAGGCTTAGTTGGGGTGCTGAAACCCTTCATCATGGTGATGAGGGAAGTTCCTAGAATGCCGTTTAGGAAGAAATATGTTCTTGGTCATGTGGGAAAGGAGTTTAGCGGCGCCGCAATTATCCTAGTGTTCGTACTACTGTCGTTTTCGTTCATCTTGCCAATGGGGTCTATGAGAGATAAGCCAAGGGTTTTCGAACAAGCGTACTCTCCCGTGACCATTATGGCGTCTAGCGTTCCCTTTAGGGGTGATCCTGCAACTGGTGAACCCATACTTGAATGGTATGATACCTTAATGTGGATGAAATACGAACTGCCTAACGATGCAATTGTTGTTAGTTGGTGGGACTATGGCTACTGGATATCGATTATTGGAAACAAGACGACGCTGGCGGATAACGGAACAATTAACACCACTCAGATCGCAAACATTGGTCGAATATTCATGTCTAACGAAACAGAAGCTATCAAAATACTTGAAACATATAAGCGGGATGAACGACGACCTGAATACCTCGTTGTCTTCACAACCTTTGACGCTAATGGAAATGACAGAGGATATGGAGATGAAGGTAAATGGAGATGGATGGCAAAGATTGCCGCCAGCAGGTTCGGCAGCTTTTTTGACGACAATTCCTTTGGGAACCTCACTCTTGGGATGGATTGGGTGGATACAGATAATGATGGCCAAAGAACCCAAGCAGATGCCCAAGTACCTAATGCTAAAGGACAGAACTCGACGATTTACAAGTTCATGACATATGCAAAAGAGACTAAACTCGGTATAGCTCCAACTGTTCAATTTGCGTTAAATGTTGAAGGAGAACCTTACTTTGAAGAGGCTTTCTTCTCTCCAAGCGGGCCCTATGGCGGAATTTACGTATTGGTTGCCGTCTACAAGGTTAACTACTAAGCCTATGCTTGTGCGTTGAAGCTTTGAGATAAAATCATGTGATCTCAGTTTCTGTTATTGTGTCTTAGAAGACATTCGAGTCTTGTTCTCAATTCACTTAGTTAAGCGGGATAAGACTTATATTTGTAATTATATATAATTACAAACTAATTAAATATCATTAGTGAGAGATATGACAGAAAGTGAAAAAACCACTAAGCGAAAGAAATTTACAACCATATCAATTCCAACACCGCTTTTCAAGAAGGTAAAGGAAAGAATCAAAGGAACAGGATTCACGTCGGTTTCCAGCTACGTGACCTATGTCTTAAGAGAGATCGTAGCTGAAAAAGAGGAAGAAGAGGAACCGTTCACGAAAGAAGATGAAGAGCGAGTTAAAGCTAGACTGAGAGCTTTGGGCTACATCGACTAGGTGTCCAAAATGCCTCGACCCCACGGCGGCAAACTTGTGAACAGAGTGCTCGAAGGAAAAGAAAAAGAAAGAGCCTTAGCCGAAGCAGAGGAATTAGAGAAACTACAAGTTTCCAGAGATCTAGCCAGCGATCTAGAAAGCATCGCAAGAGGAGTTTACAGCCCCATTGAAGGCTTCTTAACCTCTCAAGAACTTGAAAATATACTCCACCGAAAACGATTATCAAGTGATCTTCCATGGACGATGCCAATCATTCTTAATGCTCCCGAAAGGCAAGTGAAGACGATCAAGGAAGGAGATGCGCTAGCTCTCTTTTTTGAAGCTCAACCTTTAGCGCTCATGCAAATCGAAGAGAAGTATGTGTTCAACAGAGAAGATATAGCCAAAAGAACGTATGGCACCGTAGATTCTGCCCATCCCGGTGTGGCAAAGATTGGACAGTTAGGCAGCACATTCTTTGCAGGTAAAATCAGCCTGATAGACGCCTTAAAAAGTCCTTACGATAGATACAAGTTAAGCCCTATGGAAACCAGAATTTTGTTCAGAGAGAAAGGCTGGAGAACTGTTGTCGGGTTTCAGACCAGAAACCCACCTCATTTGGGACACGAGTATGTACAGAAAACGGCGCTAACTTTTGTAGACGGGGTTTTCATCAACCCAGTTATTGGGAGGAAAAAGAGGGGCGACTTTAAAGACGGGGTTATCTTAGAGGCTTATGACACACTTATTAAAAACTACTACCTGAAAGACCGCGCGGTAATGTCAATATTGCCCTACGAAATGAAATATGCTGGACCACGTGAAGCTGTCCACCACGCCATTATACGTAAGAATTTCGGATGCACACATTTCATCGTTGGCAGAGACCACGCCGGCGTAGGCAACTACTACCGACCATATGCAGCCCAAAAAATCTTTGAAGAATTTCCAGACTTGGGCATAAGCCCATTGTTTTTCAAATCTTTCTTTCATTGCAGAAGATGCGGAGGAATCACTCATGAGAAAGCTTGCCCACACAGCGAAAAAGAACATATCACCTTTAGCGGCACAAAAATCAGAGCCATATTCGAAAGCGAAGAATTGCCGCCAAAAGAATTGATGCGCCCAGAAGTTGCGCAGATTATCGCTAAGCATTCAAACCCATTCGTGGAATAGGTGAAGATGAGTAAGAAAGTTTTAATCATAGGTTTGGATGCCGCCCCGCCGGAACTCGTTTTTGAGGCTTTCTATGAGGATCTTCCCAACTTGAGGTATCTTATGGAAAACGGTGTCTATGCCCGTATGAGAAGCACCCATCCGCCAATAACTATACCCGCGTGGATGGTCATGGTTACCGGCAAGAGTATGGGGAAACTTGGGCTCTACGGCTTTAGACATCGGAGACCTGGAACTTACAACGACATTTGGATTGCCCACTCGCTTGCTGTCAAGGAAAAGACTGTATGGGATATACTGGGCGAATGCAAGAAGCAAGTAGTAGTGATCGGTGTTCCGCCAACTTATCCTCCGAAACCAGTTAATGGCCAGCTAATATCCTGTTTTATAACTCCAACAACAGAGAAGGATTACACCTATCCCAAGGAGTTGAAAAGAGAGATTCAAGAGAAAGTTGGAGAATACCTTATAGATGTGGTGTTTCGAACCGAACAGAAAGACCGTTTATTAGAGCAGCTTTACGAGATGACCGAGAAAAGATTCAAAGTTATCGAATATTTGATGACTCATAAGCCATGGGATTTCCTCATATTCGTGGAGATAGGAGTAGACCGAATACAGCATGCCTTCTGGAAGTTTTTTGATAAGCAACATCACCTGTATCAAGCAGGAAACCAATATGAGAATGCCGTTAAAGAATACTACGAGTTTTTAGACGAAAAGATAGGGAAACTGCTTAGGCTAACAGACAGCGACACGGTCATAATTGTAGTTTCAGATCACGGTGCAAAACGTATGAAAGGAGCCTTCTGCATAAACGAATGGCTAATAACAAAAGGGTATCTGACACTCAAAAAGAAGCCAGAAAACGCCGTGTCTCTAGAAAAAGCTGAAGTAAACTGGAGCAAAACCAAAGCTTGGGGTTGGGGAGGCTACCACGCAAGAATTTTCTTCAACGTAAGAGGCAGAGAACCACAAGGCGTCATTGAACCTGAAAACTTTGACAGTTTCAGAAAACAGCTCATTGAAGAGATAAGGGCTATAAGAGGACCCAACGGTGAACCGTGGGACACCGAGGTTTACACTCCAGAGGAAATATATCCAAACGGCAAAGGAGACTATCCCGACCTGACCGTTTACTTAGATGATCTTTCCTGGAGGTCTGCGGGAACAATTGGACACAACATGTTGTATTTGCCGGAGAATGACAAAGGACCAGACGACGCGGTTCACTCTCACCACGGTATCTTCATACTCTACGATCCAAACAAAAAGATTGGAAAGAAAATACCCGACATTAGTATTCTAGACGTTGCTCCGACGGTCCTGAAGATTATGGGTCTCTCAGTTCCATCTGACATGGAAGGGCACATCGTAAAGGAGGCATTTACATGAGTAGTTTTGAGAACTATGGTTTTGTAGTTTGGCTCACTGGGTTACCTGGCTCAGGCAAGACTACAATTGCGAGAGGACTGGAAAGAGAGTTAAAAGTTCGAGGTTTAAAGTTTGAGGTTTTCGACGGAGATGAAGTGCGAAAGAATCTCAGCAAAGGATTAGGCTTCAGCAAGGAAGATCGAGATACCCACAACAAGAGAGTCATCTATGTCTGCAAGCTCCTCACCAGGAACGGGGTCAACGCCGTAGTATCATTGATCTCTCCTTACCATAGCACCAGAGCTTATGCCAGGGAGCAACTTCCAAGATTCGTGGAGGTTTACTTGAAATGTTCCGTAGAAGAATGCATACGTCGCGATCCAAAAGGATTATACAAGAAGGCTTTAGCCGGCGAAATTGACAACATGACTGGGATACAAGACCCTTACGAGGAGCCTCTTAATCCTGAGGTTGTTTTAGACACCGAACATGATTCGTCGGAATATAATATTCAAAAAGTTTTGTCCAAACTTGAGGAACTCGACTACATTTGATACTAGGTGAGAGGTGTGAATTCTTCTTGGGTTTTTCTAGAGTTACTCTTTCCTTTCATGGTTTTAATTGGCTTTGCGGTTGGATACGCTAACGGTGCTGTGGGAATGGGATACGGTGTAATCTCCACTTCTCTGTTATTGACAACAGGCGTAGCCCCTACAATTGCATCGGCTTCAACCCGTACGGCTAAAATTTCCATCTCGCTATTTGCAGGAGTTTCTCATTGGAAATTGGGAAATCTTCGTAGAGACATTGGACTACCTATGATCTTGCCAGGTATGGTTGGTGGGGTTTTCGGTGCCTACCTGCTCTATTCGCTTTCGCAATATGATATCAAGCCCTTTATCGCTGGCTTCCTCTTCTTGACGGGCCTCATAGTTTTCTTCAGATTTTTGTTTCGAAAGCAATTCTCGGTTGAAGAAAAACCTTTTTCAAAGAGCAGATTAGGTGTCTTAGCTTTCATCGCCGCAATCTCCGATGCCTTCTTTGGAGGTGGCTGGGGACCGATAACAGCGCCCATTCTAATTCTGGCAAATAAAAGTGAACCACGGAAAGTAATTGGCTCTACGGATGCCGCTGCGTTCTTTATTACAGCGGCGGAAACCATCACATTTATCTGGCTCCTAGGTGTTGAGCAATTTCGGTGGGACTGGATCTTGGCTTTGGTGATTGGTGGAGGGATAGCTACTCCACTGGCAGCGTATACATCTAAACGGGTTCAACCAAGGTTTCTGGGTGCATTTATTGGGCTGATCTTAGTGTTGACGAACTTGTGGACAATTGCATCCCTACTGTTCTAGTCTCGGCTTGCTGTTTAAATTTGCCGTAAAGTCATTTCATAATCCAGTCACGAAGACGGGTTAGTTTTGCCGTGCAGAATAAATAACGCTTAAAGATTCGTGGCTACAAACCGAAGGATCTCGTAGACCGATCCGCTGTGCCGTCTAGAAGCGTTTGGCGCATTTGAAGCGCGTGCAAGACGAGCCATTATGAGAGTGATTGCAAGCACAAGCCTTTTGACAATAAAAAAGCTCTTTCTAAGAAAAAGTAGTCGGTACGCTTTCCCTCATTTCCGTTTACTGAAGGTGTCAGGAGACAGAAAATTCTTATTGGGCGCGGAAAGAAATGTTAGTGACAATCGAACAGATGAGATGCATGGGTGAGGTCCAATAGATGGAAGCTCGGTTTGAAGAGACCTGTCGGAAATATGAAGAAGCTGTTAGTGATATGAACAGCGCTGATCTTTCTGCATTAAAGGCTGAATTTGAGTCTCTTATGGATGACCTGCGCTTCAGAGATGAAAACCATGATTTACTTGACAAAGCGGAAGACATACTAGTCGACGTAACAAGGATGATTGAAGAAACGCATTGTCAACCCTTAAAATGCTCATCCAAGTAATCTGTGAATGATTAAGAATACCATCAATCAATCTTTCGGTTATGTGAGTTGTCAATAGTTGTCAAAATGAAGGATTTCGTCTATTTCTCGATGGGTTCTCAGACCAGCTTTTTCGTCTGGGTATCCTATGGGTATCATGGCGATGATTCTGAGGTGAGAAGGCACGTTTAGCGTGGTTCTAACATGTTTTTCATAGCTTGAATTGTGAGGATCGTACACCGCGGCCCAGCAGGCGCCTAAACCCAGCGAATGTACTGTTAACAGAAGGTTTTGTATGGCACATGTGGTATCAACTGCAAAATAGCTTGGTGAACGCCTTTCATCTCCAAGAGCTACAATGCAGACTGGTGCATCTTTGACGAAGTAGCTCCACGCATGCGTTTGCGAGAGCTTTTCTTTAACCTGCTTATTCCTTACAACGATGAATTCCCAAGGTTGAATATTATCAGCAGACGGTGCGTGACGAGCAGCATCAATTAACTGGTGAATTATCTCATCCGAAACCGGATCTGACCTATAGCGACGTATACTTCTACGAGTTTTAACTACCTCCAGAAAATCCATTATGCCTCACTCCAGTTCTTGGATCAAAGCAAAATCATCTTTTTTAACCAGTTGAATGCCGAAAATTCAAAACAAAAAAAGGGAGATCAGATGGTGACTTCGAACATTAAACGATCAACTAGCTCTTTGTAGCGGTTTCGAATTGTTACTTCTGTGACCTGTGCAATTTCCGCAATTTCCCGTTGAGTTTTTCGTTCACCAGTTAATACAGAGGCAATGTAGCTGGCGGCTGCAGCTATGCCCGTGGGTCCTCTGCCAGAAGTAAGCTTAAGCTCCCTCGCGTTGGCCAAAATCTTGTGGGCAATCTCTTCCACTTTGCCCGCCATTGTCAGCTGGTTGGAAAACTTCGTAATGTACTGGCTTGGTTTTAAAGGCGGAATGAAATAGTCCAGTTCTTTAATGAGAAAGCGATAACTTCGACCAACTTCCTTCTTGCTGATATTGGAGGCTTGAGCAATCTCCTCAAGAGTTCTCGCTAATCCGCATTGTCGACAAGCCACATAAACGGCAGCTGCGGTTACGCCTTGAATAGACCTTCCCCGTATAAGCCTTTCCTTCACAGCCCTCCGATAAATCACAGAAGCTGTCTCCAAAATATTCTTAGGCAAATTCAACGAATTAGCTATCTTTGAAATTTCAGACAAAGCAAAAGCAAGATTGCGTTCAGTCGCATCTGAAACCCGTATTCTACGTTGCCACTTTCGCAACCGATAAATCTGAGCTTTTTGGCCTGGAGAAAGCCTTTTCCCGTAGACATCTCGATCATGCCAGTCAATCATCGTTGAAAGCCCTTTATCATGAATAGTATAAGTCAGCGGGGCACCAACCCTAGCTCGTTTCGCTCTCTGTTCGGCGTTGAACGCGCGCCATTCAGGTCCTCTATCTGCAAGTTTGGCTGCTATAACAAAGCCGCAGTTCATGCATACAATTTCGGCGCATTCGTAGTCTCTCATGAGCCTGTTGCTTCCGCATTCGGGGCATTGCTGAACTTTCGTGTGAGTTGTGGGAACACGTTCTGCACTCATCTTCTTCTCTTCCTTCTTCTTTTTCGAGAGGGGAAAACGTAGAGAACCCGATTTGCAAATCGCTGCGGTTCTTCTACATTTGGTTTTACTGAAACATAAGGGGAGGAAACTGGTCCGATGATGTCGAAAATTGTTCCCACAGCCTTCAAGTTTTCGTCAACAACTTTGTCATTGATTTTGGGAAGCCTCTCTGCCTTTAAAATCAGGTTTTTGGAAGGACTAACATGAAGCACGTAACCCAATCTCTGCAATCTGTCCCCTCTATAAAAGTTAAAGGGTTTCAAACAGAGCGCGTTATTTAAACCTTTCTTAAAGGTTTGCGTTAATCCGAGTTTACTTGCGCCTGTTTACCAGTTCTTTTGCGATTTTCCGTATTATTTGGGTTTTTGAGCCTTTTTTGGGAATTAACACGTAGCCTGTTTTTTGCCAGGGGGTCTTAGGATATTTAACATCGAAAACGACTTCTGATTGTAAGCCTATGCTTTTTGTTGCATTTTGTATCTCCTCTAGTTTTGGAGACGTTACGGCAAGGCTTTTGGGCACTCTTCTTCCTTGCAGTCGGGTTTTGTTTAAGTCAAAATAGGCTGGCCACAGAAGAATTTTGTCTTGTTTTCTCATGAGCACAACCATTATTCCTTAAACTTGTCTTCTCATCTACTATTCTTTTTGAAGAAGCACCGCGTTTACCAGTCCGTCTTGTCCTGGACGAGAGGTCACGCGAGCTGTTCCGAGAGAGGTTTCGATGATTGTGCCTTTCGTGATTACTCCTCTGCGATTGTAATCTACATTAGCTGGATTCTTTATTACCCGTAGGATCTCGGTTTTTTCGGTTTTTCCCGTGGAGGGGTTAGAAACATTTGCGTGGCTTGCACTTTGCAGTCGTATCTTAATGTTGCCTCCTCGTCGGCGAGAAATTTTCTTTCTGGTTTTGCCAAGCGTGGTCTCTGTTGGAAAAGAGCCCATTTCAAATTTGTTTTTCATTCTGTAGGCTCTTTTTCTGCCGCCTGTAGGCTTTCTTTTATGTAGTCTTCCATGCCAAACGGACAACTGTGTTTTCTCCTTCGTCAGATGCGACTATGACGATAATAAAGCTTGTTTATTAAACTTCCTTTGTTTATAATGTGCTTGACAGACTACGCATATGGTTATTTTCTTTCAGTGATCAACACTTCATGGGCATGTCTTAGCCTTGCTGAAGTCAACTCGCTTAGCATTACAAGTTGTTCAGTGGACAGATAGTTGTTTGCAGAGGAGTCAAAGAGAATGTTTGCTGAAGCAGGAAACTCTGATGTTTCGGCCCATAAAACAATTGTGACTGACACAAGGGGAAGGGAATAAATCTTCACTGAGCAGTCGCCATGACTCAACTTTTCGCCACCCAAAAGCTTCACCGCTTGATGTAGCAAAGAAGCTTTCGAACCAAAAACCCTTGCCAATGGCTTAGCTACGCGTTGAATGAACACACCTTGATATGAGCGGCCTCCCCAAAGTTTGGCGAAAGGAACCAGCTGCCGAGTTTCCGCAACTTGTTTCGCTTCGGCATATCCAAAAAGTATACAGTAAATGCTCGGCTCTATATGTGGAATGATTTTTTGCCTTAGATCATCGTGGACACGTCCGTCTTTAAGGGAAAGGCTTAACCCTAAAAACTTTAGAACTGAGGCGTTTGGAAATCCTAAGCGCCCTTTCAGCGTCGTAATCTTATCTTTGCATCTTTTCCAGTTCCAGATTTCTCTGTACATTTTCTAACCTGCGCTGCTTACGTGTTAGGCTATGTATCAAACTATTTAAGCAGGCAGGCTTCATCATACAAGGAAAGTCTTTGAAGGAAAAAGCATGAAATCTGATTATAAAGAGTTGCTGAAGCGAGCTCGTACGCAGCTTCCACCAGAGGTTTTTGAGCATAAGCGATTTGAGATTCCAAAGCCACGCAGCTTCACCGTCGGCATGAAAACTTTTATCCATAACTTTAAAGAGATTTGTGAAGCCTTCAATCGTGACCCTCAACATCTGCTGCGTTACTTGTCCCGTGAAATGGCTACGGCTGGAACCATAAGCGGTGGTAGAGCAGTCTTTCAAGGCAGGTTTCCCCGTGACACCATTGAGCGGTTAGTTCAACATTACGCTGTTGCTTTCTTGATCTGTCCTGTTTGCAAGCGTCCAGACACGAAAATCGTGAAGGAGAAACGTCTCAGTTTTATGGTTTGCGAGGCTTGTGGAGCTAAAAGTTCTGTGCGTAGCATGTAGAGTTCAGAAACAAGACAAACAATAAAACTTACGTCTCCTATTTTAATACTTGAAGCATGCTGAGCCATAACTTCGGTAGAAGCAAAAAAGAAGTGCACAACATTGGAAGTCTACGTTAACCTACGCAAATGGGGCAGATTCACAGTTTTGGCAACATGTGACGCTGAACTGCTCGGTCGAATCCTACGCGACAGCAAGATAGTTTTCGAAGTTAGAGAAAGCTTCTACAAAGGCTCTAAGGTTTCGGTTGAAGAAGCCATTGAACTTGTAAAGCAGTGTGCAATCGTGAATATGGTTGGAAAACACATTGTGAAACGAGCCGTACAGGAAGGGCTGATTCACCCTGAGGCTATACTGGAAATCTCTGGAGTGCCCCATGCCCAAATCGTGAAAATGTAAGTTTCCGTTCTACTAACATGTTTAAGCCCGCTCATTTACGCAAAGCCTTACCGCTTCTTCTCAAACACAAAACTGTGAATGATTAACAGGCTTTGGATTCCTTCGTTTAAGTGATCTTTTTCACGTAATCAAGAAGGGCCGCAGGTTTATGGAATGGTAAGGAAAGTTCTGCGACACATAGCAGATAACAACCCATCGATTTTGCCAATGTGCATTCCTTAAACTTTCTTCTCAGCGTTTCTGCTTTTTCAGAGAACCAGATGTCCCTTAAGTCTTGTTTCAGCACGTTACCCAGATTGTGAGATTCATATAGACCCGCTGCGCACACAGTTGCAACGGTTCCGTTGCTTGCTACCGCAAGTTGCAGATTTAATGGGTAACATGTAAAGTCAGCTCTGTCTTTCACTAACCTGAGGTATGAGTTTGTGTTCTGTATGGTTTTTCTGAAGCCGTTTTTTCTGTAAAAAAGAAGCATATCTATAACTGATTTCATGAGATTCCAATCGTTCAGTTTCATTAGGTCTTCTTCTTTCTTAGATAGCGTCCCCAAGATTGCCCCGTTAGTAAATTTGGCTGGTCTTATGAAGAGTGGTGCAACGGAAAATCCACAATCAAGTTGCCTTGCCAAAAACAAAAGTTCTTTCACATCATCCAAACTGTGTTGCCCCGTTACAACGCAGTTCATATTCGCAATGATTCCATAATCGCGTGCCTGCTTTATGCCGACTATGGCTTTTTCTAGTAAGCCGTCTAAACCTCGGTTCTTATCGTGGCGGACATCTGGAAAATCTATACTTACGCTAACTGCGTCAAGGTCCTCATAAAATTCATGAATACGTTGCGGAAGCAAATAACCATTTGTTAAGAGGAGAGTCGAGAATCCCGTCTCTTTCGCGTACTTGAGCACACTTGGCAAATCCTTTCTCAAAAGGGACTCTCCACCGGTCACCACAAAGATGGCACAGCCCAAATCATACGCACTATCAAGTAATTTCTTGATTTCATCAAGGGAAAGCTCCGGCGTAAATTCTTCGAGTTTCCAGTAACCACAGAAATAACACTTTGCATTGCATCTTTGAGTGATTTCAAAACTTAAAAGTAAAGGGAGGGGTCTTCTCAAGACAAAATTGTTAATGACACATCTGAGAAAGTTCTTTACGGGATACTTCATGGCTTTACCATATCTCTCCTAGAAAAATAAATAGGTTGTGCAGTCTGGCAAGGCAGATTCTGAATATGATTGAGGAGGTTAGAAGGCAGTTCAGAGAGATTCCAGGGTTGCTTGAAGGAACTGCGAAGCCAGATTATGCTAGATGCGTGGACATAAGTACCAAGTACTCACTGAAACAGATGGTTCTTCCTGTATCTGTAGCGCTGATAGCTCCCATAGCCATAGGATTCACATTTGGAGTCTGGCCACTAGTATCCTTCTTGATTGGAGTAAAAATTGTTGGAGCACTCTTGGCCGTGTTTATGTTTAATTCAGGAGCAGAATGGGATAACGCTAAGAAACTCGTTGAGGCAGGAGCATTCGGAGGCAAGGGAACACCTTTGTACGCAGCAGCTGTGATCGGTGACACTATTGGAGACCCTCTTAAAGATACTGCGGGACCAAGCTTACACATACTGGTAAAGCTTGAGAACATTCTTGCCATAACATTGCTTCCGTTGTTCGTAACATATGCTCTCATTCATTAAGTCCTTCTTGACGCTGACTCTTAAATCTGGGTGCTAAGTTCACTTCTTGGCTATTTTCTTCAACAGCTTTTCCAATTTTCTGATCTCATTTTTCAAGGTGTTAACGTCTTCATCAAAATATGTTTCTACTTTCTCAAACCTTTTCTCAACATTCTCAAATTTCTCCTCAACATCCTCAAACTTCTTCTCAATACGCATCAACACTTTTTCAACAGACCTCAAAGCTATCTTCATTTCTGAGCTGACAATGAAGTAGTAGAGTAATACTATCAAAGCAACAGAGGTAGTTTCCAGTATCGCGAACAAAGAAACTTCATCTTTTAAATACAGTATCGAAAGCTCGACGAAGATTATGAAAAAGATTACGGATATGATCAACCCGAACTTCGATTTCTCCATATTCGCACCTCACTTGATAGAATAAAAACACAGACTCATAAATACACTGCACGCGCAAGGAGACGGTTTAACATAACAATCTCTTGGCTCTCTCTGTGGCTTAATCAGTTATGAAACTTGTTCAGCTTCACGAATCTGCCGTCTGAAGCTTAAATTCTCACGTGTTCTCTGCTCAGATTCCAGATTTTCGAGACTTCCAGCTTGGAGTTGATGTAGAACTGGTTCATTCTCCAAAGCCCCAACATGATGGGATACTTGTCCAAAAGCGTTTGCGGTAAACTTCAAAGGGGGAAAACCACATAAATTACTTTATATACATGTGAGAACTGTGGAAGAAGCTTGCCTGATCGCTTAGGTTACGTGATTTAATGAAAAACAATTGCGACGGTTGCAGCCGAAAGATTGAAGAAACACGTTTCATATTGCATGAAGTCGATCAGCGAGATAGCAAACTCACATTTGGAATCTTCTGTAACCGCTGCACAATCAAACTTCTGGACCAATTGAAAGGTAAGCTTGAATGGTTTCACACACAAAGCGGTTGGAAGGGATATATTCGTCCTGAAGCCAGATCCAAATTGGAGCAGGTCGGTCTCATTCATCCAGAACACAACACTCAATCTATCGAGATAAACCTGGTTGATCAGAAACGTAAGGAAATTGGAAGAACTGAAATTTTAGAGATTTTGAGTGAAATATGCCAGAAGGTTGATCTTTAAAGGAGTATATGATAATAGAATAAGAGGGAAATTGGGTGAGTAGTCGCCAGCGTAAAGTCATTGAAAAACTGACGAGACGAGAGCAACGTGCCGATAGAGAACAGCGGATGCTGAAGAAAGACTTTACGTCCGAACGAGCGGTACTGGAAGAAGTTTTTGACCGGTCAACCCTTATGACAATCTATTATCTTATGAACAAAGGAATAATCGATGAAATCTTTGGCTCAGTAAAGGCTGGAAAGGAATCTAAGCTCTATTGGGGCAAAGACAAAGAAGGCAACACCTTAGCCATCAAAATCTTTCTAACAGTTGCCGCTGAATTCAAAAAGGGCATGCTTATCTATATTCAAGGGGACCCAAGATTCACGCGAGTAAAAAGGGACACTCGCTCGCTGATCTACTTATGGGCTCAGAAAGAATTCAAAAACCTGCATACCGCCTTCAAGGCTGGTGTACATGTTCCCAAACCCATAGCCGTTAGACGCAACGTTCTAATTATGGAATTCATCGGAAAAAAAGGAATCAGCGCACCTTTACTCAGAGAAATCCCACTCAAAAACCCAGATAGAATCTATCGGCAGATTTTAGCCAATGTGAAACGGCTATATAGAAAAGCGAGGTTGGTTCACGCTGACCTAAGCGAATACAACATCATGATATGGAAAGGAAAGCCCGTTCTCTTTGACGTTTCCCAAGCTGTATCGTGGAAACATCCCATGGCAAGCGAGTTTTTACGCAGAGACCTCAAAAATGTGATTCGCTACTTTAAACGACTAGGCGTCGCTGTTCCGCCAGTTGAAGAGCTGTTCAAAAAGGTGGCTGGAAATGTCAAAAGCTAGCACTTTCATAAAGATTCCCCGGGAACGCGTAGGTGCCCTCATAGGTCCAGAAGGAAGAGTTAAAGCGAATATTGAGAAAAAGCTCAATGTAGAGCTTGAGATAGACAGCGCAGCTGGAAGTGTCACTATAACGTTGGACCCGAACGCTCAAGACCCTTCGCTGCTTTTTAGAGCAAAAGAAGTCATAACAGCTGTAGGTAGAGGCTTCTCCCCAGAACGGGCATACCGACTGCTCCACAACGAAGACACAATGTTAGAAGTCATCGACCTACGACTAACCGTAGGAAAGTCTCCAGCAGACATTCAACGCCTAAAAGGCAGAATCATAGGTAAAGGCGGCAAAACGAGACGCATAATTGAAGAGCTAACAGACGCCGACATCTCCATATACGGGCACACAGTTTCAATAATCGGCAGTTTCGACCAAGCAGCTATTGCAAGAGAAGCCATACTCATGCTGATCAAAGGAAGCCAACACAGCACAGTTTACAGGTTTCTACAGAAGAAGAGACACGGACTTAAAAGAAAGAGACTAGAACTCTGGGAAACCCCGCATGAAGGACTAGAGAGATAAACACGTATGTTCATTTTTGCTGCAATCAACTCAATAAAGATATATATTCAGTGTTAAAATAAATATAAAGTTGTCACGCAGATGATTTACGATGCCACAACGTTCAAAAGACTTCTTGAGGCAAACCCTTGAAATGACAGCGGAAAAACAAAATCAAACCGTTCCGTATACCCTATAGGAATCAAAAAGAGGTGGCTGGAGAATGGTGCAAGCCTTTGAAGAAATAAGCGCTGCCGACTTCTTCTACAGAAACCGCGACATAGCAGGGTTCACCAATCCATCTAGAGCCATCTTCTCCTCAATACGAGAACTCGTGGAAAACTCCCTCGACGCCTCCGACCAGTCGCGCATCCCTCCAGAAATCTACATTCGGCTTTCCTTCGAATATGAAGGGTCCATGAAGGGCTCTGGGGAAGTCAAAGCGGAAGATGAAAGCCTTTTTGAAAACGGTTTTAGAGGCACTGAACCCAAAGTGTATAGGCTACGTGTGGCAGACAACGGCTCTGGAGTGCCAGCGCGTCATATACCCGCAGCTTTTGGTCAAGTTCTGTTCGGGTCCAAGTATAAACTAAAGCAGACACGAGGAACCTTTGGCTTAGGCGGAACAATGGCACTTCTCTACGGACAGATCACCACTCACAAACACGCTTTGGTCAAGTCTAGCACTGGTGGAGCCAGAATTTACATATACAAGATTATGGTGGACATTCCGAGAAATCGGCCAATAATATTAGACCGCAAGATTCTGTTAAACAAGGAAGGCTGGCGTGGAACAATCGTGGAGTTTTCGTTAGAAGGTGACTACGCTAAGGCGATGTCTCGAATTTTGGAGTACTTAAAGCAAACAGCCTTGGTTAATCCTTACGCTAATATCATGTTTATTGACCCAAAAGGGCGTCTGTACAAGTTTACACGAGTCACTACTCAAATGCCACGTCCTCCAAAAGAGACTAAACCTCACCCTTACGGCGTAGATGTTGAAGCCATTCAACGTCTCATACGGGTTACCCCTTGCCGAAACATGGTTGACTTTATGAGGAACCATTTCCATCGAGTGGGCGAAAAAACTTCCCACAAGTTCCTTGAATTTGCTGGAATAGGTAAAACCATAAACCCGAGAAAGCTTTCACGGGAAAGAATTGTACGCCTTGTGAAAATGATGAAGCGCTTCCGTAATTTTCTGCCTCCAGACGCCAGCTGCCTGTCGCCCATAAGTGAGGAGCTGCTTAAGGCTGGAATTCTAAAGGAGTTGCAGCCCGAGTTTATTGCTTTCTGCCAGCGTCAACCCTCCACTTATTCGGGGCATCCCTTCATCGTTGAAGTTGCAATAGCCTATGGCGGAAACATCGCGAGGAAAAACGACTTGGTTCTCTACAGATTTGCGAACAGAATTCCCTTGCTGTACGATGAGGCTAGCGATGTCTCGTGGCGGATCATTAAGAGGATCAATTGGCGAAGATACAAAGTGAGTCTTGACATGCCAATCGCTATACTGGTTCATATATGTAGCACTAAGGTTCCCTACAAGACCGTTGGCAAAGAATTCATCGCTGACAGACCAGAAGTGAAAAGAGAAGTCCTTAATGGAATCCGCGAGGCAGCCCGTCAGCTTCAACGTTTCCTAACCAAACGAGAGCATGTGGAGAGAGAGAGAAAACGGCTTTCCACGTTTTCCAAGTACCTGCCAAAAATCGCCCAGTTCTCAACTGAACTGGCTGGAAAAAAGAGGCCCCCCGACATCAAAAAACTGTTGTGGAGCGTGAAGAAATATGAAGAAAAGTAAGAGCGCTGCTTTAGAAAGGAAGAAAGAAGTTGTTGCCAAGTTAGAAAGTTTTGGTCTCGACCTTTACGAGCAGATGGAGAAAGGCGTTTTTCCATCGATAAAGATGCCTAGCCGCTCCATCGAAAACATCCGCTATAGCCCTGAGTTTCGACAGTACATTTTAGGTGAAAGGAAAGTGCACCGAAGTGCCCGCAACATACGTCATATTCGCCCTTTCACTCAACTCGTTTGGACAGCCTTCTTCGCACATGAACTCGCAAAACATCGCAAAACCTCAACCCTGAGAGATGTCTACTATTCCGCACAAGCTTATAACATGTCATTTAAAGACCAGCCTGAATCCAACAACATCATTACGGATTTGGAAACCATTTCAGGCTTTGCCAGAGAAGACTTCAACGTTTTCCCAGAAGAACGCTCAGCCATTTTCGGAGACCTAACCATCGAATACACGGTTCCAGGCTATGAGGGAAAGCAGTTAAACTTGACTTCACATCCCGACGGCGTCATGATAGGACCTGCCTTAACCTCATCCGAGTTCGCAAAGACCGGTGCAGACAAGGTTATAGCCATCGAGAAAGGTGGTCTTTTCACGCGGTTTGTTGAAGAGCAAGTGCACCGGAAATTTAACGCCTTGCTTGTTCTCACTGCTGGTCAGGCACCTCGCGCCACTAGGCACTTTATTCATCGGCTTAACAAGGAGCTCAGTCTCCCAGTTTACATTTTCACAGACGGCGACCCTTGGGGGATGCACATTGCCATGGTCATTATATCTGGTTCGGCGAATGCAGCTCACTTAAGGGAGTTAACTACGCCAGATGCCAAATGGAGCGGGGTATGGGCCAGCGACATTGTAAAGTATAAGTTGCCAAGCGACCCCCTGACCGCTGTTGACGTTAAGCGTCTTTACGAGCTGCAGAGGGACCCAAGATACGAGGGCAAATTGTGGCAGAGAGAAACCAAAAGATTCTTAAAAATTAAGAAAAAGGCGGAGCAGGAGGCTTTCAGCCGCTACGGCTTAACCTACATTGTAGATGAATATTTGCCAGCTAAACTTGAGGCTCTTGAAGAGGATTAAGCCCGCTTTAACAAACTTAAAATAGCATGTAAAATTTACTTAAAACTTTAAACATTTCTAGGATATATTCAGAATGTCTTCTTATGTTTTCCATGAATTAGAAGAATCTTGCTTATATACAATTTTCCATGAGATCAGATTGCTCTTTTGGAGGAGGGAGGACTTAGATTTCCTCATTCTAACTATGCAAAGATCGCTGAGAATCCGATAATATATCCACATTTCTTACAGACATAAGCAAAATGTACTGTGCTTATTCCTCTGAGCTTCACATCTTCTATTTCATCTTCGGATAGTTCTCTATCACATTTAGGACATTTCATTTTCCACTACACCAACCTATGGATCGTTAAAGCTCTAATTGATATGATTTTCCATGAAGTCTGAATGTATATGCACTACCTCAGGTCTGAGTATTAGACTATCTATTCAGTCTTTGTTCAATTCTTTCATTAAGCCTAAACACTTTGCTCTCAATTATTTTCCAAATATCTTCCATAGTCCAAAACTTATTCATATCTTCTCCCGTATGCAATGGCATTTTACGCATGGTGATTTCAAGCATAATTCCAATATGATATCCTAACAGAAGGTCTCTAGTCTCTCTGATATTTGCTGTAGGGACTTCCAATAGCAACGACTCAATCCGCTTAATTCTTTCAGGATACATTTCGGTTTTCTCGATATACTCATCGGTTTCGTTTTCAGCCATACCTCTCAGTGTTGCATCCAAACTACAATCACCTCTCAACCATCTTGTTTTCATCTCGGTTTTTGTTAAGTATTAATCTTTATTGTATCGTTTACAGCAAAAGTGAATCTTTTTCAGATAATTCAAGCTTGAAATTCCATAAAGTCTGAATGTTCCAGAGAGAGAATCATATTAACGCCTAGCGTCTTGTTAATATGTTTGAGTTGAGAAGGTTGAGACATTTTCACCTGAAGATTCATTAGAGCAATACGAGCTAAGTAATCTAACGAGAACGAAGAAAGAAGGAAAATAATTGGTAAAATGCTCAGAATGTTTGCATTTTGATCATGGTTTCTGTTACGGAAAACGAGATCAACAAGGATATAGGATTCAAAAATCTGTTGGAAGACCTGACGAAGAACTTATGTGTGATAAGTTTTTTGCTTGGAGGGAGTTTCTGAGGATTCTTTATTCTGAACGTGTAGGAGAACGAATGAATGGAAGCAAACAAGAATACCGAAAGTCGTGAATGCATGTATGCACTTTAATAAAAAATAGAGAAAATTTCATTCTGCTCTCATATTTATAAGGCAATACAACAGCCATTAAATCAGAAGTTGCTATCTGGGGATGGAGGCATGCATGCGTCGTTCTCTGAAAGAATGGGTTTTAAGAAGGTTAGAACCGAAATCCAGATCAAATCTATGGATATTGCTCTAAGAAAACGTCTCTGGAATGTCTTGGATTTGTACTATTGGACTAAAGGAGAGGGAGAGAAACGTTATGGATATGTAGCTTCGAAAATGCAATCATTTCTCAACAAGTTAATGCATCATCATTACAAAGACACCGTTGATATATTACCTAAAAAGTGGTCTGACGCTCGTGCACTGTTAAAGGCACGATTTTTTGAATGTGAATGGTTTGCAGTATATGATTTCATAGAATTCACAGCAGATAACTATCCAGATAAAACAACCAATGAGCAATTCATGAAAACATGCAAGAGTGTCCTTGAAGAGGAAATGTCAGCCTATCGTTTTGTTGGAGGAAGAATTACTCCGATAACTTCAGAAGAAGAGATTTCCGAAATAGATGAAGCACTTGAAACTCCTTTAAGACCTGTTAGAGTCCATGTAGAAGAAGCATTGAAATTGTTGT
This sequence comes from Candidatus Bathyarchaeota archaeon, assembly GCA_030615265.1. Taxonomy (GTDB): domain Archaea; phylum Thermoproteota; class Bathyarchaeia; order Bathyarchaeales; family Bathyarchaeaceae. The sequence goes on from JAUWZP010000002.1 coordinate 35,436, forward strand.
CTGATAGAAAATCTCCTAATTATAGAAACTCTATTAAAGAATCCATAAGTGCAGTTGAGGCAATCTGCAGATTAATAGCTAATGACAAGAATGCTAAATTAGGTCAAGCATTAAACAAGATAGAAAACAAGATAGGTCTTCATGGTGCTTTGAAGAAGGCATTTAGTTGTTTATACGGATATACAAGCAGTGCCAATGGAATAAGGCATGCTTTGTTTGACGAACCTAGTACCTTGAGCTTTGAAGATGCTAAATTCATGCTAGTTTCATGTTCTGCATTCATAAATTACCTTGTGGCAAAGATGGGAAAGGCAGGAATAGAACCTTAGGGAAAAAATCTCTCCAATGCATGCATGCATCAGCTATCATCTCTTTCCTTTATTGTATATTTATCTAGAATAGTTTTCATGTTCTTTCTATCTCCATTATCCTTACTTATAGAATCACCAAACATTTTCAAGTCAAGATATTTCTTAATAGCAGTTTTTACTCTATTTCTTAAAACATTTGGTTCTAGAGCGTCAAGCTCAACGCCATAATTTATGTTGAATGTTTTCTTAAACCACTTAAGTCTCTTATCCTTGCTCTTAAGCGGATTCTTGAATAAGTTATACTTTGTTACATCAGCGACATTTAATGCTGTTTCTTCAACATCAACATTATTGACATCTATTTCTTTGAGTCTTTCTCTTAGATACTTTGGCATATCTTTTCCACTAGGGTCTAAATCACCAAAATACAATACTTTAATTTCTCGGTCAGAGTAATTTGCAAATCTCTCTTTAGCACTAAATATTTGTGCTAGTGAAGGATACTTTCCAGATACAGATAGATAGACTCCAAATATATTAGTCGTCGAAAATATGGTTCTTGCTAGTGCCTTCTTTTCTAACCATACTTCAATATAGTATCGTTGCTTTGCCCACCAATCCCCTCTGTAATAATCTAGTGCTTTCTCAAGAGGTTCTAGGACATTTTTGTATTGTGGGGTTCCTAACAGCTCTGTATCATCTGCTATACTTTGTGGAAGTACTAATCCCCCTAATACACACCTAGTGATTATATTATCTAAACTTTGATATGTATTAATAGATGCAACACTCGTTTTGGGAAAGGGTACAATTTTGTTGCTTATACAGTGATAATAAAACTGTCTTACCGTTATTATTCGATGTGTTTGTATGAATTTGACTAATGCTCTGTACTGTTTCAAAACTCTTGTCTGTATGCTTCTAAGGAATGGTCTATAAGGAGTTCCAATTACTTGTAATCCAGCATTTGCACAGATTCCATAGTGTTTATTTGAAGTAGAAGTTGGGTTTTCTATTCTCGAAGTTAGTTCTTGCATTTCCTCTCTTGTTATCCAATCCTTGTCCCACAGTTCTTGCACTCTCTTATCCTTCCATTTGGTTTTTGAAGATTTTTTCATGTTTTCTTGCTCCCAGCCCCAGCCCAGAAGGCAAGCCAAGAATATATGCTCTGGGGTAATCTTGAGAGAAATGATATCCTCTCTCCATAAAAAAAGACCAGACCTGCTGGAATTCAGAGGAATTTCCCAGATGCATACAAACCTGCTGAAACATCCAGAGAGTCCCCCCACAACCTGTTCTTTTTGGCTAGATTCAGAGGAAAAATCTTCAATCGAAATTGCTTTCGAGCTTGTTATCCTCTTAACTATCTCAGAAACTAAGTGTAATAACCCTCTCTTCAAGTATGTACTTGCTATATAATCAAAGAAATATGAATGAGACTCGAACTGCTCAGATAGCTTCCTATAGTAGAACCCTATGAAGTCAATAGGCTTAAAGACTTTAACATGATGATCCCTTAATATCTTCAAGCTATCTCTAGTATAGACTTTCTTATCATTAGTCAGAATTATCCTATAATCGTAAGAATCATTGAATCTCGGTAGATAGTCATGTTTAATGTATGAAGGATAGATGTTAGCATAGGATTCATGATATTTACATTCTACTCCAAAAGTGAGCTTACCACAAGAAACCTTAGAGTCTACACCTTTCTTTCGGTTATTTGACTTCCAGAAAGAAGCTATGAAGGGGTTAGAGTCATGGTCTATCATATTGTCATCTAGAATCTCAAATTGAACAAATAATTCCCAATTGAAACCTAAACTCTGTCTTGTTGTTAATCCTTTATAGAAATCAGTCCTGTATAACCTATCATTTCTTTCTAGATGATTAGGTTCATGCATACATGCATTCAACTCTTTTTATTTCAAAAGGAGAGTGTGAGGATAAGGATGTGATTACATGTCAGATTGAGGATAAATGTCTGAAACATATCCCCACACTATTTTGACTCCTTTAATTCAATCATTTATTTTTTATAACTAACTCAACTGCTTTATTCAGTAAATCTTCTATCTTATCAGACTTGGATAATCTATGAGTAATTCTTTCTCCAGAATATCCCACTTGTTGATGTAATGTAGAATACATTATTGCTTTCTGAGGTTCCTTAGATACCTCATAAGGATCAGATAGTTCTTCTTCAGATTCCTCTTCAATGCTTCCGTCTGTGGCTAAGATTTGATTAATAGTTCCATTCTCAACTTTAAGTAGAAATTTGTTAAAGTCTTCCAGAGTGTATTTTGATAGTTCTTGAATGATAACATCTCTAGCAGAAATGGATAATTCTTCAACACCTTTAGAAGTGTAGATGTGACCTAAAACAGAATTAGTATCTGAATCAATCTCTTTTACTCTAAACCATATTTTCATAAGAATCTACTCCAGTAATGCTAGTCGCCTTAAGCCTTCTTTAGTAATTGAGAATGTTCTATTCCTGTTCCCCTCAGCAGAAATGGATTCAGACTTTATCAAATTTCTAATATGTGTCTGTAGTGTGTGGTATAATGATATCCCAGTATAACCATAACTGAAGCCAAATACCCTTTCTAACTCATTGAATCTTAATGATTTATCACTAAGTATGTTTAGGATTCTAAGCTCATTTAAAGAAGATTGAGGGCGTACTATTCTTTTCATTCTACTTCACAAACCTTAGCTAATTGCTGAATGTGTTTCTTTTTCTGTTGATGTTCAGAGATCATAGTATTGACACAAGAATCTAGAATGCTAGAGAGATTTCTTTCTCGTAATTGATGAATAGTCTTGATGTTTTCTCCTTGCTCTTGACGTTTAGAAAGTTCATGTGATTCCTTGAGTCGGCTAAGTTCCTCATTCTCTAACTTTCTCTTAAACTCAACCATTGCATTATAAATCTGAATGTCCTTGTTTCTATAGTCACTTTGGGAATGTTCCTTTTTACCTGTTAAGATATATGTCTCAGCGTCACGACTTGCTTGTTTTCTCATAGCTTCATCTTCATCAGTTTTGAACTTTGATATTTGTTTATGCAATTCAGCATTAAACAAAATTTCATAACGTTCCTGCTCGGGATATTTCTGTTTCTCTAATGGATAGAATTTTGAATGCGGTAGTATATTCTTTGTTAGTTCTTGAGAAAGTAGCAACTGCTTTCTTAGTTTACCAGTTACAGGATAGTTTTCTAAAATGTCTAAATATTCTAAAGACAGTGAAAGAATTTCAGTAGACAGTTTATCTAATTCTTCACTGTTGTCAAATATTCCATAAATTATCTCATTATATTCCTTACTGTTGTTAACCATATCTTTTAAAGAGTTCTTACTAAGCTTGCCTCTACATCTTTCTAAAGTAGATAAACCATGAATCCAAATCTTAGAGTTGTCCTTTAATTCTTCTATGTTCCTTTTCATAATAATATACCTACTATAAGTTAATGACTGTCACTTCAGCTATATATATGTTGTCTATACTATAATTTGTTACCTAGCACTATGGATATTATTGAAATAAAAGAGAGGATAGGATATGAATTTTATCCAAGTCTGTTATTCTTTCTTCTTTAGGTAGATTTTATTTTCTCTCTGTAGAACTGTTAGAGATAGTTTTCTTACCTTGATTCTAGTTCGTAATCCAATTAGTAGTGTCTGAGAAGTTACTCCTTTAGCTCCAACTCTAACAGATTTACTATCAGATTCTAAGAATTGATCTAGTACAGCATCGTATTTACTACCTCTCTTAGCAAACTCTCTTTCTACTTTAGGTATCTTCTCTGGAGTTAATGTAAAATCTAACATCTCACTCATAGACTTCTCACCCCTATTCTAAGTTGATTGAAGAGAACATCAAGTTACAGCTAGTATCATTTAAGAGTTATTGATTTGAATAATTAAAAGAAGTATGGTTCCTACCTTTACAGAACTCTCTCTTATGTATATTTTAAACAATACTCGATTAATGGATGTTATTCATGGAGTATATCTTAACCTCTAGCTCAAGTTTAAATTAATATTATGGTTGAATGGTAATATCATTTAACCTTCATACTTTGTCTCCAGTGATGCATGCAGGAAAGGTTATAGAAAATACGGGCTTACATTATGTTCTACTATTGAAAAAATAGTCAAGTGGATGCATAAAGGAATACTATATGTTCTACCCTAATTCTCTGTCCTTTAAGCCCATTAAGAACCAGAAAAACAAACCATTAAGCACAAGTGAACCAAGATGAACCAATAGAAAAAAGAGAGAGGATTATTCCTCGGCATGCATTAAAGAGAAGAAACTATCAGTTAAGAAGAGGGAATCCTACTCCTTTAGAAGTGCATCCCAAATGCTCAATCCTCCTTTTCCATAGTATTGAAGCATAGTCTCCCTTTCAACAATTCTCTTTGCTGTTTTCTTTCCGAGTTTTCTAATCAAATACGGAGCTAGTTCTACAAATGGAATTTTAGATACACTCGCCATCCATATCACCCCAGATAGAAGTTGACTAGGACTTTCACATATCACTGAATGCTGAAGGTTTTTGAGTTCTTTTTCTCTCAACTTTATGTCCTCAAGATAATCGTCTAAATGACTCAACTCAAACTCCTTCCCAACCGCCATAGCTATCGCCGACATGCATAGGTTGTAATTATTTCTCATATCATAAGCCATAAACTGATTCACTTGTCTTACATGTTTCTCCAATTTCAACAGTTTTAATTCTAACTTGTCAAGTTTTTCATCAACTAATTCCATTAAACTTTTCTTTTTGGGTTTTGACATGATTGCATCTTTGGAAAACTATTGCTAGTAGGCTCTTAAACTTTTGGTTACAATTGAGACACAAAGAAAGGAGATAGAGAGCTATTCCTTTAGCTTCTCTTTTATTATGGGATAAAGCTCTACAGGTATAGTGTCCTTAAATGTCTCTATCATAGCTTGTTTTCCCTCTGTGGTTAATAGCCAATCCTTAAACATATTACCAAAGTCTAACTTAGCTAATTCTTGCTTAACAGTTTCACTAGAGAATTGTTGTTTGTTGTTTATCCTTAAGTGTTCCATAGCTAACTTGTACTTTGCTCTATGCTTCTCTGCATCCTTAGTGAAGTAAGAATTATCTTGCATGTTTAGAGAGTGTCCCATCCAATAGTGAGCATAAGTTCTATCTACCTTCTCATGTTCACTAGCTTTCATTCTAAACCATTTCCTTAAGCAATAAAGTCTAATGTCTTTAGGTTTCCCACCTCTGTCTTTAGCTATTCCTAGTTTGAGAGCTATATGACTAAATGTTATTGAGATAGAGCATGTACAAATCTTACCTTTACCCCTCGTCTTAATGAATACCAAATCTTCATCTTGTGGTTCCTTGTCCTTGAATCTTAGTTTGAAGTATTGCTTCAAGTACTGTACTGTTTCATGTCCTATGAATGTACAATAACTAGAGTATTGTCCTTTAGTAATTTCTGAAGGAACATCTATTTTGCAAGGAATAGTATTTTTCTCAAAGTCTTCCCTTAGATGTCCATATCTTAGTTTCTGAATGCTTACTGGTCTTAATCCAGATTGAGCCATCATAGAATAGATTGCTTTATCTCTCATCTTTTGAGTGTGAGCTATGATGTTAGATATTTCTTCTCTTGTAATGTCTCTATTGTGGTAGATAGGTTTTATAGCTGATATTTTAATCTCTACTGGAGTTCCTAACCACTTAAAGAAACTCTTGATAGCTACTAAGCTAGTAGATACTGTACTATTGCATATTTCTTTTCTCTCTACTCTTTGCTTAAGACTTACTTTAAATTTCTTAACGTTCATGTTCCATGTCTTAGTGAATTGTTTCTCTTTTGAATAGCTATCTACAGATTGCCATTCTGTAGCAATAGCATCCAAATTAGTGTTAGTGAATGCTTCAAATAACTTAGTGTATCTCCTATAATTTCTCTCAGTCATCTTAGAGCCACATACATCAGTTATCCATAAATCAACTGTAGACATATTATTCATATTCTGCTACACTCCTAAGTTTTGTAATAATGACTTAAGGAGTATAAGCTTATTATAAGTTGTCGAAAGCTAAATATAAACGAAAGGATAAAATAAAGCCTAGTTTAAACCTATGTAAACCTTGAGGATGTGAGTGGTTGATGAGCAAAGGCGAGGCACCTATAGGATTAACAATCATGGAAAAACTGGTTGGGCTTATCATAATGCTCATAGGCATAATCATCTTCTGGGTGACATATACCAACATCAGCAGTATAGGATCTCATCCAATCATATTCTTTGTTACAGGCTTAATCCTCATTGGCTTAGGCATCGTCATGGTTACATCCAAAACAGAATAGCTCTCTTTGACTTTTCCCTCATTAAACGCGAGCTTCTATGGCGCTTAAAAAAATCTACGCTTCCTTTTCTTACGCTGGTTTCTTGGTTGCAGGTCAGATTCTTCAGGTTGCTGACTGCCAGAGGAAGCCTCGCTAGTAGACACTTTCATAGAGTCTTTCTCTTGTGATTCTCTCAATCTTTTTTCTAGGTCCCTTTTCCTGGATTCCAGCTCTTCCACAAATGTACGTTTCGCTGTAATCTTTTCTTTCAATTCTTGAACTGTTAGATTTTCTGGTTCCACTATTGAAGCCAGTTCATAAATCTTCTTTACTTTTCCGCATTGTTGACATTCATAGTTTTCTTCTATTGCACCCCCTCTGATGATGGCAGTCTTAATCAAGACATGATCCGTTTTTCTGCCACATTTTCCGCATCTAAGGAAAACATATGGTCTATAAATGGTAACAACAGCCATTGCTTACTCATCTTTTTGCTTTTCAACAGTAACTGCCATCGAGAACCAATTAAAACATTATGAATTTACAGTATACAGTACGCATATGTCTTAGCGTTGTTGGCTTAAAAAACATTAAGCAGAAAAGTGGGGATGCCCCCTATAAGACTCTCCTTCTTTCACACTAAATATCATCTTGTTTCTCATGGATAATAGCGTATAGAAGATGTTACCCAAGAATTCCTAAACAGGTCTGCTGTGCAACGAAGGAGACACTTTTGTGCGAGATAAAAATTGAGACCCTTATGCTTTTTTCCGGATTACAGTTTCTAGTTCTTTTGCTCGTGTTTCGATGAACTCTGCGACTTTTTCTTCGCTGTATTTTCTGGCTTCATATTGTCTTGTCAAATGTTGTCTGATCGTGCTGAGAAGGTTGTCTATTTTCAGCGGCTTGAGTATGTAGGCGTCTCCCCCGTTGTTCACGGCTTCAATGGCGTTCTGCAATGTCGCACGCGCTTCTATTCCGTGAAGTACACGTACGATTTTAAGGAATCTTATGAAATCTTCGCTATGCCTTGCTTGATCGGGCTGACAGCTATTATCTCGTAGCTTTAGCTGAGTCCCCGGAATAACTCATCAGATGACCGCCGAAACCAACTGCCCAGAGCAGAGTGGGGTAAGCAATCATGCGTTCCATTCCTCCACAACCTAAACCCAGATAGATGCCTGAGCCAAAGAGGGCAAGCGCAACGAGAGACAGTGCTCCCAAAAGAACAGCGGAGTAAGAGAGGGGTGATATCAGCAGTTTGTATGACGTGATGGCAGACAGCCCCCCGAACAAGAAGATAATCAGAGAAACGACGCCGTGTATGGCTCCAGCAGTCTTGGGGAACAATCCCACCCCCATAGCACCGATACCTGTTAAGATCAAAAGCACGGAAAGAAGTCTAAAGTCGAACGCGTGTTGAATGAAGTAGGCCCCAGTTACGATAGTTACGCCAAGCAAGAACACCGATGTGTTGAAGATGAGAGCAGAACTCCCGACGCCCAGGTCGCTTATGTAATTTTCTGAGACACTGTAACCTGGATACAACGACTCCGCAATGATCAAACCAAGAAGAAACTGGACACTGCCGAAAAGTAGAAGCGCCCCTGCCAACTTTCTATTGTCAAACTTCATGATGTGAAGTAGGCGTTTCGACATCTTAAAACTTTATGTACCCAAGAATTAGACTATAGTATGAAAACTCAGATTGACGCGCGCATATTTCGTAATTGTCAGAGCCTCTTTTGCATGGTGCGTTCATGAATTTTTATAGCCGTAACTAGAAAGATGATTGCGAATGCTGCAAGAACTATCAGGTCAAGCTCAATTGGATAATGACTATTGCCTTGTATGGAATATCTTGCCAATCTGTAAAATATGTTAGAGGGGAGATCGAAGAGATAGTTTTTCCCCAAGCTGGCAATTCCTCTATTGGAATGAAAATTCCACTTATGAAAACCAATGGAAATTTTATCATTGATGACAACATCATTACGCTGGCTGGAGAGTCCGTGGGAGGATAAGCTGATAATAGTATGCTAAAACATGCGAAACAGAACGTTGCAAGGACAATCCCAAGTCCTAGAATCAAAGGATCGGCAATTCGGACACCGATGAACAAGCCAAAAATGACTGGAAATACAGAAACAAGGGCTCCGAAAAAGAACGAGGAAAGCACATCGCCGAGGAAGATTGTCCAGATAGAAATGGGAGAGGATATAAGTCTCTCCAAGGTTCTTGCCCTTGCTTCCCAAGGAACGATGGCAGGTCCAACTGAGGTAGCCGTGAAAAAAGCAGTCATTCCAAGCAATCCCGGTACGAGAGCTTCAGCAGGCATGTTTCGCCCAATGTAGAATGACAGAAAAAGAAAAAAGGGTACTAGAAGGCCAAAAATGATGACTGGTCCTTTAGAATAATAGATCCGTACGTTCTTTTTGACGATTGCAAAAGACCGCTTAAACTGTCCCCAATAAAGATTGGTTTCCAATAAAATATCCCCATCCTAACTTTCTTTCACGAGTTTAAGGAATACATCTTCTAAAGTGGGTCCGAGGGTGTTAATGGAAATTATCTTAACTCTCTTCGAACGTGCAAAATCAACCAGCTTATCTAACACTACACCCGGTTCATCCACGTAGAGTCTTATTTTATCTCCTGTCTTTTTTGCTTCCTTGACACCGTGAACCTTCGACAATTCATCAACGCTTACTGCCCTGTCAAAGCTGACTTCAATGGACTGTAATCCACTGCTCCGCAATCGAAGCCTTTCTGGGCTATCAATTGTTGCAATTTTACCGTGGTTGATAATTGCTATCCTATCGCAAAGCTGGTTAGCTTCCTCCATGTTGTGTGTCGTCAAGAACACAGTTTTGCCGTTTTTATTGAATTCTCGAATCATGTCTTTTATTAGTCGCTGACTCTCTACGTCCAAGCCAGAGGTTGGCTCGTCTAAAAAGAGGATTTGAGGCTCATTAATCAATGCCATACACAACAGCAGTTTCTGTTTCATTCCTCTTGAGAAGCCTTTGACAAGGTTTTTCCTTCGCTCGTATAGTCCAAATTCTTTCAGAAGCTTGCTGGCTCTTTCTTGCCTCTGCCTTTTAGGGACTCCATACAACTCTCCTATTAGCATTAGGTTGTTCCAAGCTGAAAGGTCCACGTAGGCATTCGCCATTTCAGGAACGATTCCCATCAACTGCTTAGTCTTAAGACCTTCTCTCAGAATGTCATAACTCAAGATCGAGGCTGTACCTTCATCTGGCTTAATTACGCCAGTGAGCATTCGAATTGTAGTGGTCTTACCGGCAGCGTTAGGTCCTAAAAAACCAAAAAGTTCTCCCTTCTTAACCTGAAAGCTGATGTGGTCAACAGCCACTACCTCGCCAAAATGTTTCGTCAGATTTGAAACTTCTACTGCATTTTCAGTGGTCATGACCGACCACCTCTGGCAAGTCCGTTAAGAGATTGATCCTGATCTCCTTTGTTTTTAATCTCCAGATCTTTTCAGGAGCACCGCCTCCAACCTCTCGATATTCAGCTAATTCGATAATACTTGCCTCTTCCAGTTCGGAAAGATGATAATAGAGCCCTGACCTGGAAAGACTCTCTCCCGCTTCCTTTAATCCCTCGAAAATTTCACTAGTACTTTTTGCCTCGTCTCCTATGAGGCGGATAATTATCCATCTAGTCGGGCAGTGAAGAGCCCTAAAGTACTTCTGAAACCTACTGAACTTCTGTGGACAGCACCCTTCACATCCGTCGCCGCACATCAAATACTCACCTGAGTTAGATCTTTGAATTGAAAGCCACTTTCCTTGCCACTCGCGAGATGGTTGATGAATCTACGTCTCTTTCAAATGTTTTTCAGCATAGCTCAGTTCGACATCAGCATCTTCGTATTTGCCTTTGGAAATCAACTTTCGTGCTTCGCTTATGTGTTTCAACGCGCAGCCTTTCAGATCATGTTCAAACTCACATCTCTCTTCTTTCTTGCACATACATTTCCCTACTTTGGTTTTGATTATATCATCAAAGATACTGTAATATTACAGCGATATTTAAACCTTATTCCCAAATAGGGAAAAAGCCTAGAAAAACACTCAAAATACTAAGATATGATGGCGCCGGGAATGGGATTCGAACCCATGCGGCCCCGAAAGGCCACAGGCTTTCTAGCCGCGGTCTCAAGGCCTGCGCTTTATCCACTCAGCCTACGGGATGTAAGACGTTTGGTTCTTGCATTATCCCGGCACGTCTCAGGTCCCGACGCCTGTCTGGCTAATGTTTCTAGGTTTGCTCTTCCATAAAATCTTTGTCTTAGGCAGACACTGTTTATTTGGTTTGCTCAATGAATCTGTTTCGAGTTTGGGAATCTAGTTGACCTTTGAACATGGACTAAGAGTCAAAAACGGTTAACTTGGCTTTTTGAAGCGGTAGAAAACTCTCCCATCTTCCAGTTCGACAATCTTCAGCTTCAATTTGTCTCCGATTTTGAGTTCGTCATATCTTGCGTTGTCTATCCGCGCGGAAATCAGCAAGCCACCTATCTTCACTATGCCAATGCAGAAGGGAACGTCTTGACCAAAACCTAGGGGTGCACCAAGCCGCATCTCAGTGAAGGCATAAAGTTCGCCTTCTGTTCCTATGTCAACCCATTCCAGTTCGTCAGACAAGCATTCTGGGCAAACGATTCTGGGAGGCCATGAAAGTTTGGCACATCTTTTGCATTTGGTTGTTGTCAGGCGTCCTTCCTTTAGATTCTCAAAAAACTGGCTGATTCGCGTGTATTTTTCATCCTCAAGCGGATAGAAGTCCAGCATGAACGGGAGCTTTATGGTTTCGGGTCGCTTGACTTTGTCAAATTCTGGTTTGCTCATTTCAGTCACCTCGAATAGATAACTATGCTATGGACGTTCGCTGCTCCGCTTAGGTTGTGTGCAACCGCAATTTCGGCATCATTGACGAGTCTTCCTTTCGGAACTGCGCCTTTAAATTGTTGAAGTATGTCTATGGCTTGGAGAATCGCTGTTGCGCCAAGTGGATGTCCGCATCCAAGTAGTCCTCCTCTGGGGTTTACGGCAACTTTTCCGCCGATGTAAGGTTGGCCGTCTTCAATGAATTTTCCACCCTCGCCTTTTTCGCACCATCCAAATGCTTCGTACTCTATGATTTCAGATATGGTGAAACAATCGTGTACCTCCGCAATGTCAATGTTGTCTAATGTAATTTTTGCCGATCTTAGAGCTTCCTTAGCTGCGATTTTCAGGGGAACCCAATCGGTTAGGCTAGCAAAATTGTTTATTGCATTTCCTATGCTAGCTTGCCCACTTCCGATGACGTACATGGGCGTATCTGCATATTTCTTCGCATCTTCAGCTGGAACGAGAATCACACCAGCTGCCCCGTCGGTTATTCCGCTGCAATCGAAAAGGTTGAGTGGAGGAGCTATAGCCACTGATTTCAGCACATCTTCAACTGTAATCTCTTTCTGAAATTGAGCAAAAGGGTTCAATGACGAATAGTGATGGTTTTTCACAGAGACAAGCGCCATCTGATCTTTAGTTGTGCCATACTCATGCATATGCCTCTGTGCAGTCATCGCAAAGAACGGTGGAGCCGAAAGCCCGTTGACTCCATCCCATTCACGGTCTAACACGCAGGTCATGTTGGTTTGGGCTTCAGCCATGTCGGGCATAAACATCTTTTCCACCCCAAAAGCAACCGCTACATCAGCTAAGCCTGTGGCAACACAAGCCCACGCATATCTAATCGCCGCTTGACCAGAAGCACACATGAGTTCGGTTCGGGCAATAACTTTCCTAGGTGTGATGCCCAGATACTCGGCGACCATGGGAGCTACATGCGCCTGAAAAACGAATCTTTCTGGTTGTGCTGCTCCGACGATGAGGCTATCAACATCCTTAGGTGACAAGTTGTCAACGGATTCAAACATGGCTTTTCCAGCTTCCTGCACTAGGTCTCGCCAACTTGCCTTTCTTTTGCCGCATCTGGTTGCTCCTCCGCCGACAATTGCAACTTTTCTCATTTAGACTCCTTCATTGATGCACATGCTTGTAGTGAATTATTGAAATGGCAATGCACGCTTATAACTATAGCATTGACGAATAGGTTTAGTTAAAAAAGGGGAAAAGAAAGTCATTTTCCTTTAAACTGCGGCTTCCTTTTTTCTAGAAAGGCGCTTACTCCTTCCTTGAAGTCTTCGGTTGAGGCTACAATTCCAAATGCTTCAGCTTCTTGCCACATTCCAACGTCAGGGTGAGTCTCGGTGCTGTTGTTTATCAACGCCTTAGACAACTTAATGGCTATAGGAGGCTTACCAGCAAGTTCTAACGCGAACTCCTTAACTTTTGACTTTAACTGGTCGGCTGGCACAACAGCGTTCAACAAGCCTAAGCGCTCAGCGGTTTTTGCGTCAATTCGTTTGCCTGTAAAGATCATTTCCTTGGCTATCGCCTTGCCAACGAATCTGGGCAGTCGTTGAGTCCCACCCCAGCCTGGGATCAGTCCCACGTTTATCTCTGGTTGTCCAAGCTGGGCGTTTTCAGAAGCGATTCTGAGGTCGCATGCCATGGCTAGTTCTAAGCCGCCTCCAAATGCGTAGCCGTTTATAGCAGCTATTACTGGCTTTCCTAAGGCTTCAATTTGATCGCACAACTGTTGTCCCAGTCTTGAGAGCTCTACACCTTTCACTGGAGTTACGTCTTTCATCATTTTGAGGTCGGCGCCAGCGGAAAAGGCTCTATCTCCGGCGCCTGTGATCACGATCACTCTTATGTTTTCATCGTTTTTGGCGTCTTCAAGCCTAGCCATAATTTCTTTTGCGGTTTCCGCGTTTAAGGCGTTGAGCGCTTTGGGTCGGTTGATTGTGATGGTTGCTATTTTCTCGCTTTTCTCGTAGAGGGTGTTTCTAGATTCCATGATTTTCTCTCCTTGTGTATTTCTCATTACTTTTTCCAGTCGTAGAAGCCCTTTCCAGTTTTTCTACCTAGCAGACCCGCTCTCACCATCTGTCTCAGTAATGGGCAGGGTCTGTATTTTGGGTCAAGATCGTCTCTCAGAAGTTCAGCTATGGAAAGAGTTGTGTCTAATCCGAGGTAGTCAAGCAGTTTTAGGGGTCCCATTGGCCAGTTTAGGCCGAGTTTTATGGCTTTGTCTATGTCTTCTGGGTCAGCTATTCCTTCGTGAACAAGAAATATAGCCTCGTTCAGCGCTGGGATAAGTATTCTGTTCACTATGAAGCCCGGGGAATCCTTCTTTACGATTACTGATTCTTTGCCCATTCTTTTGGTTACTTCAACTATGACATTGACGGTTTCATCGGAGGTTTTGGCTCCGCGGATTATCTCTATGAGCTTCATCAGTTGGGGCGGATTGAAGAAGTGCATGCCGCAGACTTTTTCCGGTCGGTTGGTTGCAGAGGCAATTTCGGTTATGCTAATTGAAGACGTGTTTGAGGCGATTATGGCTTCTGGTTTGGCGAGTTTGTCAACTTCGGCAAAGACGTTTTTTTTGATTTCAACTTTTTCTGGAACTGCTTCGATTATTAGGTCGGCGTCTGCTACGGCTTCTTTCAGGTCCAGCATTGGATGGATTCTTGCTAAGACTTCTTTGGCTTCAGCTTCTGTTATTACTCCCTTCTTGAGAAACCTTTGCAGGCTGTTGTTTATCATTTTCATGCCGTTGTCAACGAATTCTTGTTTCACGTCTCTCAGATTGACCTCGCATTTAGCTACTTGGGCCAAGACTTGGGCGATGCCATGTCCCATTAAACCAGCGCCTAGAACCGCTACTTTTCGTATTTCCATATTTACACCTCTTGAATTCAAGAAGTAAACAGCGAAGAGGATATATAATTTCCGACAACGATTAATAAACTTACATACGTGTTTCAGGGGCAGCAGAGAACGGGATGATGAGCATATGATCTGGTTGAACATGGGGCAAATCTTGAAGGTTCACGCCAAAAATTATCCTAATAAGTTGGCGTTGAAGGATTGGCGTGGAGAGGCTAGGACTTACCCTGAGCTTGAGTCTAGGACAAACAAACTCGCGAACAGCTTATTGAGTATGGGTTTGCGTAAGGGCGATAGACTCGCTGTAATGCTCTACAACTGTGTGGAGTTTGTGGAGGTCTGTTGTGCCTGTGCGAAGATTGGTGTGGTTGTTGTCACGGTTAATTGGCGTTTCCTTGGTAAAGAAATTGAGTATGTGGTCAATAATTCTGACGCCAGAGCGATGATAGTGGATGAAGAATTTGTTGATGTTATAAATTCGGTTCGCTCAAACCTTCGAAACATTGGTGAAGAGAGTTTTATAGTGGTTGGTCGGGTTGCTCCCGAGGGCTTCATTAACTATGAAAATCTTGTAGAAGGCTCTCCAGATAGCGAGCCACATGTAAAAGTCGACAGCGAAGACACGTGGTTTCAGATATACACCTCGGGAACCACGGGGATACCGAAGGGTGTTGTCCGCTCTCACGAATCATACGTATCGTTTTATCTGATTAATGCGGTCGAGTTCGAGTTTTCACAAGAGGATAAAGGTATGATAGTCATGCCCTTGTATCATGTGAACTCGACTTTCTACGGTCTACTGTTCATATACATTGGTGCATCTCTTTATGTCAGTTGGGACAAGGGGTTTGATCCGGTTGAGCTTCTGCGTGTGATAGACGAGGAGAAGGTGACATTCATCTCGCTGATACCGACTCATTATCATTTGATATTGAATGTTCCTGAGGATGTGAGGAAGAAGTTTGACTTGAGTTCTATGCGGAGCTTCCTATGTTCTTCGGCGCCTGTCCGGAGCAAGATAAAGAAGGGGATTCTGAAGTGTTTCCCCGACGTCAAGTTGTTTGAGGCTTATGGCTCTACGGAGGCTGGTCTCGTCACGATTCTCAGGCCCGAGGATCAGCTGAGGAAGCTGGGTTCAATGGGGCGAGAGTGTCTCGGAACTGATGTGATTAGGCTTCTGGATGAGAACGGGAATGAGGTGTCTGTTGGCGAGGTTGGGGAGTTGTATTCTCGGGGGCCGATGATGTTTGATGAATATTACAAGATGCCTGAGAAGACGAAAGACTCGTTTAGAGGTGACCTCTTCACCGCTCGGGACATGGTTAAGCGTGACGAGGAGGGCTACTACTACATCGTCGACAGGAAGGATAACATGATTATAACAGGTGGAGAGCATGTTTATCCCTCTGAGGTTGAGGAAGTTGTTTCTAGGCATCCAAAGGTTTTCGATGTTGCTGTGGTCGGTGTGCCTGATGAGAAGTGGGGTGAGGCTGTGAAGGCGGTTGTGATTTTGAAAGAGGGTGAGAGAGCCACTGAAGAGGAGATTATTGAGTGGTGTCGTGGGAAGATGGCTGGGTACAAAAAGCCGAAGTCGGTGGATTTTATTTCGCCCGAAGAAATGCCTAGAACAGCAACGGGAAAGATTCTGCACAGAAAATTGAGAGAGAAATACGCTCAACCACTCTAGATGGCATGGGCAAGGTTTGTTTGAATAAATCGGCTGTTGGGAGACTCTGCTATGAAGGAATATACAATGTTTAATCGCGTTTTCGGCGGGGTTCGCACAAGGATGTATGGTGTTGCTTCAAGGCTGGGGCTTGCGAATTTGCCCTTTCAAATCTATGTTATGCTTGTCCTAAGTCTCCTGTTCTCTTTGGGAAGGAGCCTGGCGTTTCCCTATCTTGCTATGTATTTGACTGGGAAGAGCGCGAGCGGTGGGCTCGAGATGGACCCGTCGCTCGTGGGCGTTATGTTGATGGTGGGTGGGTTTGCATCGATTTTCGCGTTGCTTGTCAGTGGGAGTCTTTGTGATAGGTTTGGTAGGAGGAAGATGATGTTGCTTTTCGTCGTTCCGCAGATTGTTTTGACTGCTGGTTATGCTTATGCCACTTTGTTCACCGAGTTTTTAGTGTTGTACATTGTGATGAGGGTGATTGGAGCCTTCTATGATCCAGCTTACAGCGCTATGATTGCTGACCTTGTTCAGCCTGACCGACGAGAGGAGGTCTATGGTTTGAGTTATATGATAATGAACATTGGAGTTGTGTTTGCTCCGCCGATTGGAGGCGTCATAGCGGGTGCAAGTGGATATCCCATCCTGTTTATGTATGCGGCGGTGTTCATGGCTGTCTGTGCGGTCATTGTTTTTGTGTTGATCAAGGAGTCTTACTCTCAAAAAGAGGGCAGTAGTGTTACTTTGGCTCAGCTTGGTGGAGTGTTCAGGGACCGATTGTTCATCTTGTTCTGTTCTGTTGGGGCCCTGACCAGTCTGGTGTATTCTCAACTCTATGGGTTGCTTTCTGTCTACATCGAGTATGTTGGTCTTGCGCCTTACGTTTTTGGCATCTTGTTTTCTATCAACGGAGCCATGGTTGTGGTGCTGCAGATTCCCATCAGAAAAGCTGCCATGAGAATTGGAAGCACAAAGGCGTTTATAGTAGCCCAGCTGTTTTTTGCGGTTGGTTTCACCTACTTCTTAGTGTCTAAAGATTTTTTCCAGTTTCTGATAGGTGTCGTCATTCTAACGCTTGGAGAAATAACGATTATGCCTGCCAGTTCTGGATTTATCGCCAATTTGTCGCCAGTTGACATGAGGGGAAGATACATGGCGCTGTCGGGTCTCTTCTTCGGGATTGGCGGAGCAATTGGAGCCATGATGGGATTCAGGCTCTACGGAGTCTTGCCCAATAAAGAATTTGTTTGGGCTGTCTTGGGAGCGATTGGATTCGCCACGCTGCCCGGCTACTTGTACTTATGGAAAGCTCATAAAAAGACCCAGAGAACGCCCGCAAATGATTAGGTAAATAATATTAGTGGTGCAGAGAAACGATGACTGGATACATGAAACAACTTAGGTGGTATTACTTTTTTCCTCTTTGTTTCTTTCCGTTTAGTATTTGGAGGAAGATTTCTACGTTTGTTTTGGCTTGAGTTTCATTGAAGCTTCTCCGGTCTGAAGAGTCCGCGTCAAGTATGAGACTCGGCACTCCAAGCTTCTTGTTAATTGTGTCTTTCACTATTGTTTCGCCTATGGACATCATTCTGCAGCCCCAGTTGGTTGGCAAGATTACGCCGTCAGCCTTGAAATCCTTCACGAGATCTTCTATCATGTCGATTTTTCTGTCTATGCTGCAGTTTGCAAAGTTTGGCAAATACTTCTTGGCTAGGCTCTCTAAAGGCTTAGAAGGATCCAGCCTTCCCATCCAAACATGAGAGAACGTTTCAGCGACAACAACCGCGCCTAAACCGTTGAGGTATCTGAAGAAATTGAGGTCAAACCAAAGCGGCAAGTTATCCCAAACCAGCCGGTACTTCTCATTTTCTATTATGCCAAACCTGCTTTCTGCTCGTGCCTTAACTTCGTCGCGCAACTTCTCATAAAAGTCAACCGCCATCTGAGTGCCCGGAACACAAAGCATAAAGAAAACAGCGGAAAATGCATCCCGAGCATCCATAGGCGAAGGAATTGTCTTCCGATAGTCTTGTATTTCCATCCAAAGTTGGCTTGTGCGGTCAGAGAGAGCAATTATTTCTCTTAGCCTGTCTCTATCAATTCTTGTGCCAGTTTGCTTCTCCAAAAAGTCAATTAGCTCTTCCAGCCGTGAAACATAAAATTCCATGTGCGCCCTTTCAAGATGCTCCGAGTCTGCACCCCCTATGTTGTATGGCACGTCTAAGAGAAATAATGGGACCTCAAAGTGTCGACTAACAAACTGAAACCACTTAAAATGGGTGTCACAAGCGCCCGTTGAAGCAACAAGAAAATCAGGCTTAGGCATGCCTCCTTCCGGCAAGTCATCTTCTTTCTCAAAAAGCGACCCAATCACGCATCTTGCATAAGAGCAGAGATCTTTAGAGAATCCTTTGCCCTCAGCAACTTCACAGAGCCTTACTGAAACTTGTCTCGCAGCGCAAAGGGAAGCGTAGTTTTCAGGCCAAACTGGAAAAACATCCATGGCAAGCAGCATCTCAACAGGAAACGTTGAAGCAACCCATGCAACTGGTTTTCCGTCAGCTTTGGCTTTGTGAGCGTCTTCGTAAGACTTCTTCACGTAGCTTCTGTAAAAACCCCTTAATGTCTGCAGCCTTCTTTCTGGTTTAGCTTCTGCCATGACTATTCTACACCTCTCACCATCTCTATGAAGGCTTCTATCCTCGTCTTCAACTGAGCTAAACCGCTCAGAGAATGCTCCCACTCAAGGTGGAAAACGGGCAAACCCATAGCTTTCAACTCCTCCATAAGTTGGGGAGCATCAAACATATGAGTGTCACAAAACTTCAAAACAAAAATTATCGCCGCCTCAACATCAAACTGCTTCGCCATCTCGACAGTGTGCTTAAACCTTTCTTCCTGCTCCAACATGAAAGAAGACGGAATCTTACCTAGATATCTCTTAGCAATTGCCCGCAATGGATCACTGTCAGAATCCACGAGGTCCCAAAAATACCTGGATCCAGTACACCAATCATCAGCAACAACGCTGCCGCCCACAGCCTCAACAACCTTGAGCAGCTCTGAGTTATCCATGACGCTTCCAGAAACAAGCAGTCTCACGCCGCCTTTAGGCAGGTCAGCTCGACTGGAAACCTCAGCGAGCAGATGGTTCAGCAACTTATTGTGCTCCTCTTTTGGCGCCACCATGCTGGAAAGAACAATCTCTAATGCTTCAACTCCAGAAATCAACGGGGGCTTCTTCCGTCTCATATCATAAACTTTTCTCAAAAGAAGCCTGTTCTCATTGTAAACTTGAATCGCATTCTTCAGCTCGGCGTCAGAGATATTTTTCCCGAAAGCCTTTTCCAAGGAAGCCTTAAGCCTCAAAATTTCTTCATAAAAGAAGTTGTGCGCCCTTTCGGTTCTTGTGTGCGGAGTGTTTATGAAGTGTATATACGGAATTTTAACATGGTATCTCCACATGTCAAAGATCTTGTCACGGTTGTCACAGCTGCTTGACGCAACAAAACCATCGAGATAGTTATAGTCTCCTTTCAGAGCTAAGTTGAAACAGCCACGGGAAAAAGAGCAAGTGTTAACTGGCAAGTAGACATCAGCCAGTTTTGTGCTTTCAACATCTCCAAAAACCATAACTGGCAAAGCATTCACCGCGTAAAAGAGTTCTTCAGGCGTGTAGGTGCAACTCCAGCCGATCACATGTTTGCCTTTGGCTTTCC
>JAUWZP010000049.1 GCA_030615265.1 Candidatus Bathyarchaeota archaeon
ACCTGTTCCAGCGCAACCTTCTCATGTGATTCTCAAAGAAGAACCAATTAAACAGCCTCAAAAAGTGAAGCAGATGGTTGCCCTAAGCGTCTCCTGCTCAGAGATAGTCGAGCGCAACGAAAAAGGAGAACCCCAGAAATATGTCAGCTATAAAGATGTGGAATTACGGGGGGTCTCCATGACTACTCAAACCACCCCGTCACTAGAAGACACAATATTTGAATATGCAAAGAAGTGCAACGGTGAAATCGACGTCAAACAGTGTGCGCTCCAGCTGAACGTTCCACATGACAAAGTGTTGAAAACACTTGAGAATCTAGGTACAAAAGGAAAGATACAAATTAAAAGATGACCCGAAGATGAGCGCGTCACAAGAATTAGAGAAAGCTGCAACCAGCTACGCCCTGGAAGCCGTTCGCCTTGACAAACAAGGCGCCAAGGGCATGGCTATCACAATGTATCAGAAAGCCATTGAAACCCTTCTCAGACTTGCTCAGTTATATCCGGATTATGGCCTGAACAAAGTGTATATTCAACGCGCCATGGCTTATCAAGAACGAATCAGGATGCTTCAAGGAGTTTCAGCTCCGAGAGAGCCCCAAGTAGAAAACATGGAGGAAAGGCAAGTTGAGGCTGCGATTGAGCCCTCGGAAACGAAGAAAGACAATTTTGAAGACCTTATCCTCAGGGAGAAACCAAACGTTAAATGGGGACAAGTCGTAGGCTTGGAGCCAGCTAAGAAGGCCATTAAACAAGCCATTGTTTATCCAGTTCAGAGGCCAGACCTCTTCCCACTGGGCTGGCCAAGAGGTATCCTTCTCTTTGGGCCACCTGGCTGCGGAAAAACTTTGCTGGCAGCTGCGGTAGCTACTGAGATAGATGCTTCTTTTCTCTCTGTGGATGCGGCTTCAATAATGTCTAAATGGCTCGGGGAAGCTGAGAAAAACGTGGCTGAACTCTTTACAACAACGAGAAAAATAGCTAATGACGGTCGTCCAGCAATTGTCTTCATTGATGAGTTAGATTCTCTGATTGGGAAACATTCCAACGAGGTTGGCGGGGAAGTCAGATTTCGCAACCAGTTCTTGAAGGAGATGGACGGCATAATTGACAAGGGAAAGAAGATTCACGTTTACGTGATTGGTGCAACCAATAAGCCTTGGGATCTTGACTGGCCTTTCATAAGGAGATTCCAGAAGCGAATTTTGGTCCCGCTACCTGACTATAACGCGCGTTTGCACATGTTCAAACTTTACACGGGGCAAGTAACGTTGTCTCCAGACATGGATCTCTACAGCTTGAGCAGAATGTCTGAGGGATTTTCGGGAAGTGACATCCGCGACAGCGTGCAGTCTGTTCACCTCAAAGTAATTGGAGAATTCTTCGAGTCTGGAAAGGCAAAAGACAAGCTTGCTAAACCTAGATCTATTTGCATGAACGACTTTAGAGAAACATTGGAAACGCGAAAGCCAAGCGTCACGTTAGACATGGTTGCGTCGTATAACAGATGGTTTGAAGCCTTCAAGGCTCTTTAGACAAAAAGTTTATCTCACAATGATACAAAGATGCGAAAGGTCGAACACATCTATACATGGTTAGGAGGAGAACCTACTCAACTATTGGAAAGGTTTGGGGAGAAACCGCATTTTATGAGTGAAGAAATTCTCCTTTCTCTCTCTTCAATATCTCCCCAAGCCCCAAAAGCAGTGCTTGCCTCACTTTGAAGGGCTTTTGATAGTTAGGAAGACGTTTTCGTCTCCTTCAACTGATACGTCCCTTAGCGTTGAAACCATTGAGAGCACAACAGCTCGCGTAAATTTCCGTACAAAAAGGTTTAGTGGCAAGCGTTTTCCATTGACTGTAATTCTAATCGCTGCATTAAGTTTCTTTTCTTACCTTATCATGGGTTTAATCTTGTTCTCCACAGTCTCCACCAGTTTTTCTGGTTTCTGTAGAGCATCGAAGTATGGAATGCTCAATCCTTTTGGCACAGTTGAAAGGGCACCTGAAAACGCTACTATGGGCTTAAAGTATTCGAATGCTTCTTTTACTTCCTCCGTGGTCTTCACTGCAACGACTTTTGGAACAAGCGGGTTTTGAGCGACAAGATCTCTGAAGCCTTCAAGAATTATGATGTCGGCTTCGTCCTCGCAGTGCTTGACAATTTCAGTTAGTCCATATTTTGTTGTGTCCACTTTCTTGATGAATGTCAGTTCGTTTGGAGCTACGCTTAGGGTGACAAGCGCGCCAGCTTTGGTGTGACGCCATGTGTCTTTTCCTTCGGTGTCCATGGTGAAATCGGGTTCTGAAATATGCTTTACCGTTGCAACCGTGTAGCCTTTTCCGGTAAAACCTTTGACAAGAGCTTCAACCGCGGTAGTCTTGCCAGATTTTCTGCTTCCAACAACAGCTATTATAGGCATGCTTAAAGACCTCCCACTATCTTATGTGTAACGGGCATTTATGATTATCAGAGAACACATGCTAAAAGCTACTGGGTGAGAACCAATGTTGCCGAAAGAAAACCCGTTCACCAAAGACGGAAAAGTTTTGGTCAGCAAAGTAGAAGCCACATCTAACTTGAAGGAATCGGTCAAAAAAGCTGTGCAGCTGATTGGAGGCTTTGAAAAAACAATCTCTCCAGAAGACAAAGTTATTGTAAAGCCCAATTTTAACAGCGACGACCCCTTTCCCGCTTCAAGCGACCCAGAGTTTGTGAAGGCTACGGTTTCCCTGCTTTACGAGGCTGGTGCATCCAAAGTCACCATTATCGAGAGCTCTGGTTTGCCTTGGCTGCCAACTAAGCGGGTATTGGAGAAAATGGGCATGGTAGAGGCGGCAGAGGAATGCAACGCTGAACTGAAGATCCTTGATGAGGCAGACTGGGTTGACATCGAAATTAAAGGGGAGCGTTGGAAAAAAGCTTCAATAGCGAAAGATGTGCTTGAAAAAGACGCTAAGCTTGTTTGGCTTCCATGCATGAAAACCCATAAATGGGCTCGTTTCTCCCTAAGCTTAAAACTAGCTGTTGGCCTTCTCAAGTTCGGGCAGAGAAGAAGGTTACACATGTTGCATCTTGAGGAGAAGATTGCTGACTTGAATCTCGCCGTGCATCCAGACCTAATCATTATGGATGGAAGAAAATGTTTCGTGACAGGCGGGCCCGCAAACGGACAAATGGAAGAGCCGAATCTAATCCTTGCAAGCGGCGACCGCATTGCCATTGATGTTGAAGCACTAAAAGTCCTGAAAAGCTATAAAGCAAAGAATAGACTTGACAAGGATGTGTGGGAGTTCTCGCAGATCAAACATGCCGTTGAGTTAGGTTTAGGCGTTAAAAACGAAAATGACATGCAAGTTGTCAAAAGGTGATTCCGAAGGCATCTGCAAATCGTTCTATTCGGCTAAGTTCGTTAAGGAACTGTTTGCCCTTGTCGGTTAAAACATAGAAAGCTTTATCGTTTTCTTTAACTTCTGCAATGAGCTGCAGCTCTCTAAGCTGAGCTAGATACCTGATCAAACGATCATGCGACAAGTTTGCTCCATAAAGAATGCGGGTTGGACCACACTTGTCTCCTTCCCTTTTAATAACTCGTAAGATGTCGATGTTAATGCGGGCTTTTGAACGGTACTCCTTTTTGGGGGTCATTTGATTGTGCTCACCCGCGTCAACATGACCAGTAGACATAAGAAGCCTATAAGCTGGGTTATTTGCCCAGTTGAGTAGAGAGCCTCCTCCACTATGGTAAACAAGAAAAACAGATGACTAAGAAACATGAAGGAAAAGCCTGATGTAACAAGAAATGCCTCAGTGTTTCTTTTTAAGGCTAAGTTAATCATGGATTGAACTGCAACATATCCAAGCAGCACAACAGCGATAAGCTCCAAGTAAGTGTTGTACCTCAACAGAAAAAATGGTGCAATAATTGCAGCTTGTCCTAGCATTTTGGCTTGACGAGTATAGTTAACCGTGAAGAGTCCATAAGCAATTAACTGAGCAACAGAGTAGATTAAGCTGGCGAATGTTAGAGCAGCTGCAACTGCAGGTTGGGGACTACGGAATTCTCTTACGAGTGCGATAACATAGAATGTTGTTATAACCCGTAGAATCATGCTGACCCCCAAGATAACGAAGCCAAAGTGTAGGAGAAGAAGCCCCTTCTCGGATGACACTCGGTATCCCTTGAGAGCATAGTAGCCGATAATAAAGCTGATTATGGCGCTGATAAGCTCCATGAAGAGGGGGCTAAAAGCCAACAGAGTAGCCATCGGAATCACGAGTTATAGTTTGTGTCTTTTAACCTTTTGATTTTATGTATGATTCATCCATATTTTAACATGGTGAGCCTCGCGGCGGACGCAAAACGCGTCTAGCTGATTCAAACTAAATAAGTCATACGATTTTGTCCCCAGTTTTCACAATAAACTAAATAAACAAAATGCTCGTAAAAGGGATGTGGGTAGATATCCAATGTCAATGACCATCTTGAAGAAGAAGACTGGCTATGCCCTCGGCATTACTCTCTTCGTTATAGGCATCATAATGCTCGGCTTAGTATTGTGGAAATTCTGGGACGCCGGAGTATTCAGCTCTCCTGATATCCTCTCAGCTTTGAGTGCGGAGCTTTGGGTGGTTCACACAGACATCGCTTTAGGAATGGGATTGAAACTTGTACACTACTCCATTTTAGGTGTTGTCTTGCTCCTTGTAGGTGGAATAATATTAGTGGCTAGGCGAGAAAAGATTCAAGTAGTCGAAGAGGTAACAGCGCTGCTGGAGTGCCCCCGCGCGCGCTGCAAGCACCAATGGGAAGAGCCGCTTGGCAAGGAACAGCTGAAATCCATGGGTTATCCTCAGGTTCGAACATTGTCGAGACACAAGTGCCCTAAATGCGCCAAATTCATTCGCCCAAAAATTGTGACAACACGAACATAAGCTTGCACGGGCTCCAAGGACACTGTCAAAAAGATTCTTCAGCATCTCTCTATAGTGGGTGAAAAGCAAGCCACCCCTTCCAATACGCATTTTCTATCCTCTTCGCTTCCTGATGAAAACTAACACCGCGATACCTATTCCTGCGCCAGCACCAGCAAAAATATACATTGAATATTGGCTTAGGAAAGACGGAGGCTCAACCTTAAACTTTAGGGATGAACTCGAACTTCTATAAAGCATGTTATTTCCCTCAAACACCGCTTGAACAATCCAGTCGCCTTCCATTGAAGGCTTAAAGCTAGCTGTAAAGGTGCCGTCAGCTAAAGTATAAACGGTTTGTTGGAAGGTTCCATTCGCAGAAGTATAGATCAGAGTTATGGATAGATTTTCACTTGGAGGAGTTATGAGCCCGATTAGCGTTATGTTTTCTCCAATAGAAATCGCTTCGGTCCCTAGAGTCAAGTTTAGCTGAGAATCATATTTTACAGTGTAGCTTCCATTATGGACCAAAACGTTTTCCAGAACGTCCGCGGCTTCAACCGTATATTTCACCGTTGTGCCATTTGGCTGACCAGGGACAACTGCCACGCATGTTCTGTTGTCGATTAATTGCATGCTCAAAGCTGTCACGTTTTCCAAGTCGTTAACAGAATAATAGAATGTGGCATTTCTCAAGTCAGTGATGTTGGAAGCAAAAGTGAGGGCTGTCTCGTTGCCGGGATACACACGCAAAGGAGGATTCACGGGCTTTAAACCCGCGTTTCCAAATTCGGTCTTAACCAAGAACTTTATCTTTCCAGCGCCCTTCTCGCCTATGAGAACGAGATGATAAAGACTTTTACCCTCAACTGGCGAAGTGTAGTTTATCAGCATGTCCTGTCCGAAAAACTCGCCACTTGCAGAGGCGACACCTCGAAACTCTTCGCTATCAAGGTTGAATCCGCCGTAGATTCCAGAAATTTCGCCGTAGAGGCCTGGTTCCCATGCTAAGAGAACATTATTAAGCCGTTCTCCCATTTCAGCTTCGGGATTAGCCATAAGATAAAGTCTAGCCTCATACATGTCCAAGGTTTCCGGGACCTTAACCCAGACTTCAATGCGTTGACTTTCAGTGACAAACTCAAAGGCCCAACTTGTGTTAAGGACATGCATGTTATCTTGTTTGCCTTCTATGAAAACTTCATGCCACTTGTTGGTCTCTGCGTTTTCGATGTTCATTAATGTCGCCTGTTGGGAAGCGTTACTCTCTCTGGGGTCGTTTCTTATGATAAAGCTGTAGTTTCCTGAATACTTGGGAATAAAAAAGGGTTCATCAACAGTTGTGCCTAGATGTTCAGGAAGCCCAGTTGACTCAGTGTGGTAGCCTTCAAGTTCGCCTGATGGATTGTAAACGTAGATATCGTAGTCTGTTGAAGGGTTAGAACCATAATCTATCCATTCTCCGTAGGAGTAAATGTGGTAAGAATGGTTTGCAGTCAGAGGATAAACAACCGTCCAATTAGAACCCACAAGAATTTGAGAATTGTTAAAATAGACTGGAAACATCGGCTTCTCAACAAACGTCCAGTTCCCAAAAGGCGGCACATCAACAAAATTATGAACATACATTTCAGATTCCGAAAAATCTTCAACCGCACCCAACAGAATTGAGGACGCACCTAGCATGAATACCATTAGCGTCAGAACTAGAGCAACAGCTAATTTTCTGCACAACCGCGAAGCAAGATGTGTCTTCATTGCGGGACTGTCCGCTAAAAGACTCAACTTGTCTGGCAATAATTGTTATGAACGGGAAATATGAAGGGTGAAAACTAAATGAGAATCAATACTAACAAGACGCCAAAGCCAGCCAAAAAGTGAATGATTCGTTCAGACGAATCGTTCCTAAACGATATTTAAAACGAAAGCTTAAAGGATATTCAAGAAAGGAGGTGAAAGGGAAAATGAAGTCGAAGGTAAAGTTTCTCGCCGTTACATTGGTAATTGTTGCTGTTGCAAGCGTGTTATTGTATGCACCATTAACTAATGCACTTCAGTCCAATGAAGAACAAAGACCTGATATGAAGCTTGTTGAACGTCATAGGCGCGAGCCTCGATTCAAAGCTCATCGGGTTTGGTGGTTCCTCAATCATTCAGAACCTGTGGAAATTGAAGGAACCGCTGTCGCTCTGTTCAAGGATATGCTCATAGTAAGCACTGCCGAAGGACAGGTACGGATTCATTTGCCACACGCATGGACTGTTGATGAAGAACTGATGATGAGAGCAGAACTCTTTGAAAGTGACTACTTGAGTGTAGGCGAAGACATAACTGTTAAGGCCTTGAGAGCAGATGTAATTAACAAGGAAGGATTCTGCGTCTACTTGCTACTCGGCTATGAAATCATCGATGAATCCGGTGTCCATGCATATGCCGTTCTGCCATTCAACATAGAGACCTAGGCAAACGCTACCTTACGAAAGCTCAAGGGCCATTGCAGGATACTCTGAGGCCCCCATTCCATCATTTTTTATTAAAATCTTACAGTTTCTATTATGGTCTATATCCATCCAAGACAGAGACAGCTAAAACTGCGGCTGTAAGGTCTGCAGTTGTGCCAAGATTCAATCGATGCTTGGGGTCACGAAGTTTATTGTCAAACTGGAAGAGTTTTTCTCTGCCCTTTTGAGTTGTTAAGGCTCCCGCTTCTAAAACCTTTTTGGCTTGAATGGAAATCTCCTTCGCTCTGGCTGAACCCATTTTTCTGGCGACTAGAGTGTCTGGAACTTCTGAGAGAATTTTGAGAAAAGCATGCACTGTTGCTATGTTTACATCGTTCGTTTTTTCAAGAATTTCAACAAAATATGGATACCCTAAGCCAAAGGTGATAGAGTAATTGTTCACCCATTCGGAGGAAATAGAGTCCCAAGAAGAGGAGATCTCGAACACATCGAAAAGGGTAACGTTGTCCCTTAGAATTTTCTGTTTAGAAGCCGGGTCAGCTACGTCAAGTTTTGGTGCCTTGCCCAATCCGCCAGGTTCGGCAATAGAGATCGCCTCGTAAACTTTCACAGCATCAATTGGCGTGGTTGACTCCGCAATCAATTTTATGTTTTTCCTAAGCCTAGAAATAGAAAACGGCTCTTCAGTCAAAGTCATTCCTGCAGCCGCGGCTATAGGTGTAAGCAGAATTATGGTTCCTAAAAGAGTGTTTCCACCGCTCTGCCAAGCTTTTACCTGCCCAACTCCATCCTTAATTATTTTGCCAGTCCTTATTTCATCAAGATGGATCTTTCCCTGAGCCATCAAAACTCCTTTTTGAGCAGCACTTCTAAAGCTAGGCGCCAAGGCAACAGCAGAAGCTAAGAAATGTTCATATATTGTCTCTTTGAAATCGGCAGTCCTATGGACGTTGCCGGGTTTAGGATAGGCACTTACTTCTAAAAGAACCGCAAGTTGAAGGCATTTTGAAACATGTTCTGCTACGTCAACCTGTGTTTTTGCAGTCATCGTTTGAACCTTCTCAAACTGAGATATGAGTATTCCACAGCACATCATAGTAAAAGATTATGCCTTTTTCCTTGCAGACTAATGGATTTGTTTTCTTTAGAGATGTCTAAACAAACCCTACGAAATATTTATCCCAGCACGTTTTTTCACATAGCACAATGCATAACCAACGGATATGATGATAAAAACGCTTGGTGCTTAAGCTTGAAAGAAGCAAGGGCCTTCTCGCCGGGACACATTACAGGGTTTTTCCAGATATGCGACCAGCCAAACGACCCGTTGCTAAAAGGGTCTAGAGGAGCAGGTGTTTCCATAACGCAAGGAGTTACAACTAAGGTGTGGGTTGAAAAATCAGCCAAAACTTCCGTTAAAATCATGATGAATGGCGACGTCACAAATTCTGCTTTGGTTTCTGAACATGTTGTAAATACTTTTCTCTCTCTTGCTGGAGAAAGTTATAAGGTTCTCGTCGAACACGATGTTAAAATTCCGATTGGATGCGGGTTCGGCTCAAGTGGTGCTGGAGCCCTGAGTTTGGCTTTAGCGCTAAACGAGGCTTTTAACCTTAACCTACCTCGCTTAGAAGCGGCTCAAACGGCGCACATTGCTGAAGTTAAATGTAAGACTGGGCTTGGCACAGTCATTGCCGAAACTTTTGGAGGACTCGAAATACGGGTGAAATCAGGCGCGCCGGATGTAGGTAAAACAAAATCCATACCTGTCAGTAGCAGCTATGTTGTGGCCTGTCTAGATTTTGGTCCCATATCCACAATGGAAATTCTAACCGATGAAGCTTTTCGCAGGCGTATAAACAGATTTGGCGGAAACCTTGTAGACGAGTTGGCAAAGCATCCTACACTGGACAATTTCATGGGGTTTTCCCGCAAATTTGCAGAGCATCTAGGGGTAATCTCGAAAAGACTACGAGCAGTTTTAGAAGAAACCGATCGTGCTGGTTTGACATGCAGCATGGCTATGCTTGGAGAGACCGTTTTCTCCTTAGTAAAGCGAGACCAAGTTAAAGAAGTTCACGAAATCTTCAGCAAGCACACGCCTTCTGAACGCAGCGTGATCATGGCTGAGGTAGACTTCAAAGGAGCGAGACTACTGTGAAAAAAGAAACAGAAATTCCACCAGAACATCCTAGGGCTGAATCGCTGCAAATTCGCGAAAGACTGGTAAAGCATTATAAGGCGGGAATAGTCGCTGAAGCCGGCTTGTTTGCTCACGGAAGAGGAGAAGCCTTCGACTATCTGCTAGGTGAGAAAACCATCGAAAACGCTTTAAAAGCAATAGAAGCTGCAGCAGCGGCTTTGCTAACTGCTAAACATCCAGTTATTTCGGTTAATGGCAACGCAGCGGCTCTTGCAACAATGGACATAGTTAGACTCGCTGAAGTTACTGAAGCCAAGCTTGAGGTTAACCTTTTCTATCGTTCAGCTGAACGGGAAATCGCCATTGAAAATCTGCTTAAGAAGTTTGGCGCCACTCAAGTCTTAGGCGTTGGCGATGCAGCTTCTGCGAGAATAGCTGAAGTTGGAAGTGAAAGAAGACGAGTTGACCCGGCGGGCATACTGGTTGCAGATGTGGTTCTCGTTCCGCTCGAAGATGGAGATCGCACCGAAGCGCTGGTGAAAATGGGAAAGAAAGTCATAGCCATCGATTTGAACCCTTTGTCGAGAACTGCTCAGTTCGCCACAGTTACAATAGTCGACAACATTGTAAGAGCCATGCCCACCCTAGTTGAAGTTGCTGAAAGACTCAAAAAAGAAGATCGACACAAACTGAAAACCATACTAACCAATTTCACCAACAAGAAAAATCTAAGCGAAGCCATGAACCTCATCAACCAGCGACTTTCAAAACTTGCCGAAAAAGGCACCTACATTTCAATTTCGCCGAAGGAAGAACAATGAGTTTCCAAAAAATTTTCGCCTTAGGCGCAGGCGCAATTGGCAGCACCTATGGAGCCTTGCTCTCGCAGAGAAACAATGTCACTTTAATCGGACGCAAAGCCCATGTAGACGCTATCAACAAGAACGGTTTAACTCTTTCAGGCGATGTCACCGGTAAATTCATGGTGAAAGCAGAGACTGCAATTAAGGAAATCCCTTCAGACACACTGATTCTCTTAACCACAAAGGCATACGATGCTGCGGGCGCAGTTACGAGTATAAAATCTCTGCTAAGAAAGGACACGGTAATACTAGTTTTACAAAATGGATTAGGAATCAAGGACATTGTTGAAAAAGTTGTTGAAGACAAAGCAGAAGTTGTAAGAGGCTTAGTCACGTTAGCTGCAGAATTTTTTGAGCCTGGGAAAATCTCTCTTTGGCAGAGAGAAACCATGCTGGAGCATACTCGAACTTCAGAAAGAATTGCAAGGGTTTTTAATGCAAGCGGGTTAAAAACTAAGATTTCAAATGACATGCAAGAGGAGATGTGGAAGAAGCTGATCGTTAATTGTGTAGCAAATCCGCTAACTGCTATTTTTCAGGTTAGAAACAACGAGATTATGGTTGACAGTCTAAAAGAGATTCGACATAAAATCATGCAAGAATGCATCGTTGTCGGAAAGGCTGAGGGAATAGGTTTAGAGTCAAATCTTGAAGAATGTATTGAACGGAAAATTGCAAGTTACACGAATTATTCTTCCATGTGTCAGGATCTAATGAAACGCAAGAAAACAGAGATGGATTTTCTAAACGTGAAGATCGTGGAACTGGGAAGAAAGCATGACATTCTAACGCCTGTTAACGAAACGTTGGTTGGTTTAATCAGATTCCTGGAGGCACGACGAAAATGAGACTTGACGAGTTGCAGATGAAGAAGGGTAAAGAGAAAATAGTCATGCTGACAGCCTACGATTACCAGATGGCAAAGATACTTGACGAAGCAGGAATCGACCTCATACTTGTGGGCGACAGCCTAGGAATGGTCATTCAAGGCTATACAGACACCAAAAGCGTTACAGTTGAAGACATGCTCTATCACACCCGAGCCGTTGCGAGAGGAGCAAAAAACACTCCGATAATTGGAGACATGCCGATAAACAGCGACAAAAGCGTGGAAGATGCAATAAAAAACGCTAAACGATTCCTTGAAGCCGGAGCGCATGGAGTGAAAATCGAGGGAAACAAGCCTAAAGTAGTGAAGACATTGTTAAATGCTGGAATTCCAGTAATGGGACATGTGGGGCTCTTACCTCAAACAGCAGAGAGCTATCGTGTAAAGGGAAAGCAACCCGCTGAAGCTCAAAAAATCTTGGATGATGCTGTAAAGCTAGACGAGCTAGGTGTGTTTTCCATGGTCTTGGAATGCATGCCGGAAAGCCTTGCCGGTAGAATCACTGAGGCGGTAAAGGCTCTGACAATTGGGATTGGAGCTGGAAGATACTGTGATGGACAAGTTTTAGTGATCAACGACATGCTTGGATTCGACGAAAGCTTTGCTCCAAAATATTTGAAGAGATATGTAAGCCTAAACAAGATGATTAAAGAGGCTGTGGCAAGGTTCAAAGAAGAGGTTTTGAGGGGCATCTATCCCGATAAAGAGCACACTTACCATTAATGAACTGATGCAAAAGTTTGGTGGTCAAATTGAAAGAAAAAGGATTGCCAAAAACTTTGGTTTTACAACAACTTAAATCAAAACTTAAGGAAGATTTCACTTACGATTCTGGAAAAATCCTTGGCTCAATGTGCACAAAACCCCATGCGTTCGCCAAGCAGATCTACATGAAATGCTTAGAGAAAAACTTAGGTGACCCCGGGCTTTTCCCTGCAACTGCGGAGTTAGAGAGAGAGGCAATCCAGCTTCTAGGATCGTTGCTTTCCAACCCAAGTGCGTGCGGTCATTTTGTTTCTGGGGGAACAGAAGCAAATATCATGGCGTTATGGGCAGCCCGCAACTTATCTGAACAGAATCGAAACGAAGTCATCGCTCCAGTTTCAGCACATTACTCTTTCGACAAAGCAGCAAACCTGCTGGGACTTAAGCTGGTTAAGGTGAAGCTTGATGAACAGTTTCAAGTGGACATAGCGGCTGTGAAAGATGCGGTTACGTCTAAAACTCTTGCACTTGTTGGGGTAGCGGGCTCAACCGACTTAGGAATAGTGGATTCGATAACGGAACTTTCTGAAATAGCCCTGACGCAAAACCTTTACCTTCACGTAGACGCCGCTTTCGGAGGTTTCGTGCTTCCCTTCTTCAAGGAATTAGGTTACCCTAGCTTTGACTTTGATTTCAAGCTGCCAGGCGTTTGTTCAATTACCGTTGACCCCCACAAGATGGGTTTGGCTCCTATTCCAGCTGGAGGAATACTGTTTCGAGATGAGGCAATCATGAAGAGTGTAAGCGTAGAAGTCCCCTATTTGGCTGGGGGAAACACCGAGCAGAGCACTATTGTGGGAACGCGCTCAGGAGCATCCGCCGTGGCTGTGTGGGCTTTATTAATGCATCTTGGAAGAGAAGGCTATAAAGCAGTGGTTAAACGTTGTATGAATCTGACCTCTAAGCTTGCCGAGGGAATAGAAAAGATGGACAAAGTAAGCTTAGTAACTAAGCCCGTAATGAACATCGTCGGAATCAAATCCAAGGTTATAGACATTCGCATAATTGCCCAGAAACTAAGAGAGAAAGGCTGGGCAGTTTCGGTTTTCCCCAAACACATTCGAATTGCAGTTATGCCCCATATTAAACCTGCACATGTGAAAAGTTTTCTCAAAGACCTAAAGAAGATTGTAAACGAGAACAAGTAGTATGGAGGCTTGTGGTTTGGCTCACCCCTCAAAAGACATCAAACAAACAAGAGGAACAGAGCTAAAAGACAAACGCATAGTCTTATGCATCACTGGAAGCGTCGCAGCTGTTCAAAGCCCAGAAATTGCCAGGCAACTAATGAGACACGGCGCAGAGGTCTTCGCTGTAATGTCGCCTATGGCTCAGAAAATCATTCACCCCTACCTTATGGAATGGGCAACGGGAAACCCCGTTGTAACAGAGCTAACTGGAAAGATTGAACATGTAGCCTTAGCCGGTCAACACGATGACAAGACTGATTTAATTCTCGTCGCGCCTGCAACTGCCAACACTATCAGCAAGATTGCCGCTGGAATTGACGACACAACTGTGACATCGGTTGCTTCCACCGCTTTCGGCTCAAAAATACCCATCGTGATCGTCCCGGCTATGCATGAATCCATGTACAGACACCCCATCTTAGATGAGAACATTGAGAAACTGAAAGCCTTAGGCGTCGACTTTGTGGGGCCAAGAGTCGAAGAGGGAAAAGCGAAGATAGCCGAGACTCAAGAGATCTTGGAAGTTGTCATCCGCAAATTTTCGGCGTCTAAAGATTTTGCTGGAAGGAAGATTCTGGTTACAGCTGGTCCAACCTTGGAGTACATAGACCCTGTGAGAGTAATCACAAACAAAAGCTCTGGTTTAATGGGCATAGAAGTCACGCGCGAAGTATTGTTGCGAGGCGCCGAAGTCACCCTGATTTATGGCGTGGGAACAGCAACTCCACCGAGAGAAGCCAGAACTGTCCGCGTGGAAACCACAAAAGAGATGCATGAGGTTGTGGTTTCAGAGCTGAAATCCCAAAAATACGATGTCGTAATAGCTACGGCAGCTCCCGTGGACTGGAAACCAAAGAAGCGTTACAACTATAAAGTTTCGACACGTAAAACCTCTACGCTCAATATAAGACTTGAAGCCACACCCAAGATCATAGATGTTGTGAAAAAAATCTGCCCTGAAACCTTTCTTGTGCCCTTTAAGGCAGAATATGACGTTTCCGACAAGGAACTGATTGAAAACGCTTATGGAAGGCTGAAGAAAGTGAAAGCTGATTTAATAGTTGCAAATGACGTGGCTAGAAAAGGCGTCGGGTTCGGTGTTAAAACCAACGAAATCTTCATTGTTAACAAGAAGCGAAAAGTTGTTCATGTTCCACTAACGACAAAACGAGAGGCTTCTAGAAAACTTCTTAACCTAATTGCTAAAGAGATCAAGCAAAGAAAATAGTGAATTAGAAGGTGCAGTCAGTAGTGGGCGAACTACGGTGAAGCTCCTAGTCAGCGTTGTAAGCAAGAGAGAAGCCTTGGAAGCAGTGAAAGGCGAAGCCCACATTGTCGATGTTAAAAACCCGAAAGAAGGCTCCCTAGGCGCCAACTTCCCCAGAGTGATTAGACAGGTTAAGGAAATTGTTCCAGACAACGTTGAAGTAAGCGCAACAATCGGAGACCTGCCGAACTTGCCGGGAACAGCTTCACTTGCAGCTTTGGGCGCTGCTGTCTCTGGAGCGAACTATGTTAAAGTAGGACTTTTCGGAGTGAAAACCTCTATGGAAGCAACGATTCTGATGAGGGAAGTGTGTAGAGCCGTAAAAGACTACAACAAGACCTCAAAAGTAATTGCCGCTGGATACGCTGATTTTGAAAAGGTTGATTGCTTAAACCCTTTGAAGCTTCCCAAAGTTGCATACAAGGCTGAAGCAGACGGCGCAATGATAGATGTTAAAATAAAAAACTCTGAAAGCAAACTTTTCAACTTTCTAAGCGACAGAGAGCTAAAAAAATTCGTGGATGAGGCACACAACTTCAATCTGATCGCTGCGCTGGCTGGCTCACTGGACAAACAAGATGTCCCACGATTATACGGTTTAGGAGCAGATGTTATGGGAGTTAGAAGGGCTGTTTGCAGCAAAAGAGACAGATTGAAAGGTGAAGTTCAAAGAAAAGCGGTATCGGACTTTGCCAAGGAAATCCGCAGATGTGAACAAGCAACAAAACGGTCAGCATTCGGTGGCCAAACAATATAGTTTACACTTAAAGAGTAGAGGATTCAGTGTTTGCTTCATCTTGCTTGATGTTTGTATTCAATGAGGAAAAATCATTGTCGTTTTTTCTTTTTTGAAGCTGTACCCGACAAGATGAGAGAAATTCCCGATATTGCTGTTAAAACAGTCAAAAATACAAATATTTGGTGACGTTCTGTCCGAAAATGAGAGGGAGAGATAAGTGCCAAAATTGCAAAGGAAAGGAGGAAAAGAGAACTCCAGACAAGCAAAACTATTCCTAAGGCAACAACTGACCAAAAGACAAATGGCCAATCGTCACTTGACCTATTCATTACAACTAACCTAAAGTACATTTCATTATAGTTGCATTAATAATTTAAGGCACACACACCAAAAACTGAAGACCTGAAATTTCGTGGATTCTGCGAAGCAGGAAAAATTTCTGATTCTGAAGGACGAGAAAATAAGGGAAGACCTGAATTCCGAGGTTGATCCTTGAGCCGTGCATTAATGAGTCTCAACAAAAATCAATAAGTATATATATTAATGAATAATTATTGATGTGTGATAACGATGAGAATTGTCCTCACAATAAAAGCTGACGAACTT
>JAUWZP010000007.1 GCA_030615265.1 Candidatus Bathyarchaeota archaeon
AATAATGAAAGTTATTGTTTTTGTGTCTGATGGTTCCGGACCTACCACTAAGGCTCCGCTGCCTTATGTTGGATTAACT
Source organism: Candidatus Bathyarchaeota archaeon (assembly GCA_030615265.1). Taxonomy (GTDB): domain Archaea; phylum Thermoproteota; class Bathyarchaeia; order Bathyarchaeales; family Bathyarchaeaceae. The sequence continues at coordinate 80 of JAUWZP010000007.1, forward strand.
GTTGAGGCGCATTTTAACTCGTCAATAAGCATTCAACATTTCAATGTTACAGTTCAGAACGCGGAATCTTCTTTCACCTACGTTAACGTTACAGAGTTAACCATAAACGGAGAAATCATTCCGCCTGAAAATATAACTGTAAATGGCGAGCCAACTTCATTTCCATATTTCCTTGATTCAAGTGAATCCGTTTTGTTTACATGCGCATGGAACTGGAGAGGTAGTCAAGGTGAAAATGTCGCAGTTGCTGTAAAAACGTTGCAAGGATACACTGCAAAACATATTGTAACTGCTCCTCAGCCAGTAGAGTTAACAATCACAGAAGTTGTTTTCAACTCCACCGTAAGCACGGATCACTTCAACTTAACTCTCGTAAATTCTGAAACTTCTGGGGCGTATGTTGACATCAGCGAAATAACTGTGCACGTAAACAACGAGACCATTAACATAACCGAGTGGACTGCCTACCCGTCACCGAGACTTGAATCAAATTCCTCCATCCTACTCGTCTGCCCTTGGAATTGGCAAGACCATGCAGGCAAAGGCGAAACAGCAACTATCGTTGTAAATACACTTCAAGGCTTCCAAGTTTCCGACCAAAAAGAGATTCCTTAACAAGAGTCTCTCTAGAAACAATGGGAAAGACTTTTTAGAATTGTAATGCAACAGACAAGGCGGTTGTGAAAATGTTTCAAGTCACAGATCGAGTACGCACCATTGAATATGCCATCCGAGACGTTTTAGTCCAAGCTAAACAGTTGGAGAGAAAGGGCAAAAAAATAATTTACCTCAACATAGGTGACCCTATAAAGTTTGATTTTGACACTCCAAATCACATTAAACAAGCGTTAACGAAAGCTGTAAAGGAAGGTGCCAACTGGTATGCACCTTCGGAAGGCTTGCCAGAACTTAGAGAAGCCATCTGCGAAAAAGAAAAGAAAGTTAACCAAGTGGAGATCCAGCCAGAAGACGTGGTTGTCACGCAGGGCCTCTCTGAAGGCATCCAGATGACTATGGCTGCCATCGTGGAAAACGGCGACGAAGTTTTGGTGCCCGGCCCGACATATCCCCCTTACCTTTCTCATGTCAAGTTTTTCGGAGGCAAGCCTGTTGCATATGAAACCGTGGAAGAAAACGGTTGGCAACCTAATGTAAATGACCTCAGGTCAAAAATAACCGAGAAGACTCGAGCGATTGTCGTTATTAATCCTAACAATCCCTGTGGCGCCCTCTACAGAGAGGAAGTTGTAAAGGACATTGTTGATCTAGCCGGCGAACACAACCTGCTGCTTATTTCTGACGAAATCTATGACAGAATAGTTTACACAGAAAGGTTTGTCAGCACTTCTCGCATTGCCTCCGATGTGCCTGTTGTTGGGTTAAATGGCTTCTCTAAAACATATCTCATGACTGGCTGGCGACTGGGCTATGTATACTTTCACGATGGCAACGGAAGATTAACTGAACTCAGAGGAGGCGTTGAGAAGGAAGCGCGGGTGAGGCTCAGCGCTAATACACCAGTGCAGAAGGCTGGAGTTGCCGCGTTACGAGGGTCTACCGACCACATCTCGCTTATGGTGGAAAAACTTCGAAAAAGAAGAGACTATGCTTGGAAAAGGCTGAACGAAATAGATGGAATAAGCTGCACCAAGCCTGAAGGAGCCTTTTATGTTTTTCCAAGAGTTGAAGCTGTGGGGTCAAGATGGAAAACTGATGCCGAGTTTGTCTATGATCTTCTAGAAGAAACGGGCGTACTTTTCGTTCATGGTTCAGGGTTTGAGCCAACCTATGGCAATGGGCATTTCAGGTCTGTTGTTCTGCCACCAATCGAGATTCTTGAAGCGGCATTTAATCTACTGGAACAGTTTATGTCAAAGCATTCTTAACAGCCCTTGCATTGCAGCGAGTTAAGGAATCAAAGTTCCTTCTTTAGGGTCTCTTGTAAGCTTGTTGAACTCTTTCGTCAGTCGTTGAGTTACAGGTCCAGGCTTTCCGTTACCGATAACTCGATTATTTATTTCTCTAACAGGTATTATTTCCGCCGCAGTTCCAGTGAAGAACACTTCATCTGCAATGAAAAGCTCGTTTGGAGTAATGTTTCTTTCAACCATCGAGTACCCCAACTTCTTCGCCAATTTCATGGTAAAACCTCGTGTAATTCCGGGCAATGCCCCAGTAGAGATCGGCGGGGTCACAATTCTCCCGTTTTCGACCTTGAAGATGTTTTCGGCGACTCCCTCGCAGACGAAACCTCTCTTGTCAAGGCATATGGCTTCGTCTACGCCGGTTATGTTGGCTTCTATCTTGGCGAGGATGCTATTTAGATAGTTTAACGACTTGATCTCGTGGGTTGTGGCGTCAACTGGGTCTCTTTTCACCCATGAAATCATTGCTGTTATGCCGTTTTTCTTCCTGTCTTTGCTATGTAACTGTATTAGTGGTTCAGTGATTACTATAACGGTTGGTTTAGGGCATTTCCTTGGGTCTAGTCCGAGGTCTCCGACTCCTCTTGTGACAACAAGGCGTATGTAACCGTTTTTCAGATTGTTCTTCTTTAAGGTGTCCAAGACGGCCTTTTTCATTTCATCTTTGGTCAATGGTATTTGCAGCATTATTGCGTGCGCAGACCGGTATAGGCGGTCTAAGTGTTCATCTAATTTGAAAACTGTGCCTTCGTAGGCTCTTATTCCTTCGAAGATTCCGTCGCCGTAGAGCAAGCCGTGGTCGTAAACTGAAACTTTTGCTTCTGATTTTGGGTGGAAGTTGCCATCAATATAAACTAGTAATTCTCCCTTCACTTATTAGCCTCCTAGGTTAGAATATGTATGCAGACTTCAATTCTCTTTTATGCTTTTTGGCAAAAATGGTAATAACATTTAGAACACTACGGCATCTGCGCTGTTGTAGCTAGGAGAACTCTTGCGCCACAGATATGAAGCCTACAAAAGAGGAGATCACAAGTAAGATGCCTCCGATGGCTATAAGGATGAGGCTGGCACTCCAAAAAACAACGGTGCTTAGGACCCAGTTGGGCATCTCATGGAAAGGTCCAATCCACGGAGATTTCCATATCCAATTCCAAAAGCTGAGAGATAGGAATAACGAACCGACGAAAAGGCCGATTCCATAGATCAATCCGATAAGCGATAGAAAAACATGAGTTAACGGTTTTCCTTCGCTGTGATTTGAAGAGAATAAGTGAGCAAGAGCAGCAATTGGACCTAATACAATTACAATGCCCTCTAGGATAGCCATTGACATGAAAGGGCCAGTAAACGGAATGTCCCATTTAAAGACAAGCTCGAGAATAGAGACGTTATATATAACTCGAGCTATGACAACGCCTCCTAAAACTCCAATTATGGCTCCTCCGATCTTGATGGGGGAAGAAGGCATGATGTATAAGGCAACGCTTAATACAATGAGTACTGAGCCGCTGAGCATCAGCAGCGCGTCTATATTTGTCTCTTGAATCAGCAGTATGGAGCCTACACCTAAGCAGAGTAGATAAAATGATGCCACAAGTGTGCCGAGAAACACAACGCCTTTGGTTATGGTTCTCTCATAATACTGAACTGCTCCCACAACAAACAGTAAGCCTACAACCATCAAAGCTATCGAGGCTAGAATGAACAATATTTTGCCAGAAATTTCAGCAACAATTTGCTGGGAAGAGATTTCAAACTGGGCGATCGAGTAGCCTAACAAAATTGTTATGGGCACATTGACTAGAATGAAACCTATTCCTAGAATTGTGAAAGCTACTAGAACCATCTTCTTAAGAAGCGGCTCTTCACCAACACTTCCTTTTTTTGTTGATTTTGAACGGTTACTCACCATCAGACCTCACTATTACAAACGTTATCAAATGGCGGAATGTCTTCGCAACCGTATATAACCTATGAATTTTTAATATTTACTACACGTAAATTTCAGAAAGAAAACTGAGGTCTCTTTGAGAGATGTCTGGGAAGAGTCAGCGGCTGAAAAGGCTTGTCTTCTGTCTTCTCCTTTATCATCTCTATTAGCTTTTGAAGACGCATCTTCCTAATCTCTTTGGCTTCTCTGTCTCGAACTGGCAGAACACCTGAATCGATCTCCCTCTGCCCGACAACAAGGATGTAACTGATCCACTCGGTTTCGGCTGCTCTAACTTTTTTTCCCAGTGTTAACGCGCGGTCGTCAACATCAACTCTTATGCAGTTTTTCTCGATTTCATGTGCAATTTTGTCTGCTTCATCGAGAAAGCTGTCTGAAACTGGTATGACTCTGACCTGAACTGGTGCGAGCCACAATGGAAGTGTTGGGACGCCGCCCTTTAGCTGGTCTCTATGGGCTTTCTCTAGCATCGCATAGATGCATCTCTCGATAGCGCCGCTGGGGCTGCAGTGTAAAACCAATGGGTACCGTTTCTCTCCTTTTTCATCTGTGTAGGTCATGTCATATCTCTCAGCGTTTTCTATATCTATCTGGTCTGTGGATAGGGCTGAAGCTTTGTCGAGGTTGTCTATGAAGTTGAATTCCCATTTTAGTATAAAATAGAAGAAGCGTTCATCCCATATTTCAATAAGTGCAGGTTTGCCGAATCGCTTGCCAATTGAAACAATGAAGTCTCTGTTTTTCTCGTAGAAATCCTTTGTGAATCTTATGGCTAATTCAAAATCTTCTTTTCCAAACCCCAGAGCTTCCATTATTTCAAGGCATAGATTAAACCTTTTAAGGAATTCCGTTTTGACCTGTTCGATGTCAGCGCACAAAGCGTGGCAGTCTGGCATCGTGAACGCTCGAAGTCGACGAAGCCCAACGAGTTCGCCGCTTTTTTCTCGTCTAAAGCTGTATCTAGTCAACTCATAAATTCGGAGCGGAAGCTGCTTATACGAAAACTGAGTGTCATGCACCATAAGAAACTGTCCGAAGCAAGCGCTAAACCGTAGGAAGAGGTCTTTGTCTTCCGACTTTACAGTGTATTGTCTAGCTGGAAACCGATCCAAGTAACTGGCGAGGCTGGGATGATTAAAATCGTACATGACAGGCGTTTCAACTTCCATGGCCCCATATTCCACGACTTTCCGCGTGACATATTGCTCAAGCAAGCCTTTTATTAATCGACCTTTAGGAGGCCACCTGAAATTGCCAGGGTCACTGCCTGGTTCATAGTCAGCGATTCCCAGTTTTTTCATCAATTTGACATGGGGCGGAATCTGCTGGACAGCACGTACTTTTGAGATTTCATATCCTGCGAGCTTTTCCAGCATTTCATGTTTTTTGAAATCAAACTTTTCTATCGGAATCTTTTTGCCGTCAGGTTGAAGGATAAACCAGTGGGACTTTAGTTTTTCTTCGGCCTTTACTGCCTTGGAGACTTTTTCTTCCTTTTCTTCTTCCACTGAAGATATTATGTGAAGTTGTTCGGCTAGTGGGTGACCTTTAATGGAGAGGGAAAACTGTTTGCACCAGCCAAAAGGAGTGCTGTAGGTTTCTATTCCTGTGTCTTCAGCGTATTTCCTCATGGCTTTTAAAACGTTGAGAGCCTTGTATGGCTTGGCAAGGTTGCTGCTTAGGTGAGCGTATGGATAGATTAGAATGCGATTAGCCCCTAACTTTTTCAACGAATTCTTAATCTCATCTATCGCTTTTTCAGCGACCTCTTCGTTGTCTTCCTCTTCTACGCTTGTGAACAATACAACGACTTCTTCCAGTCTTTGCACTTTCTTCTCCGCTGGTTCAACTATAGTTGCCTCCTTCTTTACTGGTTTGTATTCTATGAAGTTGGAGTGCAACTGGAGGATTCTCATGTCAAATCATCTTTCAAACTGTCTTGAAGACGCGATAATCGCGCAACCCATTGATAAAAAGAGTTCTCCATAGATTAGTTTTGCGTAGGATTCGACGCGGTCACGGTGTTCCATGTCTCCATTTTTCCAGCATTCGATCCTTTTTTGTTTCCTTCTTGAACTCTTTGTAATGTTCCTTGCACAGATACGCCCGTCTTGTTTCGCCTACTTTGAGTCCGGCGCCCGTCACCTTGTCTACTGGCAACGAACGTACCGCTCCTTTTTCGCAACCCGTTACCGAGCATTTAACGCCTTTTGCCACTCGCCCCAAGCGTAAGCCTCCAAGACTTTACATATTAGATGCCGAGTGGTTTAAGTCCTTTTTCATAAATTCCCCTTGCTCTCATATAGGTCTCTTCTTTTTCTCCAAACACAGCTGGCCCAATGCCTTCAACTACAAAGGAAGACGCCGCGGAACCGACGCATGCACACCACAAAGGCTCTTTTCCCTTCAGGTATTCAGCGAGGAAGCCGCCAATGAAAGCGTCGCCAGCGCCAGTTGGATCTCGAATAACCCTAGGCCTGCATGGAGGTATTTGATAAAACTCATCGTCCACCAGTAAGATTGTTCCTTTCACGTCCTGAGTTACCATCACTATTTTGACCCCGTAATCTCGAATCTTTCTCATGGCTAGCGGCAATTCCTTCAGTCGTGTTATCATCGTGATTTCGCGGCTTGAAGACTTGTATATGTCAATTTGCGTAAGCGCTTGGTCGGCTTTCCATGGTCTCGGACGCATGTTTCCCTTTTCGTCAAAGGTTCGGATGAATCCTTGAGGGTCAAGCGCGACGATTTGTGTAAGTCCACGGAGGTTGGCGATAACTGCTCTTTGAATTTCGTTTGCGACGGGTGCTATATGGAGGGCTTTGGTTTGTAAAGAGTCTGGTACATCCTGCGTTGAGATGGGTGGCGCACGATTTCGTAGTTGAAGTTTTCGTTGTCCATTCTTGTATGTTAGAATGAACTTTGTTGTGGCGGCGCTCCTAACTCGTTTCAGCCCAGAGAGGTCAACGCCATTAGCTTTCAACCATTCTAAATTTGCATTATGAAAATCTTTGCCTACTTTGGAGATTACCGAAACTTTGGCGCCAAGTTTAGCCGCTGCAATAGAAGTGTAGGTTGGCGGTCCGCCTAGAGTGGGCTGGGGGAAAGCGATTTTGGGTGATGTTATGAAATCTACGGCGAAATGTCCAACCGTTACCAAGTCAAACATGCTGGCTTTGCATCCTGCACAATATTAGCTTACGCTGGCAATAAATTGTTAACTTTGAGGAAAAATATATAGAATTGGTTATAAACGCGCTTTACATTCATTATGCCCGAGATGGTAAACTGTGCCGATGAAACGGAAAAGCCGCGGAAGATCTAAAGGCGGCAAAGGCAGAGGTTCACTTGTGCAGTGTAGCCAATGCGGATCTCTGGTTCCCCAAGACAAAGCCAAAAAAATTTTTCGCAGGACCACATTAATTGAGCCAGTTCTAGCTCGGGAACTCCGCCAAAAAGGCGCTTATATTCCTTCCAATGTGAGCGTTCGATACTACTGCATTTCATGTGCTGTTCACCGCGGCGTAGTGAAGGTTCGGGCAAAAGGTGAACGAAAACAACGTTGGAGACACGGCAGACGCCCCCGTCCCCGTTAAACTACTCCTATCAACCGCTCCTTTTGTGAGGCTCTTCTGAAGTAGATCACCCGTTGAAGCACAGTTAAGTTAGTCGAAACCGCTAAGAAGACTATCCCCCACTGCAATGCTTCTCCCCATGCCAAAGTGAGAAAGCTAGCGACAACGAGTATTAATATGCGTTCAGCGCGTTCCATCAAGCCAACGGTCTCCATCTTCACCCCAGCCGCTTCTGCCCTTGCCCTACAATAGCTTACCAGTAACGAACCTATCAACGCCAAAAGCCCCCAGCGAACATCGCTTAACCCACCAAGAATCATACCCGCATAAACCATTGCGTCGGTGTAACGGTCAAGTAACGAGTCTAAGAAACCGCCGAATGCCGTGGCTTCGCCAAACCGCCTTGCCAGAACACCGTCCAAAGCATCGCAAAAACCAGAAGCAAGGAGGAAAAGTGGCGCTAATACTAAGAGAAGTGCTGGTTGAGACTCCCACTGCCAGTAGCTAACTGCAGAAAGCACGGCGAAGAAAATGCCGATTACGCTGACCTTGTTAGGTGTTAACCCTAGACTATGGGCAAGTTTAGCTTCGCCAACCAGCCACAACTGAACTTTCTCTTTCAATTTGGTAAGCAATTCTATTCCGCCACAGTTGAGATAGGTATTATCGTAATCTTTATTTAAAAACCACATATGAACAAATAACGCTAAAGGTGTACCACATGATCGAAGTTTCTCCTTTAAGAATTGATGACAAAACAGCAACGGGACTTCGAGTGGAGTTGCCGGACTCTCCGCCATTGCTGATGATAATTGGAAAAACAGGCTTTGTTGGATGCGGCTTCATAAACATCGATGCGGCTGAAAAACTTAACGTAGCGGCAGCCATTGTAAGCGGGGTCAAAACTTTCGAGGATGTCTTTAACGCTGAAGTCCAAGCGGTTACTTCAAAGGCGAAAGCTAGAGGAGTTAGAGTTAGAATGAAAGGAGAAGAAGCGGTGAAGTTGCTTCTTTAATCTCAGCTGGCTACACAATGATGAGGGTCATTGAGGGAAACTTTTAAATAGTTTTTTTAGAGTTGGTGAAAGAGTGGTTGCAATGGGTGACTGTGTTCCACAACGTTAACTTCTTCTCAGGGGTCAGTCCTACATTAATGTCTAGCTTCTTCGAAACAATGTTGCGAGAGAGTGATTAAAATGGCAAAAGCAGCAGGAATTACCGCCAAAAAGTCCAAACAATTTTCAAAGTGGTACACTCAGCTGGTCTTAAGGTCGGAGCTGGCTGACTACGCTCCTGTTAAGGGCTGCATGATCTTCAGAGAATATTCATATGCCATATGGGAAAAAATCCAGAAATACTTCGATGAAAGAATAAAGGAAACTGGACACAAAAACGCCTACTTTCCCCTGTTCATACCTGAGAGATTCTTGAAAAAAGAGGCTAAGCACTTCAAGGGATTCGTTCCCGAATGTGCATGGGTTACCATCGGCGGAGAAAGCGAGCTAAAGGAGAGGCTGGCGGTTAGGCCCACGTCGGAAACTGTCATTTACACCATGTTTAAGAAGTGGATAAGAAGTTGGAGAGACCTTCCCCTCAAGCTAAATCAATGGTGCAACATAGTAAGATGGGAAACAAAAGCCACTAAACTCTTCCTTAGAACAAGGGAGTTTCTGTGGCAAGAAGGCCACACAGCCCACGCAACCTTTGAAGAGGCTGACAAGGAAGTCATGGACATTCTCAACATCTACAGGGATCTAATGGAAAACTTGCTCGCCATTCCTGTTCTCGTCGGAAAGAAAAGCGAGCTTGAAAAGTTTGCTGGAGCCTCTTATATAGCTGCACTAGAAGCTTTGATGCCAGACGGAAAAGCGTTGCAGATGGGAACATCGCACAATCTGGGGCAAAACTTTTCGAAAGCGTTTAAAATCCAATTCGTCGGAGAAGATGAAAAGAAACATTATGTTTGGACAACCTCGTGGGGTATAACCACCCGACTCATCGGTGCGATAGTCATGGTTCACGGCGACGACAAAGGGTTGGTGCTTCCTCCCGAAATAGCTCCGTACCAAGTTGTAATTGTTCCCATATTCTACAAGGAAGTTGAAAGAGACGTAATCCTCAATAAAGCTCGAGAAGTCTCTAAGAGGCTTAACCAAAACGGGATAACCACCATAATTGACGACCGAACGGAATACACGCCAGGATGGAAATTCAACCAGTGGGAATTGAAAGGCGTACCCATAAGAATCGAGATTGGCCCTAGAGACATAGAAAGAAAACAGGTTGTGGCGGCGAGGAGAGACACGTTTGAACGAGCTGAAGTGAAGGAAGAACAATTAGTCAGCACAATAAGCGAAATGCTGACGGCAGTTCAAAACAATCTTTTCAACCGGGCAAAAAAGTTCCTAGACGACAACATCACACCCGTGAAAAGCTACAGTGAATTCAAGAAAACTTTGAGGAAAAAACGCGGCTTCATCAAGGCCAGCTGGTGTTCAAGTAAAGAGTGTGAAGAAAAGGTAAAGGAAGAGACAGGTGCAACCATCTCCCTGATTCCATCTGAAAAAGAGAAACCGTTCTCCGACTGTTTTTACTGCGGCAGCAAAGCTAAGGAAATTGCTTTGTTTGCAAAGTCGTATTAGGCTCTGAAGTAAGTTAGCCTACATCGTTACATGATGTGCATGCGTACCTAATGTCTCCCAAAGGAAGTATCAGAATGAAAATTTAAGTGGTGAAACTGAAATAAAGGAAAGCTAGAAAGGGGAGATTTAAACGAGATTAAAAGGATTGGCTTAACATGCAAAATCATATTCAAAGGTGGTCGGTGCTAAATTTTAAAGAAAAACAGTCTTTACTAGGATGAAAACTTATGAAAGCCATCGTTATTATCGGAGACGGCATGGGAGACCGCCCTCTTGCTGCGTTGAATGGCAAAACCCCGCTTGAAGCTGCAAGGAAACCTTCTCTTAACATGTTAGCGGAAAAAGGCGTTTGCGGGATAATAGATGTCATTGCACCTGGGGTTCCTCCCGGTAGCGATGTGGCGCATCTGGCCCTGCTTGGATACGACGCCGAAAAGGTTTATTCAGGAAGAGGAGCCTTCGAAGCCATAGGATTTGGCGTAGAAGTCTTACCCAACGATGTGGCTTTCAGATGCAATTTCGCCACTGTAGACAGCAAGCTTAAGGTGATTGATAGAAGGGCAGGTAGAATCGCAAATGTAGATGCTGCCCGGCTTGCCGAAGAGTTTAAGGAAGTAACTCTTCAAGGCCATGAGGATGTTCAAATACTATTCAAAAACACCATTCAACATCGAGCTATACTTCTGCTTAGAGGAGCCCATCTATCCACAATGGTGAGCGACTCTGACCCACATATAGTAGGGAAAAAAGTTCTAGAAGTGCGTCCTCTTAACAGCACAGCCGAAGCGGAAAAGACCGCCCAATTGCTCAACGAACTCACCCATCATTTCCATAAGGTTCTTAAAAACCATCCAGTGAACATTGAAAGAGAAAGCGCCGGATTGCTTCCCGCCAACATTGTGTTGTGTCGAGGCGCTGGTAAACTGCCCGATTTGAAGCAGTTTCCCCTCCAGTATGGCATCAACGCAGTTGCCATCAGCGCCATGCCGCTGGTTAAGGGAGTGTGCAAAGCCGCGGGAATGAAGCTTATCAACGTTTCTGAGGCTACGGGGACCTACGATACTAATGTTTTGGCTAAAGCTCATGCTGCTGTTAAAGCCCTTCGCTCTTATGATTTCGTGTTTGTGCATGTGAAGGCAACGGACCTTGCTGGCCATGATGGTCGAGTAGATGAAAAGGTGAGGATGATAGAGAAGCTTGACCAATTGGTGGGTTATATTATTCGTAATGTTGATTTGGGCACAACCTGCATCGCCGTGACTGCAGACCACACAACCTCTTCTCGTACGAGGGAACATGAAGGTGACCCGGTGCCAGTGGTCATCTATGGACCCGAAGTACGCACAGATGACGTAAAAGAGTTCACCGAAAGAGCCTGCGCAAGAGGGGGACTCGGCAGAATCAGAGGTAAAGACTTCATGCCAATTATCATGAATCTGCTTGGGAAAACCAAGAAGTTCGGAGCTTAACCCGCAACAGTTAGAAAATTTGCTGAGTTGCGAACTTGTCCAAAGATCAGATACGGATGAAAATTTGGAAGCTAATGGAGCAAAAAGGAATTGCAACTTTTCCAAAACCCGTGTATCACCGTATACCCAATTTCATTGGCGCCGAAAAAGCTGCTCAAATCCTGAGAAACCTGCCAGAGTATAAGAAAGCAAAAGCTATTTTCTGCAACCCCGATTTTCCCCAGAGACCAGTTCGAGAAATGACCCTAAAAGACGGAAAGATTTTGGTTATGGCTACTCCTAGACTTAAACACGGCTTTCTCGTAATTGCTCCAGAAACAATAACTGGAAAAGAACGGGTTGCTTCAACAATTAGAGGTGCTTTCAAATATGGAAAAGAAACAACGGATTTCCCAAAGCCAGGCCTAATCGTAACGGGCAGTGTAGCTGTTGACGAAGACGGGAATAGACTTGGAAAAGGTCGCGGTTATGGAGACCGCGAAGTAAAGATGATAAAGGAAAAGTTTGGAAAGGTGCCTGTCGCCACTACAATACATGACGTTCAACTAGTAGATTACGCACCATCTACGCCACAGGATGAAAAGATCGACGTTATTGTTACGCCAACAAAGATTATTAGGATTAGACACAATAAGCGTTAAAACTAAATGTGAGACCTAGCTTTCGAGAAGGGGCTTATTTGCAGATCGTACTTCAAGATGTGCTGCAGCAACTAGTTGAGTGGATGCAACAACTCGCTCAGAACTACGGCTACTTCGGAATTTTTCTCATCAGCCTAATCGGCGCCTTATCCATCTTTTTCCCCTTACCCTACACAGTAGTAATTTTCTGGCTGGGAAGCACTGGAGCTTTCAATCCATTCTTAATCGCAGTTGCTGCAGGAATAGGCTCAGCAGTAGGCGAATTCTCGGGATATCTGATCGGCTTTTACGGAGGGAAAATCATAAGCGCGGAACGACGCAGAAAAATGGAGTTCATGATAAAAGTCTTCGACAGATATGGGCCCATCACTATCTTCCTCTTCGCCTTAACACCTTTACCCGATGATCTCCTTTTTATCCCATTGGGCATGATGCACTATAGCATCGTAAGGGCTTTCATTCCAGCCCTAATTGGAAAAATGTGCATGAACTTTATTGTAGCCTATGGGGGAAGCGTCACAAATCAGTACATCAAGCAAATCTTTGGCGAGGGAAGCGACTGGATAGCCACTTTAATAGGAGCCTTACTTGGAATAATACTGTTCATCATCGTAATGGTCATCATGCTCAAAATTGACTGGGAAAAAATCTTCATGAAATATGTGAAAGAAAAGGAGCAAAAACCTCAATGAGAGTCATCGCAGACTTGCACATTCACAGCCGTTTCAGCCGTGCCACAAGCCAGAAAATTAACATAGGCGAACTTACCCGTTTCGCCCAAATCAAAGGCTTGAACCTTATGGGCACAGGCGACTTTACGCATCCTAAATGGATTGAAGAATTAAAACGCGACTTGGCGGAAATTCAGGAAACAAGCCTCTGCAAACCCGCCAAAGACCCAGCGTCTCCCGTTCACTACATGATAACTGGCGAAGTTTCCACGTTTTTCACCTTTGAAAATAATGTAAAGAAAATTCATCACCTAATTCTAACTTCCAACATTGAAACAGCAGTTCAAATCAATGAACGATTAGCACGATATGGCAATTTAGCTATTGACGGCAGACCTCGGCTGGACATGACCGCGCCGCAACTAGTCGAAGAAATAATGCAAATATCCAGTGAAAACGTTGTCATTCCTGCTCATGTTTGGACGCCGTGGTTCAGCCTCTTCGGCGCTTTCAGCGGTTTCGACCATGTGGAAAGCTGCTATCAAGATATGACGAAGCATATTTCAGCCATCGAAACTGGGCTCTCTTCTGACCCCCCAATGAATTGGCGATTAAGCACGTTAGACAAGTATACTTTGGTCTCTAACAGCGACAGTCACAGTCATTGGCCATGGAGAATAGGACGGGAAGCAAACGTTTTCGAACTTGTATCATTAACTTATCGTGAAGTGATAGATGCCATTCGGCAAAAAGACCCAAAGCGCTTCAAGTTCACAATTGAAACCACCCCCGACTATGGAAAGTATCATTGGACAGGGCACAGAAACTGCAAGGTGACATTTTCTCCTCAAGAGGCAGTTAAATTTGGAAATCGATGCCCAGTCTGCAGAAAAAGTTTAACAAAAGGTGTGGAACAACGCGTTGAAGAACTTGCAGATCGTTCAACGGGATTTAAGCCTTCCAACGAAATAGGCTTCATGCGTCTTCTGCCTCTATCCGAAATAATAGTTACAGTCTTGGGGGTCACGTATCCTGGCATCCAAAAGGTTTGGGGCATCTACAACCGTTTAATCGCGAAATTCGGCAACGAATATCACGTGCTGATTGACGCCTCTGAAGAAGAGCTGTCTAGCGTTGTCAATCCTAAAATCGCAGAAGCTATCGTACGCGTGAGAGAAGAGAAGGTTGAAGTAATCCCGGGCTACGATGGCGTCTATGGGCAACTCATAATATTCCCCGAGCAAAAGGAAGCCGTTCCAAAGAGAGAGAAGATTAACCAGCTAAACCTAGCCGACTTCATGTAAGTTACCGCTTGGCAACGGTAGTTTTAAATGGCAGAATGAAGCCAAATTAACAACTCCTAAGAAACAAGAGGCGCAGTAAATGGGTTACCCTAAACTTGCAGAATTGGTTCCGAGAGAAAAACGAAAAAGCACTGCGGATAAACTCGTTGACTTAATTCTCAAGTCCAAAAACGACGACAAAATGCCTAGTGACTTAGCCAACATCATTCTTCGCCAATGGCAACAGAACCTTCTCACCAGCGAACATGGGCTTTCAGCACTTCTTAAAGCCGCAGTTTCGCTTGAACAAGAAAAAACCCTCTCAGTTTTACGAGAACTCCAACTAAATGAACTAGCTGACAAAATTGAAGGGGAAGCCTAGATGGTTAAGTTTGGAATAGAATTTGTGCCCAAAGAACCTTACTGGAAAATAACTTTTTACGCTATTCAAGCCGAAAGAGGCGGCTTCAGCAATCTCTGGATTACTGACCACTTCAACAACCGCAATGTATACGTTACGCTCACAACCGCGGCAATCTACACAAATAAGATAACAGTTGGTCCAGGAGTAACCAACCCATACATGGTGAACCCAGTTTTCACTGCTCAAGCATTGGTCACCTTAAACGAGTTGGCTCCCGGCCGTGTAGTTTTAGGCATTGGTGCTGGAGACAAGACAACGCTTGCCAGTGTAGGGGTTGAAATGCGAAAGCCACTTAGCGCGGTTCGAGAAGCTGTTGACATATTTAGAAATATGGCTCGCGGAGAAAACGTAGCCTATGAGGGGAAAGTCTTTCAGATAGCTGGAGCGAAATTTTTCTTTAAACCGAAAGGCGAAATTCCAATTTACGTCGGGGCTCAAGGACCAAAAATGCTGGCGTTAGCTGGAAAAATCGGTGATGGAGTTCTCATCAACGCGTGCCATCCTGATGATGTTGAATACGCCGTCAATTGTGTCAAGAATGGAGTCCAAGAAATTGGCAAACAATTCAATGAATTAGACGTTGCCGCGTACACTTCGTTTTCCGTGCATAAAGACTTGAAGAAAGCAATGAAGGCAGCAGTTCCCGTTGTCGCGTTCATCGTTGCCGGCAGTCCAAGCCAAGTGTTAGAAAGGCATGAGATAGACCTAAAGAAGGCTGAAGAGATACGTGAGGCCTTGAAAACGAACGATTGGGGTGGCGCTTTCGGTGCGGTCTCTAAAGAAATGATTGACGCCTTCTCTGTATGTGGCACTCCTATCATGTGCATCGAACGCATAAATCAACTTCTCAAATTTGGCATATCACAGTTCGTTGTAGGCTCGCCTATTGGACCAAAAGTAAAGGCGGCAATAGATCTCATAAACGAAGAAATAATTCCGAGTTTCACGAAATAGGCAACTTTGCCAACTTAACCTTGAAAGTCTATGCTCGGCTAAAACACCTCTGAGAAGTCACTATTCAAAAACATTCAACTTTTTTGAAGATCTTTCATACGTTTCATAATATCCTAGTCCTGTAACATCATTTGGTGTGGGTATTCTTCACCCAACTAACGACTGTGTCGCCTACGTTGAATCCATATGGGCTTGTCCTGAGTTTTAGTTGCACGTGGGATATCCGTCGGGGTTTAGTTAAATAGCATGTTTCGATGACGTATGCGCGCGCGACCGGAATGGACTTTCGAAAATAAACTATGGGTCCTCAGCTAGTGTTCCATTGAACTTCACAATTAGTACGAGCATATTTTCACTACTGATATGGTCAATTGATCGGTTCTTTCTTAATCTGCCTTAACTTTTTGCTGATAATGAAGAGCAACTTTTTGATCAGTATCAGCGGGAGTGCAAAAAATAAGGCAATAACGATCATGCCGAGAAAACTGAATGGTTTGGCTACTTCCAAACCAAGAGTAGCGTATGAGAAAAGACCATATATGGTACTGTAAAGAATTTGGGGAATAAATGGTCCAGCAGCCGCGAAAACAACTCCAGCTAAGGTGAAACGTGTAAGGGACATTTCTAAAGTTTCCTTTACTTCATCTAGATACCTTCGGTCTCCTAAATTGAGTAGATTAGGCTCTTTTTTCTGAGTTTTCTGCATTTCACGACAGTAACGAAATGCTTCGAAAACATCTGTGTCTAGTAAAATTTCTAGTCCTATTAAACATATGAAGAATACGTATCCGGTAAAGGCGAGAACAATCGTCAATGTAATTCCGATGATGAGGATTGCAATCGTAATGGTTGTCATCAGCAATGCCGATGGAGATATCAAATGTCTAGCCGGAAAAAGGAAATTGAAACTCCAAGTGCCATTTCCCTCCTTCTTTAGTTTGTCCTTCAAAGAGTTCAAGGAATGTGAGTATCTTTTAGATAGGAAAACCATTAGAAAATAGAGTAAGGCAAAGGCTTCCATCATAATAACAGCGATCGTGTTCAGTTCAATCTCCAAATTACATTCCTCTGAAGTAGTGAAGACACAGCGAACCCAAAAAAGTTTCGCTGGCTAATGTGACCTAAAGAAGTTTCTTGCCTGTAACTCTTTACAGGCTTATCGTTCGTATTTCAAAATTCCCTTTAGTGCCTTATATTCTCACAATGATTTGTGCCAGTTGACGTTTATTATTGACACGTCGAGTATGTTGGTTTTTCCGTCGTTGTTTATGTCGGCGATTGGATCGTAGCCTAAAGGGCCATCGGGGAAGGGAGGGCTGTGCCAGTGAGCAATGATCTGACCAGCATCCGATATGTCAACCGTTCTGTCGCCATTGATATCGCCTGGAATAGTCACAAGAACGGTGCCGTCGATGTAGTTGTTGTCATCTGTAAAGGTTTCACCTGCAACAGGAGTGGCGTATGCGCTTATTGTGTAGTTATCAGTGACGAAGCCTGTTGTGTTCCAATTGAAGGTAAGTGTTAGGTTTTCGCTCGGATCCAGGCTGGTTACGGTTTGTGCCTCGATTGCTATAGTGTCTGCATAGGCTGTTACGTTGAAGGTTTCGGTTACTTCGCCATGATTTGTGACGTTTACATTTATGTTTGCAAAATATCCTTGGCCGACTATTGTTTTTGAGACGCTGAGGCTTGCTATTGTAATGTCATGTGTTGTTTCGCTTAGGCCCTTCCATAGGATGTACCAGGATTGAAAACCTGAAGAAGGGTACTTCAGTGTAAAAGCATCTCTCAAACCGACTTCCAAAGACTCCGTCGTACCAGCCATAACAATGGTGTTTGTGGAGTCAACAGCAACCCCGTATCCATAGTCAGATCCACTTCCTCCCCACACACGGTTCCAAAGCTCATGCATGTATGCAGAAAAAGAACTCACAACAAGTAAAACTGCTCCTACGGCAACAGAGCTAAAGGGAAAAACATTTTCATTCCAGAGAATCTCCCTTCCATCAAATTATCTCATTTCAAGTTGCATTAATAATTTAAGGAGAAAAGTTCTATACCCACGAGGTTTGGAGAGCAATTAAACTAATTAATATCTAATATGTTAAATGATTTGAAGTGATGATTATGGAGGGAACACAAGGTCATATGCGCGCGCGCACAATTCTCTAGAACAAAGTTCCATAAAGCTCAAATTATGAAACAGCACAATATGGGAATACCGGAAAATTGAAAGGAGAAAGGAAAAAAATTGAAAACAAAACTATTTGCAATCGTGATAATTGCAGCGTTTCTAGCAAGTACGGTGCTATTTGCAGTGCCAGTGAAGGCAACGGTGCTTCCAGACTACAAAGCAGTTGACGGAAATAATCCTCTGGGAGGAGAAGTATATCTCCCAACCACTGAGGATGCGCCTTACGTTGGACCGATGGAAAAAAAGAAAGGGAAATACAAAGGCGGCGACACTCCCCCAGTAGGCACAACGGTATATGACTGGTATCTCTCTGCAATAGGATGTTCTCCGCCCACTATGACTTTGAGGGCTATGATTGGTAAGGCCGAAATTTGGGTTGCCGACGATCTCGCGTATCCAGAGGGCGACCCAAGGAACGAGTTCCCAATAAACTGGACTGTGACTGATGAGATGGCAGAATACCTAGCACAAGAATTCGATGACGTCATCTACCCCACGGATACATCCTACTTCGGGATGCCCTTGGATAGAGACGGGACAAACACCATCTTTCAGCAGATGGGTTGGCCAGCATATACGTATGACTGGGCTGAGACTACTGATCCCTGGGATCCTCAAAGAACTATCATCAAGGTTCTCAACATACGTGATGAGAACTACGACAATCCTGATTATCCATACTTTGTCATAGGATTCTTTAGCTCTACATACACCGGCTACTACAACAGGAACATAATACACATCGATAATTGGCAATGGTGGCGCCGACTTGGTGAAGAGGGACACGAGTGGTACCCTGAATTCCCATGGAAGAGCGTCGAACGACCTTACACGTACGAAGGGACAGTAGCCCACGAGTATCAACATTTAATTCATGCCGACTGGAATCCTGCCGGCCCGTCCTTCATGAATGAAGGATGCTCCATGTACGCGGAGATACTATGTGGCTATGGAGTTTCATGGGGACATGTAAACAGCTACCTCTACACGCCAGACAACTCACTCACCGAGTGGGGAGACCAAGGCGACATCAATATACTCGCCGACTATGGCGCAGCCACCCTCTGGGCTGTATACCTAAGCGATCATTACGGCGGGCCTGCCATACTAAGTCGCTATGTGGAAGCAGGGATTCCTGGAATCGAAGGCGTCAACGCCGCCTTAGGATACCTTGGTTATACTGAAACATTCGACGACGTTTACTACGACTGGAGAATCGCTAACTTCATCCACAAAGATGACCCAGGCGAAGGTAAGTACAACTACGTATCCCTCGATTTGGGAGGGGCAGAAGCGACACCAGCAATGACTCATCCTGTTCCACATCGATGGACCGCCGGAACCGATTTCGGAAACACCTTCACCAATTTAGGCTACGACACAGGAGTTGCAAAGTTGGGAGGTTACGGCTCAGACTACATATTCACCAAGTACCTAGATGAACCAGGTGAACTGTTCTTTGACGGCGATGACGTTGCGGCTTTCGGTTGGCAACTGGTGGAGGTTGATGGACGCCTTGCATGGTATTCCGACGGCGTAAGTTTAGGGAATTTCCTCATATCAACCACAATTGACGTACCTACTGAGGCCCCTGTCTTGACCTTTGACACTAAGTACGACATCGAAATCTATTGGGACTTCGGCTTCGTCCAAGTATCCACAGACGGAGGAGCAACATGGACCTCACTAGAGAATCCTTATACAACATATGACCATGACGCCGCTGCACACCCAGACATAATCGCAAATCTCCCAGGACTCACTGGAACGAGTGAAGGCTGGCCAGAATGGATGACCATGTCATTCGATCTGACGGATTACGCAGGACAAACAGTGATGTTGGGATTCCGTTACATGACCGACTGGGCATCCCTTTGGGAAGGCTGGTACGTCGACAACGTCAGAATCAACGATGTAGCCATCTCGAATGAAGCGTTCGAAGTAGATCCTCCATACCCTGACGCCGATTTCTTTGTCACTCTGCTTGGAGTCAAAAAGGCTTCGCCTCCAATGAAGCTGGACTTTGCGCAGTTAGTCATCGAAGATGCAGACACGGTGGACTACCTGGGTGAAGTGCCGCTTGACGACGATACAGAGACTGGCACCTTCGACGTCTCATACACACAAGAGTACGACTACCTAGTCCTCATAGTGAGCCCTGACCGCGGACCAGTGGACTACGTCTTCAAGTTCGACTACTCAAGTTAAGATGCACTAACAACACTATCTGCTCACAAAAGAGCAGACCCCCACTTTTTTCTGAAGAATCGATTTGGAATTCTAAAGTCACCACCAACAAGCGCGCGTTCGATCTTTCACCAGTTAAATAATTGCATGGAAAATGATAGTTTATCTCTAGAAACTTGCAAGACTCATTTAATCCATTGAGGCTTTCCCTTCAGAAATTCTGCCAGAAACCTGGCGAATTCCATGTTGCTCCTATAAAGCTTCAAGACTTCTCTATTCACGTAAACTTTGAGGGTATCTGATATAGCTTGAGAAATAAGGTTGGCGATGCCAACTTGTCTTCCGCCGTTTCTAATCTTTTCAAACAGCAAATTCGATGCGTCAGTATATTCGCGTTTTATCTCAAAAACCCATCTGCATTCTTCAATGCGCGGTCCAGAAATTGTGCTTGGCGAACCAACATGCTTCCTCAAGAATTTCTCACAATCTGCCCTCTTCTCAATAGGCGGACCCAAATGCCTCTTTATAGATGGAAGAAAACGATGTTCAACCTCAAACACGAACACGTTAAAGTTTCGTTCATCACTCCATACGCCGCTACGGATAACATCGAAATCGTGTCGCTGAAGCATCATGCATGCATTTTTAAGGTGAATTCAATTATATTGTCTCTTCTTTTTAATCTTGTGGAACTTTGTTCTGTAGGTTAAATAAGTCATCCAGTGTTCTTCTTCAAGCTTGCGGACTCGATTTGCTTGGAATTACATGCACCGAACTTCGTAGCACTAACTTCTCAATGCTTGATCTTCCCCCGATTCTGCCAGTTCAAATCATGCCAGTCACTTTCTGTGCTTTAATCTGAGAATTAACTAGTGAAGGCAAATTCTGAACCTGCCATATTTCTTGAGAAATGTGTAGTGAAATTTGTCGCAGCCAAGTTCCTTCGAGTTCGTTCGATCGAAAGCCCATTCTATGATGTAAACCTTCCAAGTAATCGCGCGCAAACTACTTCATTTCCGTGTGGGCTTAAGTTCTTTTGAGTTACTTTAGATCTGACCAACTTCGAGAGTCTTCCAAAATGCTATACGTCTGTTTAAGCCTGATTTATTTCAATGGTTTCAGGAACGAATTGCTGGATGAGGTTTAGGCATTTTTGTAGTTTACCCCTGTCTAAAATGAACGAATGTTTTTTCGCGCACGTGATGAAATCGATTTTATATCGATTCTCTTGAAAGGAAGGAAACAAATAGTTTACTCCAGGATATGTTTTAAATGTTATAACAACAACTTTCACAATTTTTGCATAGCTGATCTCAAAGTTCTTTTCGTTCATCTCTAAAATACGCCTTGGATTGAGCCGTTTCATCTCGCCTATTTTTCGTTGTCGGATGACAAAATTAACTAATCCGACGAGAAGAACAGCTATCATCCATGCGACTAATCCGGCAAGTAACAGAACGATATTTCTAAAAAGCATCCCCATGAAACTAGCAGCAAATGCAACTGCCACCGAAACAAATATCCACCGGTTTACTCCTTCGGTTGATACCACAATAATTCTGTTCCGAGTAAGAAACAAGGTGCAAGACTTGATAACATCATGTTCACCCAGTATTAGATGACGGACATTTAAGATACCCAAATATTCTTCTTTCATCTTTACTGCCCACATGCATGTACGCATGAAGAACTCAAATGTGTTCACTTCACATTTTTAGATTACTAGCCTCATTCCTAGAATTGCTTCCATCATGCCCTTCCTACGAAAGTAATCATGAAGATATCTTTGAATCTGCTTGTGACTAACGTTTCTTCCAACCAGCAAACCGCTTAAATCGCCGGTGATGGGTCTCGTTCTAAATTTAGGCGTAATAGTGTCTGGTTTCATGTTGAATCTTCTGACGATCTTAATTTTGAAACGTTCTAATCCGTGTTCAGGACATTTCATCTCTACCAATAGGCTTACCAAGGTTACCACGTCACGGTTAATGGATAGAAAAAGAGAAATAAATATCTTTGATGAACCGCACGCGATTTTAGCGATAGTTTTCAGGAGCGAGCCGTGGCTAACTTCAGGGGAAAAGGTAAAATATTGTTCTTACGTATAATTCCTTGATGGGTGAAATGAGAAAGCGGAGAAAGAGAAGAAAAAGTCGGAAATGGGTATGGATTCTACTCGCCTTCATAATTGTCTTGAGCATTATTATTGTGCCAAGGTTATTCCAAGGCCAATATGAACTGCAAAAGAAATCGGTGGAAGAGTATTTTGAGATTTTTGACGCTACAGTCAACGATGGTGAGTTTCGTGGGGGTTTGACTTACGAGAATAGTTCGGCGGTGATCATATATGGAATATCTTATAAAATTAGAGCGAAAGGAGGAGACGCTCATGACGTGATCATCCAAAGTTGGGCACGAGCAGAACCTTTAGATCTCTTAACAATACTGGAGGGGCAATATAAATACGTTGAACAATCATCTGCTCCTCCGTTTGGATACCTAACTGAAAAAGCTGAGAATGGAATGTTTCCATTTGACGTTAAAATAAAATCAGCAGAAGCAGAAGGGACTATTACTATTAATCTTTAGTTAAGCGTGCATCTCGTCTATTTTGAATTATCATTGAATAATATGTTGCTTGCGATGTTTACGTCGTTTCTTTTGGCAAAGAGATTTCACGGGAAGGTATAAGATTCTTAATGACCGTTGGTTTTGCTCTTGCATCATTCTTATCCATTGAAGTGCCCCAATGTATGTCCATCCAAGAATCCACCCGTGATACGCATATACAGCCCTTTACTGAGGTGTACTGCTGAAGAATCCTGTTCTACTTTCCTTTCTATGCTTCTCTATACCACGAACGACAAGCATTTGGGCTTAAGAGCACAGAAACGGAAACTTATCAACTCCGTTTCTTAACGTTAATTTTTCATGATTCCCTTGTCTATAGAACATATTGGGTGGGTACTCCTCCGATCACTTTCATGAATATAACATGGGACCATTACATCCTCTACTACTCATCCTTCATGCTGGTCAACACCGTTGGAGCGATAATAGGTTATTGGATAAACAAAACAACATTTATAGAGAAACTGGTCAAAAAGAGAAAGAGGCAAACTTACGAAGAGAAGAAACCACTTGTGGATTTCACTTATTATTATGGTGCTCTTTATCGTCACGAATGCGATAACTATGCTAGTTTACGCCAGTGGTAGCACTGCCGTGCTTTCTGCCTCCATCATTGTGGATAGGATCGCGACCGTAGTCCAATGCGAATGTTTCTCCAGCCTCTACCTGGCGTCGAGATTATTAAGGATTCAAAGAGCCTACTTTCTTTGGGATATCCCATCATGTTGGTTTGAGTTTTGAATTATAGAAGATCTTTCCAAAAAGGATAATAGTGAATAAGGAGAATTAAATTTTGTAGAAACCTTAGAAAGGGACAGAGGGAAAGTGAAGAAAGCAGTATCGGGAATAATCTTAGTACTACTTTTTACTAGCGTACTCAACGTTGCATTTCAAGTTAAGCCGGCTATGGCCGAATCGGCTGGGTCTTATATTTCTGTGCCATATCACCGTCAGATTACAAATTATTATTGTGGACCTGCCTCGCTTGAAATGGTCTTCGACTTTTATGGTCCAGACATACCTCAAATTGAGATTGCTGATGTAGCGAGAACCTCATACATGTATGGGGGAACATTTACCGACGACATGAGAAGAGCTGTTGCATGCATGCATGCATGCATTAACCTCAGAAGCACATGCTCTGCTAAAACACCTCTGAGATGTTACTGTTCAAAATTGACTAACTAATCACAACTACCTCTGTAACGTTGACGAAGCGAAACAACTCGCTTAAACAAACATAGCGGAGGCTTGGAGACTGACAAGCAGGACACCCTTTAGACTATCAACTTAGTCCTCACAATCGCCTCCATCAAACCCTTTCTGCGGAAATACTCGACCAGACAGCTTCAATTTCCTTGTTGCTAACGCTTCTCCTAACCAACAGACAACTCATATTAGTAACCGTAGGCCTCTGTGTAAACCTAGGCAGTAACTTGTCAGGCTTCATATTGAACTTTCTGACTGTCTTTATCCTGTAACGCTCCAAAGCGTGTTTTGGGCATCTCAACTCGATCCATAAGCTCGCCAACTTTCGCACACCAATCTTTGTCCATTGCAAAATGAGAAAAAAGAGGAATAAAAATCTTAAACCCAAAGGACAAAATGAACGCGCGCGGTCAAGTTTGTTACTTAAGGAAGTAACGTTCCATTGATTATGGACACCCCTATTAGAATTGCTCCAGTAATCATCATGAGTTTGCTAGGTGGTATCCATTTTTCATGAGTTTGCATCTCATTATCGGTTGTCTGCGTCGATGGCTTATGGGATGGCTCCTTTTCTTGTGTGGATCTTGATATTGCAATAAAGGTTCCAATAGCGAAAGTTACTGTTCCCTCGAGGAACAGGAGGTCACTTACGATAACCCTTCTTGACTTACCTAAGAAGAGTCCGATGTTCTTGCTAAGGTAAGGAGCGCCTAAAACAGCCACTAAGGCATCGAAAATTAACAGAGATACAACAATTAAGAGAACGTTCTTAGCTGCTTTAGGCAACTCGAAACGTCTTATTTTTGTTTTTATTTTCTTCAAAAGCGTCAGCTTCGAAGGAAATTGTTGTTTAAGCGAGTTTAATAAGTTTTCTAAATGTTCAATGCGACAAAAATGCTTTCCGCGTTTATATATTCTTATTTTCAACGTTACCATAGGTATTCAACGCTTTTCAACCGATGCTCTGTATCTCAAAAATTAGTGGATTTATTTACGAGTTTTTCTTATAAAAAGGATCTTGAATAAAAGTGTCCTAGTGGTAGATAAACACAAAACGATAACAATGACTACTGATTGGACTCTGCTATAATAGATGGCTCTTTGGATGCTTATTATGGTTGTCGGAGCAGGTTTGATAGAATTATCGGTATTTGGTGACTTAAGGGAATGGTAATCCTAGAAAATAATCTTCGCTTTTGGGTCCCTATTCTTTTTGTGTTTTCGGCTTTTTCGAATTGCTGCCTTCATCTTAGCGAGTGTGGTTCGTCCCACAAGCTCCGGCAAATAAAGGAGGATCACTGAAAGAATAATGATCACCACTATAGCGAGGATTTTAGAAACGTTCTGGACGGTTTCGGCTGTATGGAATACTATACTCAAATATAATACGAGAGCATAAATCAGAGTATCGAAAATCAATGGAATAAACGGTCCAGCTATGGCAAAAGTGGTTCCTACCACAATGAAGCGTATTGTCCCGAATTTTAGGGCTTCCATTGCAATCTCCATGTAACCCAGATCCTCTTCAGTTAGTTGATCTAGTGCGGCTTTCTGAATTGCTTTACTGTAATTATAGGCTTCGAAAGTACTGGTTTCGAGTAGGACTGCAGCCCCTACTAGAGCCAATAGTAGGCTATACCCCGCGCTGAAAAAAACGATGAAGAATGTGACAACTATAACTCCAGTTAGAGCCATGACAAAAAGTGGCAGAAAAGCACTGGGTGCAATTATTCTTTTCGGTTTCAATGTTTTGTTTATTACCCACTTATAACTATAGCATGGGCCTTCCTCGCCCCCTTCACTCGTCGTCGTTGCCTTTACCAGCGCGTCTTGCAGGGCTTCCATTTTGCCACGGACTCTTCGAAAATGCCTGATAAACATGAAACTCACGATAAACGAAATCGCCCCGAAGATTTCCATGAGGATTATAGCAACGACGTCAATATTTGTTGGCAAATGGATCAATAGGGAAAGCTCGCGCTATGGGATTTAAATTTTGTCCATAGCGACCCTATAAGAACCTTACAAGTTCGCCTTCATTAGCCAGAACTTGTCAGTGTCAGACTTAGGTGCACTCAGGGCTGAGAGGGTTCTTTTGGAGCTCGCAAGCACATGTAGATGTTGAAAGAACTTGGAAAAGCGTAAATATTTGATTGTGCCATATACTTTTGTGGCGAAATGAGAAGGAAAAAGAAGAAAGGAAAAAAGAAATTGATTCTATTATCCTCCATAGTTGCTGTGATCGTCGTTGCTGTGGGCGGGGCACTATACCAAAGTCAGAGAGATAAGCCGAGACCCACGGCTGAAGAGTATTTTGAGATTTCCGATTTGACGTGGGATGGTTTCATTGAAGACAACGGTTCGTTGCTTATTCTGAATATACTGACATTTAACCTTACAGCTGTTGGAGGAGATGCTCATCAGGTTAGAATTCCGAATTTGGGGCCAGATGAGCCTTCTCCATGGCGGGAGGATTATGTGGATTTAGGAACCATGTCGCAGGGAGAAGTTAGAACAGTTCTTCTCAGTACTGAAAAAGGCGTTTACATTCATCTTAAAGAGGAAGGTTTTCCTGTTAGAATTAGAATAATTTCTGAGGAAATATCTAGAGACCCGAAAGACCAGTTTATTACCGTCTATGTAACCCAAGAAGAACATGAATAAGTGAATAGCAAGGAGCGCCAATTTTGCAAACTTTGCAGATGGCAAAAGATACTGCTATTATGCTGGAGGTGCATGTACCCAAAATCTCCTATGCAGACTCTATACTACATTATCTGTTTCTCTTCTAATCTTTTTATTTCTTCACAATATGTCTTGAAGAATTCTCCGATTGTTACCACGCGTTAGTTGGTTTAAGCTGATTGTTTGTAGGGTTGTTTCTTCTTCGAATATTTCCACGGACATAGTCTTCCTATGATTGATGATAGCCAATGTCTAAGTTGCGTACCTGTCCAGTTAAACCAGCTTTATTTTGTATTTCCTTTAATATTTTAACATCTTTGAGAGGGAGGTTGTTTTGTCACCTTCAAAGACTATAATCGGCTTTTGGAAGAAGTAGTGGATATTTGTTCATTGATTTTATTCACCCCATGCATAAGAACAAGTGACAATAGGATATACAGAGTTAAGTCTAAAGCAAATCCAACCCATAGAATCTCAAGCTTAGTAACAGTGCTCGAAGAGTAGTGTAAGTGGCTTCTCAATTTAACCCATTCTAAGGGAAGGCCGAAGAAGGAAACATAAAGTCCGTCTATATCAAAGGTAGGGGAAGGTTCAGTTCTGATGTGTCCGATGAATGATAAGAAAGTGAAAAGGGATGTCAAGATAGCAATGTAAATAAATTCTTTAAGGGTTACGAGGAAGAAGTCTTGAGCTCTGTCTTTAAATTTGGCGTATGTGCGTTCCATTTTTGAACACTCATGTTATTTACGTTTAACTAATTAAAAAGTTGGGGGGTCATTTTCTGTAGGCGTCGTGATAACAGTATAAGTTAGCTATTGACGAAGTGGCAAGCCACCAAATGCCCATTTCTGACATCTATAAGTTGAGGTTCTTCTTTACGACAAATATCCATTGCTTTGGGGCATCTGGGATTGAATCTGCAACCCTTAGGGGGATTAACCGGGCTCGGCACTTCTCCCTTGAGCACAATTTTCTCTCTCTTTACGGTGGGATCGGGAATTGGAATTGAAGAGATGAGAGCTATTGAATAAGGATGGAGCGGCTCACGGTAAAGCTCTGTTGTTGATGCCAGTTCCACCACTTTTCCAACGTACATGACAGCAACTCTGTCACTTATGCATTCAACGATACTTAAATCGTGACTGATAAACATGTATGTCAAGCCCAAGTCTTTGCGTAAGTCTTGGAAGAGGTTGAGCAACTGAGCTCTTACAGAAACGTCGACGGAAGATGTTGGCTCATCTAGAATCACAAACTTGGGATTAACCACAAGGGCTCTAGCTATAGCGATTCTTTGCCTTTGCCCCCCGCTGAATTCGTGTGGATATCTATATAGGTGTTTTTCCGTTAGCCCTACCTTCTCCAGCATTTCCAGCACCCTCTGCCTAAGTTCCGCTCCCTTCGCCAGCCCTTGCACCTTGAGTGGCTCTTCGATTATGTCCTTAACAAGCATTCGAGGGTTAAGGGAGGACGAAGGATCTTGGTAAACTATCTGCATATTTCTCCTTAAGGGTTTCAGTTTCCGTCCCTTGTATGTGGAAAGATCATATTGCTTCCTCAGTTTTTTGAGTATCTGGGAATCTTGACCTGAAGTTTCAAGTTTCTCTATTTCCTCTCTAACGTCAGCTGGAGTATCGAAGTAGATGTGACCCGCAGTCGGTTTAAGTAACCGGATCAGAGTTTTGCCAAGTGTAGTCTTGCCACATCCCGACTCGCCAACTAGGCCAAAGCATTCTCCTTTGGCTATGCTTAGGTTAACGTTGTCTACCGCTCTGACGTCGCCTACCTTTCTCCTGAATATTCCGCCAGTCAGCTTATAGTACTTTTTTAATCTTCGTGTTTGTAGAAAGACTATCATTCGAGACGCCCCGTGAACAGGTGACATGAAACGAAATGATCTTTCTTTAATTCCATCATCTCCGGTCTTATTCTAGGACATATTTGCATGGCGTAAGAACATCTTGGGTGAAACCTGCAACCTGAAGGAGGTTCTATTAGGTTGGGCACTGTACCTGGGATGGACTTGAATTCCTTTCCAGGGGTTGGAATGGATTCCAGCAGGCCCTTAGCATATGGATGGAGTGGATTCTTAAAAATTTCGATAACATCAGCAATCTCACAGATTGTCCCAGCGTACATTACAGCCACGCGATCGCACATTTCTGCAATGACTCCCATGTCATGAGTTACGAAAAGGACAGATGAACTGAATTTGCTCTTAAGTCTCCTTATCAAATCTAGGATCCGTGCTTGGATGGTCACGTCTAGAGAGGTTGTTGGCTCATCGGCAACCAAGAGGGCTGGATTACATGCGAGGGCCATGGCTATCACGACCCGCTGTTGCATGCCTCCGCTGAGTTCGTGAGGATACATGTCGGTGACTCTTTCTGGGTCCGGGATTTCCATCTCACGAAGGATCTTAATAACAGCCTTCTTGAGCCCTATGTTTATTCTGCGTTTATAACGGTTGATGAGGGGAATTTTTGAAAGAAGCTTCAGGAAGATGGAATTAGGGTTTTTTATCATTTTCTTGTAAATTTTTCTTTCGAGTCTGTATATGCGTCCCTTTAGCGATCTCTGACCTACGGTTTCAATGTCTTTTTCAAGTTCCTCTAACGCATTTTCGGTTAATCCTTTTTTTCTATGCTTTAAGAAGGCTTCTGAAATTTGTTCGCCAGCAGTAAGTACAGGGTTCAGAGCGGATGCTGGCTCTTGAAAAACCATGGAAATGTCTTTTCCCCTAATTTTCATTAGAGTGGACTCTTCTTCTTTTAGGATATCTATGGTTCCATCTTTGCTTTTGAAGATAACCTTTCCGCCCTCTATTCTTCCAGGTTGCGGAATGAGATGGAGAATGGAGAGGCTTGTCATAGTTTTTCCGCATCCCGTCTCGCCTACGAGTCCAAGCGTTTCGCCGTCTTTTATGTAGAAGTTGACTCCTTCGAGGGCTTTAACTACTCCTTCATATGTGTAGAATCTTAACACGAGATCTTTGACTTCGACGATTTTGCTCATGTCATCTTCTCCTAAGCGTTGGATCCATGATGTCTCTAAATGCGTCGCCTAGCAGATTCCATGCTAGACAGAAAGTGAATATGAATATGCCGGGTATCCAGTATGCGAACCAGTACTTGTAAGGCTCTGTCGCCGTCCCCATAATCCAGTTTCTGGAGAAACTTATCATTTGCCCCCAGTCTGCGTAACCTTTAGGAGCGCCCAGACCTAGAAAGCTTAAGGCAGCAGCGCTTAGGACGATTCCTCCTATATCAAGGGAGGCCATAATTAGAATCGGATATATAGAGTTTGGAAGAATGTGCTTGGTCATGATCCTGAGATCGGAGCATCCAACGGCCTTGGCCGCCTCGACGTAATCCTCCGCTTTGACCCTTAATATTTCCGCGCGTATTACCCTCGCATAGCCTGGCCATGCAACCAGCGTAAGAGCTATCAAAACGTTGTCTAAGGTGGAACCTAAAGCTACTACCACTGCCATAGCGAGGATCAAACCTGGAAAGGCCCAAATGATGTCGGTGAACCGCATCAACAGTTCGTCAATGATACCTCCGTAGTAGCCACTAACACATCCAATGGCAAGGGCTATTGCTAAAGCACCTAACACGACCAGGAAGCCCACACGGAAAGCTGTTCTAGTTCCCCAGATAACTCCATAATAGAGGTCATATTCGCCCTCTGTGAGTCCAAATGGGTGGTCTGCGCTCGGAGGTTTCGGCTCAAGACCATAGCCTGCTCTCGGAATCATATATGGGTCTCCCGAGAGTGGTGGGGCTAAAATTGGCGCCAGCAATGCGATTGCAACGTAGAATGCGAGCATTGCAATGCCCAGAATCGAAAGGGGGCTTTTCCTTGTTCTGTGCATCATGAATTTCAGTTCTTTTATGGCAGGAGCCATTCCAGCCCTAAATTCCTTTAATCGAGACTTCTCGGGCATTTTGATCAACCCAGCCTAATGCGAGGATCTATATACGCGTAAAGTATGTCCACTATCAGGTTTGCTGTTACATAAATGGCTCCGGTAACGATGGCAAAACCGAGTATAGCTGGCGCGTCAAGATTAAGAGCGGCGTTAGCGGCATATTCTCCGATGCCATGAATGTTGAAGATGTACTCAACTATGACCAAGCCCGTTAACATACCTGCAACTAACATTCCCGAAATGGTGACCACAGGGATGAGGGCATTTCTTCTTGCGTGCTTGTTAATAACTTCGCCTTGATCTAAACCTTTTGCCCTAGCCGTAACGATGTAGCCTTTGTTTAGGGCCTCAAGCATGCTCGACCGCATCACTCTCACAATAAGCGCTATGATGACTACAACCAGGGTTACAATTGGAAGCACTAGATGTCTCAGAGCATCTAGGGTTATCCAGAGTTGTCCGTTTAGTATGCCATCAATGCTGTTCATTCCAGTGTACACGATAAATTCTGAGGAGTGGACAAAGACATTGGCTTCTGCTCCTAGCCTTCCTGTTGGAAACCAAGGTAAACTGATAGAAAAAATTGAGACTAATATCAAACCAAACCAGAAGGTTGGAAGGGACCACCCAACTATTGAGAAGATCCTTGTAGCATGGTCAATGAGTTTGTCTTGGTGCACCGCTGATTTAACGCCTAAGTATATACCCAACAGGATGATGAGCGGCGCTGATAATATCGCGATCTCCGCGGTGGCAGGCAATCTTTCAAGAATACTCTTTGTGACAGGGTAGTTAAGGGTTCTTGACCAGCCTAAGTTGCCACTCATAACTTCTCTGACCCAGCGGAAATATTGGGTAATAATTGGATCGTTTAGGCCGTATTTTTCCATTATCTCTGCAACACTGCCGAGTTCCTTTGGGCTTTCACTGACGTATAGGCTAACTCTCTGCATTGGGCTGAAGAATTGCATGACGCCAAAGATGAGCAAAGAAACGCCGATTAGGGTCGGTATCATGAGTAACACCCTTCTTATTATGTATTCTCGTAATCCCATTTTGGTTGACCTCCGTCGGATGTTAACTTGAGAAACAGAGGTTAATAAGCTTTAACTGTAACAACCGCGGCGTGCGCGCATGGTGATGCAAAAAAGATGGATCAGTAAGCTTTTGTGGATAGGGTCTTCGGGCCAAGGGAATTCTCTTCTCATGTTTCGTCCTTCAGTTTTTTATCTAGATTCTTCGGCGTATCCAGGATATACCTTCCTTAAGTGTTTGCGTTCGATACAGTTTAGAGAGATGCTAAAAATTGGCAACTAGAGAAGTATTCCATAAGAGATAAATATCGCTGACTGCATAGCTTTGTTTGCTGTAAATAAAAAAGAGAAAGGAGAAAAGAAAATTGAACAAAAAGACTTTACCTATGGTTTTTCTTTGGCTACTATTGCTTCCAATGTTCGCTTTAAGTGTTTCAGCGCCGACAGTTGTGATACCTAATCAAAGCCATCTCATAATTGAGTCAATAGGCGATCCTGAGACTGTTGATCCAGCTTGGGCATACGACACAGCCAGCGCAATGCTGATCTTTAACGTGTATGACACCCTGATTTTCTTTGACCGTGAGTCAGTAGGCGACTTTGTCCCATCTCTAGCCACTGAATGGCTGATCAATCAGCCTCCAAAACCGGGCTCTCCAACAGGCACGGACAGCACTTGGTATTTCAAGATAAGAACAGGTGTGAAGTTCCATGATGGTTCTACGCTTACGCCTGCGGATGCGGAGTATTCCTTTGAAAGGGCGATGGTTATGGACCGATCTGGTGGTCCGGTATGGATGATCAATGAACCTCTAATCGGCAGTGGATGGCCAGACAAGAGTGGTTGGCCACAAGACTCCAGTGTTAAAATAAACACTGCTGTAGAGAGCAACTCGACGCACGTTTGGTTCAACCTCGCCATGCCTTATCCGCCGTTCATGCAGATTCTAAGCCAGTCATGGGCTTCCATAATGAGCGAAGCATACAGTATTGCAAATGGATGCTTTGATGGAGACTGGACAAACTGGAAGGCCTACGAGGACCCCGGGATGTCACCGCTAGACGCCGCTGGCAACGTCATGATGGGAACCGGTCCGTACAAGCTCGACTACTGGTCACATGGAGTAGAATGGTCCATCATAAGACACGCTGAATACTGGGGACTCTGGCCTGCTCCGCACTGCTCGGGCTATGTGGACAGGTTTACGGAGAAGGTGGTTTACGAATGGGGTACACGCTATGCAGATTTCATCGGTGGATATGCCGATTCAGTGTACGTTCCTAGAGCTTATCTGCCCCAGATGATACTGAACTGGCCAACAAAGTGGAACCCTGGAATGCCCACGAACCCAGAGGATTACGCCGCGGGTATACGTGGTCTACCTGGCCTACCATCACTGCAAATGGCTAACTACTTCTTCAACTTCAACACTAACCCCGCAACCGGATACGTAGGAACCGGCTCACTGGTAAATGGAGACGGAATTCCGTTGGACTTCTTCGCCGACATCAACATAAGGAAGGGCTTCGCCTACAGCTTCGACTACCAAGAGTTCCTTGATACCATGTTCTGGGGTGAGGCGGTTCAGCCAAAAAGCTCTGTCATAGAGGGAATACTATACCACAACCCAGCCAACCCGACGTACAGCTACGACTTAACGGCGGCTAGAGATCATTTCATATTGGCAAACAACACCGTGGGAGGAATAGCGGAAGGCGTGACGACATCAGGGTTCAAGATGACCATAACCTTCAACACAGGCAACGTCCCGAGGCAAACCACCGCAGAGATGCTCAGAGACGGCGTCCAGCAGGTCTTTACTGACAACGGCTGGGGGCCAGTCCAAATCAGTGTGCTAGGCGTTCCTTGGCCCACGTATCTAGGCGAGCTCGTTGGATATCCAACCTTCAGGTCGCTGATGCCTATATTCATCATAGGTTGGCTCGCCGACTACCCAGATCCTCATAACTGGGTGGTCCCGTACCAACACTCCGACGGAGACTTCACCTATTTCCAGAGCTACAGTAACTCAACAGTTGACGCACTAATCGAACTAGCCATCGCCACTCCAGACGGACCAGTAAGAAAAGGTTACTACTACGACCTTCAACTCATGTACTTCCAAGACATTCCAAGCGTCGGCACGAGTCAAGCTCTTGGACGTCGTTGGGAACGCGACTGGTACCAAGGATGGTACTTCAACCCGATATACCCAGGTACCTTCGTGTATCACCATTGGAAGGGCTTGAACGGCGACATAAACGGCGACAACCGGGTTAGCATAACCGACGCAGGCAAAGTCAGCGCCCACTGGAACATACCACCATTCATCTCCGGGCCATCCGGCTACGACGTCATCGCCGACATCGGACCTGTCAAACAATACCCAACACTAGGAACAATTAACATCGTCGACGCTGGAGTCATAAACGCTCACTACAGAGAAGAAATTTAGAGGTGAAAATAGTGAGAGGAAAAATAACAATTTGGAAAAAAACTTTGCTGTTAGCTAGCATCGCACTGTTTCTTCTGGCCGTTCTGCCAGTTGGACTGGTCTTCGCTGGAACTACAACACTTGCCGCGCCAGACATAACTGATGTAACCAAAACACCTGGTTCATCCTTCTACATCGACATCACCGTCGCAGACGTCAGCGCAATGTGGGGCTTCGACATCACTTTAGAATATGACATAACAATCCTAACGGCTACTGGTTACTCATCCTATAGCCCCTTCATGATGCCATGGCCTAGTGAAATAAACACCGGGGAAGGCTACGTTAAAGCATCCTACAGCATGATGCTCGGCGAGCTAGTGGGATTCTCAACCATTGCACCCGCGCCAATACTGAGAATAGACTTCGATGTCATAGACTCTGGAGCGTCTCAGCTAAACCTCGACAATACAGAAATCAGCGACATATACGGCGAACCCATCCCTCACGCGGCCGTTGACGGCTCATTCCGCAACATTGCAGGGGCTCCCCTCGCTGACTTCTACTACACCCCGTCGACTCCAATCGAGCGCGAGACCGCGACCTTCACATCAACCAGCATTGATATAGACGGCTTCATAGTCGCTGAGGACTGGGACTTCGGAGACGGAAACACTGGAACCGGTGGAGCAACAACCCACTCGTATAGAACTGCAGGAACTTATACTGTGACGCTAACCGTCACCGACAACGACGGAAAGACCGACAGCTCTTCGGACACTATAGAAGTGCTTTCGCCACCGCATCCTATAGGCGTCGACCTGAGAGAGAGCAAAGCTGATTCTCGTCGATTCGACGTATCGGTAAGGGACCCAGACACGAGCAACACCTTCACAGCATGGGTTAAAAGCCTAAACACCAAGGAAGATACGCTGGTTAGGATCGTCTGGAGTATATGGGAATTCCCAGCCATGCAGGCCCTCGGATCAATAGAGGCTGAAGTATCGATAGGTCCTAAAGATCTGGCAAGATTCACAGCCGACTTTGATGTCTTCGATGACAGATGGGGTTTCGACGGCAGTAGTAAGATGAACTACGAAGTCAGAACAGAAATATACTACGTCGACTTCTACCTCCCAGGCGGATTTCCCCATTGGGAAAAAGGAACAGTAAACTCAGAGAAAGGAACAGAGTGGTTCAGTGTAACCACCTTACCATAAGACAAACCTAGAAAAACCAAAGCGTGCAAAACGCACCAACACCCCTTTTTTTTCTAATTATTGCAGATCCATGGAAAGAAGAGGAAGAATTATATGTGTCAAAAGATTGTTCCGATGATATTAGCTTCAACTTTGTTCTTAGTTATGCTTGCGTCCATAATATCAATTGGCAACGCAGTCGAATGGTCACCTGAGATGAGGCTCACCTGGGACTATGAGATTGACGCGAATCCATCGATCACCCAGACAACCGATGGAAGAATATGGCTTGTCTGGCAATCGTACAGAACCGGGAACAATGAAATCTTCTACAAAGTTTATAATGAATCCTTAGTGCACCCGTGGTCACTTGGCACTCAACTGACCAACGACACAAGCAATGACTTTACACCATCGATTATGCAGGCTACTGATCATACCCTATGGGTTGTTTGGACTTCAGGCCGGACAGGAAACCATGACATATATTACAAGACTTTTAACGGATCATGGTCATCTGATGAGCCTCTAATCACAGACCCAAAGGAAGACGAGTACCCATCCGTCATGCAGACAGTAAACGGCACGATTTGGGTTGTTTGGGCCTCAGATAGAACAGGGGACTTCGAAATATACTATAAAACTTCATCTGACAACGGTGAAACCTGGTCACAGGAAAGACTGACCACGAATCTAGGCATTGAGGATTCGCAACCATCGGTTATGCAGACCGCGGACGAAAAGATCTGGATTGCATGGGTGAGGAACAACGACATATTCTACACCTTCCATAATGGAACGTCATGGTCATTTGAGACGCCGGTAACCACTCATTCCGATTCAGATTGGCAGCCATCAATCATGCAAGGTCTAGACGAACGGATATGGGTCGTTTGGGCTTCGGATAGGGGACCACAATTTAACATAGACATATACTACAACATTTTTGATGGTAGCTGGTCTGGGGACACCCGGCTCACCACGGATGGTTCAACCGACGCGGGGCCGTCGATCCTTCAGACGAATGCCGGCACCATATGGATCTCTTGGTCGTCAGGGAGGGAATACAACCTGGACATTTACTATGTGTCAGACTCGATACCCGCTCAGGACGATGTGGCCATATTTAGCGTTGAACCTTCCTCAGAAATAGTAACCCAAGGGGAAACCACCCAAATTGAAGTTGTGCCCCGAAACAAAGGAACGGTGGCTCAAACCTTCCAAGTAAGTTACTACGTCAACTCGACATTGCTCGGATCCGAAACAACCTCTTTAGATCCTGGTCAGCTAAATCAAATAGACTTTTTATGGAACACGTCAAATTTCGACATTGGAACTTATGTAATATGGGCTGAAGCAAGCATCGTCGCTGGCGAAACCTACATAGCCGACAACACGTACATCGACGGCACAGTCATCGTTGTAACGCACGATGTGGCTATAGAAAGCGTTACACCTTCCAAAACGATAGTTCACCGAGGATACGGATTATACGTCTATGTCGAAGTTAGAAACGAAGGAAATTTCACCGAAACCGTCGATGTCACAGCGTATTACAACACAACCGCTATGGGAACCCAAACATTCATAGGCTTGGCTCCAAACACTGGCATAACACTAACCTTTCCTTGGAGCGCAGGCACTCCTTACGGCTATTACACCATATCGGCAAAGGCAAAACCCGTTCCAGACGAAAATGACCTCTCAGACAATTTCTTCACCGACGGCACAGTTATGGTGACCATTCCAGGCGACGTCAACTTCGACAGAATAGTAGATATATTAGACGCGGGTAAAATCAGCGCCCACTGGTATCCCGGCCCACCCGCTGGACCCTTAGGCTACGACTTAAACGTTGACATCAACGACGACGGGAAAATCGGCATACATGACGCTGGAATCATTAGTGCCAACTGGCAGAAAT
Organism: Candidatus Bathyarchaeota archaeon; assembly: GCA_030615265.1. Taxonomy (GTDB): domain Archaea; phylum Thermoproteota; class Bathyarchaeia; order Bathyarchaeales; family Bathyarchaeaceae. Next base: position 37,049 of record JAUWZP010000007.1, read on the forward strand.
CCTGGTAAGAATGTTCGTGTCTTCTGCAATTCGCGATTTATGATAGTTGCAAAAAACTATAATACTTCCAAACTGCTTTAATTAGTTAGAGAGAAAGAGGAAGAAGGAGAGGTCCATATTGCGTTTCAGATACAGAAAAAACCTTTTGTGGATCTGGCTTGTCATAACGCTTCTTGTCAGCATAACTATAGCAAGTTTACCATTGTCAGTCGGTATGCCAAGCACCGTGCTTTCCGCCCCCACCATTATAGACGAGGCCTTGACGCCTGGCTCAACCTTCTACATTAACATCACCGTCGCCGATGTCAGCGCGATGTGGGGCTACGATTTCATCTTAAGCTATGACACGACTGTCCTAACCGCCACCAGCTACAGTTCTTATGATCCCTTCATAATTCCTTGGCCTAGCCTAATAAACGACCCAGAAGGCTACTTAGCCGTCTCTTACAGCATGATGTTCGGCGAGCTAGTGGGGTTCTCAACCGTTGCCCCCGAGCCAATAGCGAGAATCGACTTCACCGTTGACGCCCTAGGCACATCCATGCTAGGCATGGGTCCCACAGAAATCAGCGACATATATGGAGAACCCATGCCTCACGACACGGTAGACGGTTTCTTCGCAAATGTGGATGTGCCCCTTCATGACATAACTGTCAAGGAAATCACGGCGTCCCCAACCGGGGGCCCAGATGATGAGGTGATGCTAGGCGACATTGTAACAATCAACGTAACTGTCTTCAATGGGGGTGCCACAACGGAGTCTTTCAACGTCACCGCCAAATACAACAACACCGATATCGAAACCAAAACTGTCACCGATTTGGCTTCACTAACAGAAAAACCTCTGAGCTTCAGCTGGAACACAACTGACGTCAGTCCCGGCTACTATGTCGTAAAAGCTGAAGCTATCCTCGTTGGCGATGAGGATCCAGCCGACAACACGCGTACCTTTGACGGCCAGGTGATGATAGGTCGTCGAGACATAGCCGCCACCGTCCCGCCCACGGCCTGGCCAACCAATGTAACGGTCGGCGAACCCGTATACGTCAACGCAACCTTCAAAAACCAAGGCAATTTCACCGAAACCTTCAATGTGACCGTGACGTACAGTTCGGTAACTCCACACGGGCAACCTCCGAGTTCTGGCGACATTGGAACGCGAGAGAATATAATCCTGCTTCCAGGGGCCAGCATAACCTTGGACTTCGTCTGGGACACAACAGGAAGCAGAAATTACACGTACAATATAAGAGCTGAGGCAACAGAGGTTCCAGATGAAATCGATCCTGATAACAATGGAGACACGCGCCTTAATGCGGTGACTCTTACTCGCCCACTCGGGACCCCTGAAGTGGTAGGCGCCGAGTATTCACCTAGGCCGCCAATCGAGGGGGAAACAGTAACGTTCAAGGCAATCGCCACCGATCCAGACGGCTACATCGTCGCTTGGGACTGGGACTTCGGCGATGGAACCCCACATGGAACAGGCGAAACAACGACCCACATCTACACAACGAAAGGAACATACTTTGTGACCCTAATCGTCACAGACAACGATAGTCTAACGTCCGCCGCATGGGAGCTGGCAGGAGGCTTGACCATTTACAGTCTTGACATAGCTATAGTCAGCGTTACTCCGTCCACCACTGAGGTGGTCGCAGGAGAATCCTTGGTCATAAACGTGACCATTAAGAACGAGGGTAATCTTCCGGAGCTACAAACATTCAATGTCACCACCTACTACGACGGCACCGTCATCAATGAAACCGAAACCGGTTTAGCTGGACTAGCAGATACAACGCTAGAATTCAGCTGGGACACAACTGGCGTGAGTCGAGGCACTTACACTATAAGGGCTGTTGCGAGCAACCTAACCCGAGAAATCCAAACAGACAACAACATGCTCCAATTTAACGGTACAATTACAGTTTTGGCCCACGACATAGCCGTCACCGCCGTCACAGTCTCTTCAACCAATGCAACAGTCGGCGAATCCGTATCCATCAACGTAACCATTGAAAACCAAGGTGATTTCACCGAGACCTTCAACGTCACTGTCAAATACGACGACACTGAGATTGAAACGAAAACAGATGTTACGCTATCTGTTGGGGCCAGCACAACGTTAACCTTCACTTGGGACACAACGGGTGTTGATGCGGGCACCTATGCCATAAGCGCGAATGCTAGCGTGGTTTCAGGCGAAATAGACATGACCGACAACACTTATGTCGGCGACATAGTCACCGTGAAAGAGGCACCAGGCGGAACAGACTTCGTTCTGTATGTGGTTGCTGGAACAGTGATAGCCATTGTGGCGGTAACAACATTGGTCTACTTCTTGAGGGTGAGAAAACCCAAACCGACATAGAGAACAAGACTTCATTCGTACATGCAAATTAGCTTTCCTTAAAGAACGAATAATTTAGCCAATGCAATTACTAAAAAACAGCAGTTAGCATTCTGAATCGGCACGCCTGGCACACCTGTCGCAACCATGTCTACGAATGGAGCATGTAAGAAAGCAGGCTTATCAAAACTTGCGTAACGAGTTCTTTTAAACACGTATAAACAACTAGAAGATTTTTCCATATACTTTTTATTCATGAAATCGAATTTAATAATAGCAACACTATTAAAACCATCTTTGGAGAAAAAGAGAAATGAAAAAAACAAGAAACCTGTTATGGATTTCGCTTGTCATAACGCTTCTTGTCAGCATAACTATAGCAAGTTTACCATTGTCAGTCGGTATGCCAAGCACCGTGCTTTCCGCCCCCACCATTATAGACGA